>CALDSI010000001.1 GCA_937911395.1 uncultured Labrenzia sp.
TGAAAGAGATCGCCAAGGACCACTCTGTCGTTGTCGTCGAACACGACATGGATTTCGTCCGCTCCCTTGGTGTGAAAGTCACGGTGCTGCATGAAGGATCTGTTCTGGCCGAGGGCTCTCTTGATCACGTCTCCGCCGATGAGCGGGTTGTTGAAGTCTATCTGGGGCGGTGAGACATGCTCAAAGTCGAAAACATAAATCTCCACTATGGCGCCGCTCAAGCACTGAAAGGTGTCTCTTTGAGTGCTGAAACTGGCAAAGTGACCTGTCTTATGGGCCGTAACGGTGTCGGCAAGACGTCGACGTTGCGCGCAGTCGCCGGCCAGCAACCCATCAGTTCCGGGCATATCTTCTGGAACGGTGAAGACATCTCCAATCTGCCGCCACATGCACGGGCCAAGAAGGGCATCGCCATTGTTCCACAAGGGCGGGAAGTGTTTCCCCTATTGTCGGTCAAGGAGAACCTGGAAACCGGTTATGCGCCGATCCCGCGCAAGGAACGGTTTATCCCGGATACGATCTACGAACTCTTTCCCGTGCTAAAGGACATGCTGCATCGCCGTGGCGGCGAGCTGGCTGGCGGGCAACAGCAGCAGCTTGCGATCGCCAGAGCCTTGGTGACCCGCCCAAAACTGCTGGTTCTTGATGAACCGACAGAGGGAATTCAGCCCTCGATCATCAAGGACATCGGCCGGGCCATTTCCTGGCTTCGGGATCAAGGGACAATGGCGATTGTCCTGGTTGAACAGTATTTCGAGTTCGCCCGGGATCTTGCAGATGATTACGCGGTGATGGACCGCGGCGAAGTGGTTCTATCCGGACGAGGCGCCGACATGTCTGAGGCGGACGTGAGGCGTTATCTGACGGTCTGAGGGTCCAAACTTGCCTGGAAAATCAAGCCAAGAAACATTGCCGTCATAATAGTGTGCCGAAAACTGCGGCATAAGGGCCGCAACTTGGCGCAATTGGTTCCCGTGCAGCCCTTCGTGGATTGACACCTGTCAGAAAGCCAGTACCAACGCGCTGAGTTTTCTTCTTCGGCTAAGGGTATTCTGTACCCCAGCCGCGCCTTTGACGGGATAATCAGTTCCGTCTGGAAAAACTGGGATAGACGATGCGCGTTGCGATGATTGGGACCGGGTATGTCGGTCTGGTATCTGGAACCTGTTTTGCCGACTTCGGCCACATTGTAACCTGCATTGACAAGGACGCCGCCAAGATCGATGCCCTGAACAAGGGCGCGATCCCGATCTATGAGCCTGGCCTTCAAGAACTGGTCGCCAAGAACGTTTCCGAAGAGCGGCTGTTCTTTTCGACCGATGCCGAAGAAGCTGTCAAAGCCGCTGACGCTGTCTTCATCGCGGTTGGAACTCCGACCCGCCGGGGCGACGGACATGCGGACCTGACATATGTGTATGCAGCAGCCGAAGAAATCGCCACGCTCATTGACGGGTTCACAGTGGTGGTGACGAAGTCCACCGTGCCGGTCGGCACCGGGGACGAGGTGGAAGCGATTATCCGCAAGACCCGTCCGGACGCAGACTTTGCAGTCGTCTCAAACCCGGAATTCTTGCGGGAAGGTGCTGCCATCGAAGATTTCAAGCGTCCGGACCGTGTTGTTGTCGGCACAGACAGCGCCAAGGCTGTGGATGTCATGCGGGAGCTCTACCGGCCGCTCTACCTCAATGAGACGCCGATCCTGGTCACCAAGCGCCGCACGTCCGAACTCATCAAATATGCTGCCAACGCCTTCCTTGCCGTGAAGATCACCTTCATCAACGAAATTGCTGACCTTTGCGAGAAAGTCGGCGGCAATGTTCAGGAAGTCTCCCGCGGCATTGGTCTGGATAACCGGATTGGCTCCAAGTTCTTGCACGCGGGCCCTGGCTACGGCGGATCCTGCTTCCCGAAAGATACGCTTGCTCTGTCCAAGATCGCAGCCGACGCGGAATCCGGGCTGAAAATCGTCGATTCGGTAATCGAGGTGAATGCCGCACGGAAGAAGAAGATGGCCGACAAGGTCATTGATTTCATGGGCGGGGATGTTGACGGCAAAACAATCGCCCTACTCGGCCTCGCCTTCAAACCGAACACTGACGACATGCGCGAAGCGCCGAGCATCGACATCGTTCAAAAACTGCAGGCAGCAGGTGCCAAGATACGCGCATTTGATCCGGCGAGCATGGAAGAGGCCGCCAAACTTATGCAGGACGTCATGTTCTGCGACGGTCCTTATCACGCGATCGAAGGTGCTGATGCGATTGTGATCGTGACCGAGTGGGACCAATTCCGGGCGCTGGATCTGGAGCGGGTGAAATCCTTGGTCAAAACCCCAAAGGTTGCAGACCTTCGAAACATCTACACACCTGCATACATGGCAGAAGCTGGTTTCGACTATACAAGCGTTGGCCGCTCCTACTGACACATGGTTGTATTTAGGTTGTAAACCTGTGCATTTGGGGTGCTTTTCGCCGGTCTGCCGGGTTTGCCTTCTTCTCCTTCGCAACGCTCTTGCAAGGAAAAATCCGGACGCCATTTTCTCCGTCAGCGCAAATAAGTATTTTATCTCATGCACTTCGTGATCTGGATCACAGCGTTAACACTTTACTAATATTTAATTGGAACCTGAAAATGTTCTGATTTATGGTCCGCAAAGTTAGGTAGGACAAAGCGGACAACAGGTGTTTTGGGCGCATGGCAGATGAGACGCTGACAGACGAGAGGAAAGAAGCGCGAAAGCTTTATGGCTTTGGCTTTGCGACGCCGTCTTCCAGCTTGTTCAGAGGCACCAGCTCAGGCCGGATGCAGAAAATTCGCGGCGGGGCGGCACAACGGATATTGACTGCCCGCCAGTTGCGGAAAGCTGCCTCACCTTACGCAGAGGTAAAGCGCCCAGTCTACGAAGCGCGGCCTTTGCAGCGCGCCTTGAAACGGGTCTTCGATGTCGCGGGAGCGGTCGCCGGCCTCGTGTTTTTGTTTCCTCTCCTTGCCGGCATTGCCGTAACGATCAAACTGACCAGCCGCGGACCTGTGTTTTTCCGTCAGACCCGTCTTGGGATTAACGGACAACCGTTTTCTATTCTCAAGTTCCGGACGATGTTCGTCGATCAATGCGACCACACCGGCTTGCAGCACACAATTATCGGCGATCAGCGCGTCACATGGATTGGGCGTTTCCTGCGCCAGAGCAGCTTTGACGAACTGCCTCAGCTTTGGAACGTGTTGCGCGGGCAAATGTCACTGGTGGGCCCGCGGCCTTATGTCCCCGGGATGCAGGCAGGCGGAGTTCCCTACGAGTGCCTCGACTATCGCTACTATGACCGGCTTCAGGTGCTGCCGGGCATCACCGGCCTCGCGCAAGTCAACGGATATCGCGGAGATGCATCCGATGCGGACTTGGCCCGTATGCGGCTCGAGTATGATCTTGCATACATTGAGAATGTGAGTCTGTGGCTTGACGTCAAAATCGTGGCTCGGACGATTGCCCGCGAATTCCTGAAAGGAAGCGGCGCCTAACCGGTCCAAATGTCCCGATGCTAACTTGAGCTTCTAGCCACCGCGAACCAGGGCGGCGGCATGGATAAGTGCCAGCTCATAGCCCTGAACACCACATCCAGCAATGATCGCATCTGCACGGCTTGAAACGTAGGAGTGATGACGAAACTCCTCACGTTTATGAATGTTGGAGATATGCACCTCGATAACCGGGAACTCACAGGCGTTCAGGGCATCAAGAATGGCGACAGACGTGTGCGAGTAAGCCGCAGGATTGATAACGATCGCGGCAGCTTTTTCCCGTGCCTCCTGGATCCAGTCGATCAGTTCATGTTCCGCGTTGCTTTGCCGGCAATCGGCAATCACGCCAAAGCGCGCCGCAGTGGTCCGGCACAATTCTTCAACATCGGCCAGGGTTTGTGCTCCATAGATCTCCGGCTGCCGCTTGCCCAGAAGATTGAGGTTCGGGCCATTTAAAACGTAAACGACGGCAGTCATAGAGAGATCCTTTGTTGTCACCGGTAGACCTAAGGTGCGTTTTGTTTAGCAACAAGTGCGCATTGGTGTGAACAAAATATAATTGGTTTTTCAATTGCAACTTATTTGCCGGACAGCTGTTGCCCTCCAGACAATTACCTATTATTAACCCTACATCATAACAAAGGTCATGATTCGTGATTGACTTGGGATGTCATGATAAAAATTCGTGAAAGACTAGACACACTAGAAGCTCTTAATGAAGCTGTCGAAGGGTATCAACATCTCCCTATAGATGTTCTTTCACAATTCCTGCTCGACAATTACACTGTTGATTTGGATCTACTGGCGCAGTTCTCTGACGCTAGCGCTTCATTTAACGAGAAAGATGGGTTAGGCGCAGAGGATACTGCAAATTCGAAACAGTCAGCCGCCTAGCGGCGTCTGAGTAGACCTAACCGATAGCTGTGACCGCGCCGTCGCCGCCGTTTCCTTGGTCGCCACCTGACTGTTCCCCAGAACCACCCTGCCAGATTTTCTGACGATTGCGGATTTCGCGCGGGGCCGGGCCAAAATAGGTCGCGGTCTTGATGAAGTCGCGTGGCTGAACGATCACACTCGACACCCGCTGATAGAGCGCCTTGGCGGAAATCGGTTTAGAGAGAAGCTCGTGAACACCAAGCCGCCGTGCTTCGACAATCCGGCTGCGTTCCGTATGCGCGGTCACCATGATGATCGGAATGTAGGCAAAAGGGTTGTTCGGGCTGCGGATCATCCGAACCATGTCCGCGCCATCAAGGATCGGCATGACCCAATCAAGGATCAAGATATCCGGGTTGGCACGGTCCATCGCCTCCAATCCGGATGCGCCATCTTCGGCTTCGACGATCCGCCGCGCTCCGAACCCCTGCAGCATGGTGCGCAGAATGGTCCGCATATACGCGCTGTCTTCCACCAGCAAAAACGTCAATGAGGCCAGATCCAGGCTCACCCAATCCTCCTAAGTTCATGTCTTCTCTGACATGAATTTCTGAACAATGCGTTAGTCGCGTTCCGGCATTGAATATGCTCTCTAGTTTTAAAGCTAAGCCATCTTATTGGAGAACTGGTTAATTCGTAATCCCTGCCCTTACGTTTTAGTAATGTTGCGAAGAATTAAGATTTTTGCGGCCTCCCGATTAACAGGACCTTCAAACTGCTGCGCCATTTTAAAGACGACTGGTCCCCACAGAATGGGCCGTCTGCCCGTCGCAATTAGTCAAACAGGATTATAGGTAATTGTTCGATAAATGACCGAAGATGAAAACAACGCTCCGGACAGTGCCCCTGTTTCCCAAGAGCACCATTTGCAATCAGACGTGAGCGGCGCCTATCGCCCGAATATACTTCTGCTTTCCGGAATAGGGCTGTTGATCATTGCGACCGGCATGGTCCTATCAAACATAATTACTTGACATAGCCAGTACGGGAGCAACCACCCTTGCGCAGGTCATTGGGTGTTTTTGCGCTCGGGGAGATCATCGTCATCCAGAATGCGCCATTTGGCCCCTTCCAGATCATCATATTGCCCGGTTTTTAATGACCAGAGGAAAGCCACCAGGCCCACGCCTCCGAGTACGAGGGCAATCGGGATCAGAAAAATCAAGACATCCATTTCACTCTCCCTTGGTGCTCATTACAGGACCGAAGACGGTCGATGCGCTGGCATCCGCTGCAGCCCGGTTGCCCCATTTCAAACGCAACGCATTGGCCGTGACAGCCAGTGACGAAGCTGACATGGCGACGGCTGCCATCAAGGGCGTCACGTATCCGGCAACCGCGATTGGCACCGCGATGATATTATAAACGGTCGAAATCCAAAGGTTTTGTTCAATGGCGCGCCGCGCCCGTATGGACAGCGATAGCGCATCAAAGACCGGCTGCAGTTTTTTACCTAGAAAGACCGCGTCAGCTGCCGCCTGGCTGAGATGAACCGCGGAGACTGGAGACAACGACACATGCGCTCCGGCGAGCGCTGGAGCATCATTCAATCCGTCGCCAACCATCAGCACTTTCCGGCCATCGGACTGCAGGGCCTCCAGACGGGCGATTTTCGCAGAAGGTGTCATCGCAGCTTGCCAATTCTCTATTCCAAGTGCTTCGGCACACTCTGCCACAGAAGGCAGCGTATCACCTGACACAATCTCAAGCGCATACCCATGCGCCTTCAATTGATCGACGACATCTCGCGCATCGGAGCGGAGCTTCTGACGAACCGCCAACAAGCGCACGGGCTCTTCGCCATACTGAATAGCCAGCAGCGACGCGCCTGGCACTGCCAAAAGGTGTGCTTCAATTGCTTCTGTCGTTGCGCCGCAGAACAACGGACTTCCAAGCCGCAACCGCTGCCCATCGACATGGGTTTCAAGGCCAGCACCTGATACTTCCTGCACATCGGCAAGCGGGACAAGCGCGCCGGTTGCCTTCACCAGAGCCATGGACAAGGGATGGCGGCTTGCCAATGCCAACCGGCCAGCCAAGACCAACACGGGATCTTGCCGGTCAATCTCTCCGACCAGCTCCGGTTCAGCCAGGGTCAGCGTTCCGGTCTTGTCGAACAGGATCGTGTCGATGTCGGCCATAAGTTAAATAGCGTCAGCGGAGTTAAGCAAGACACCGGACGTGGACAATTGTACCGAGGCCACGACCAGGACAGCAGGAACAGCCAATCCCAATGCGCACGGACAAGTAATGATCAGGACCGAGATCGCAATCACAAGTGCCGGCTGCCACTCCATGCCCGCCAAAAGCCAGCCCAGGAACGTAAGCCCAGCGGCTCCGTGAACGAGCGGAGCGTAAAGCTGTGCAGCGCGGTCAGCAATCCGGACGTATTTCGATTTGGCTTGAGACGCCGTCTCAAGCAACCGGTTGACTTCATCGAGAAGCGTCGCGCCTGAGGCCGCTTCTACGCGGATCTGCAGTGCTCCGGCCCCGTTGAGGGTGCCGGCATAAACCCGTTGTCCCGGTTTGACGGGGACAAGAATGCTCTCTCCGGTCACGAGGCTTTGGTCGATTTCGGAAATGCCGCTTGAGACAACGCCGTCCACGGGTACCCGCTCACCACCTGCGACCAGCACCAGGTCTCCGGCTGCAATCTTTGACAGGGGGACTTCGCGGACCGAGCCATCCGGGTTGATCCGGGCTGCCACTTCAGATTTCAAAGCTGCGATGTTTTCTGCAAACGAGCGTGTGCGCCCGCGCATATTGTGGTCGAGATAACGCCCGACAAGCAGGAAGAAGAGCAGCATCACAGCCGATTCGAAATAGGCGTGGTGATGGTGCTGGATGGTTTGGACGACCGACAGTGCGACAGCCAAACCGACACCAATGACAATCGGCACGTCCATATTGAGACGCCCGGCGGACAACGCACGGAACGCGCTTTTGACAAACGGCTGGCCGGAATAGGCAACGGTCGGCAAGGCGATCAGAGCAGAGAGCCAGTGAAAAAAATCCCGGGTTTCCGGCGTGATATCGCTCGCGTTCCCGGACCAAACGGAAACGGACAACAGCATGATGTTCATGCCGGCGAACCCGGAGACTGCCAGGCAGCGCAGCAATTGCTTGCCGGTCTTGTCCTGCCGCTCTTTCTGACTTGCCGGATCAAAAGGGTGAGCCGCATACCCCAACCGTTCCAATTCAGCGACGATTTCATCAGCCCCGGTCTGGTCTTCGACCCAGTCGACCGCCAGCCGCTGTGATGTCAGATTGACCCGGGCCTTGCGGATGCCCGGGAGCCGCTTAAGTCCGCGCTCGATTTCGCCCATACATGCCGCACAGGTGATGCCGTCAACGGCCAGATCCATATGAACCGCACCGTCATCTGCGGGAACTACAAAAGCCTGCCAATCGCGCTGATGAACCGTCACTGCTGCCGCCTCATTCCTTGATGAACACACGATTTTCGGACTTGAACTTGCGTTCGCCGTTCTCGGTCACTTCAAGATGCAGCGTCCAGTTTCCGGCCGGCAGCGCGTCGAGCTCGGAGATATACCGGCCGCCGCCGTCCGCTGTCAGGATCAAAGCGATGTCGGCATTGACCTGTGCTGGGTGCTTCAGGGTCGCTTCGATTTTGATCCCGTAAAGCGGTGCATCTGCGGCATCCTTTGCATGGACCAGGAGCTTGCCACTGCCATCGGCTTGCCGCGTCAATTCACTGGAGATGGTCCAGTTCAGTTGCTCTTGCGCTTTTGCCGCTGCAATTTCCTGATTGTAGGCCTGACCCGCTTCATATGAACTCTCTACGGCGACACCCGGAAAGGTTCCGAGCGCATAATAGAGAAAGATCCCGTTGGTCAGGAAGATCACTCCAAAGAACCCCACCAGCCACAACAGGACTGTCTTGCCAGTAATTGCTTTTGGGTCTCTTCCGTTTGTCTCAGCCATCGCCATATCCGTCTCCTCGGCGTGGTCTTTTGCTGAAGGCCCCTCTTCAGCAAAAGATCGTTTGTCTGATTATCACCCCGCCCCATTCAGGAGCTCGCCAAAAGGGCGAGGTGTCTTGGTTGCCTCTCAGCGTCCAGACTTCCGGCTTAATCCGGGTCTGGCGCCTTGAATGTATCCTTCGCGGTTATGACTTCCCCCATCACACTCTCTGTGATCCGGAACGTGACCGGAGTGGAGTGCGGCATTTTTTCCCAAGGCGGAGAGGTCACAAGAACTCGTATTTCGCGCGTCGTGTCCGGTCCAACTTGAACAATTGGACGGCCGGCAAAGGTTTCAGTTACGCCAACCGCTTCGACCATAGTGTTTGGTGGCATTCCTTCGACATGCAGCATGAAATGCCGGTCATGGCGCCTCTTGTTTGACAAGCGCACAGTGTAGCCGTTGCGAACCGAGCCGTCGGACTGCTCTACATAAACCGGGTTCCGGTCATGCAGGACGCTGATATCGGCAAAATCGCGGGTCAAAAGCGCAGCAAGCATGATGATGCCGACAACAGCAATGACCGCCACATAGATGACTGTCCGGACCCGGACGATTTCATAGACCGGTTCCTTGCCCTCGATCCGGCGCTCAATGTTTTCGTCGGTATCGTAAGCAATGAGACCGGTGGGCTTGCCGATCTTCGTCATGATGTTGTCGCAGGCATCAATACATAGACCGCATTGAATGCAATCAAGCTGAGGACCTTTACGGATATCAACCCCGGTCGGGCAAACCTGAAAGCATTGGTAACAGTCGATGCAATCACCTGACGGAAGGCCCTGCGCCTCAAGTTGCTTGTTGTGCTTGAGGGAACCACGCGGCTCCCCCCGATCCCAGCGATAGGTGACGTTCAGTGCTTTTTCATCAGTCAAGGCCGCCTGAATACGCGGCCACGGGCACATATAAATGCACACCTGTTCCCGCATGAAACCGGCAAGCAGATATGTGGTCGCGGTCAAAATGCCGATCCACATATAGGCAACCATCGGCGCCTGGAACGTCAGCAGTTGCCAAACCAGCGTCGGCGCATCGTTGAAATAAAGCACCCATGCGCCACCCGTCCACCAGGCGATCATCAGCCAGAAAAAGTGTTTGGTGGCGCGCTTGCCAAGCTTCGTAGCTGACCAGGGCTGCTTGTCAAAAGCAATTCGCTCCCTGCGGTCCCCTTCGACCTTGCGCTCAACCCAAAGAAACAGGTCGGTCCAAACCGTTTGCGGGCAAAGGTATCCGCACCAGATGCGGCCAGCGACTGCGTTCATGAGAAACAGTGTCACAGCCGCGATGATCAACAGGCCTGTCAGGTAATAGACTTCCTGAGGCCAAATTTCGATGAAGAAGAAATACCCGCGTGCGTTGTCCATATCAACGAGTACAGCCTGGCTCGGTGCGTTCGGGCCGCGGTCGTATCGAATGAAGGGCAGGAAGTAGTAGATGCCAAGGGTAATGAAAAGCAGCGCCCACTTGATCCGCCGGAACAGACCATGGGTAGCCAAGGGGTATATTTTCGTGGCAGATGCAAACCACTCGTCGTCGTGGCCGCCCCCGTGCGTTTCGGTATCGGTAGACATACCGTCCGTCCTCTCTGCGCGATCCTGCCCCAATAGGATCTTCAACCAAATGCCTAGAGCATCGTGCGTTCAGGTGAACGCACAAAAGATGCTCTTTCACTTCAAAAACGATCAGCTTTGGCGGCACAACCGAGCCCGGTTGACCCGCCGCTGAACTGGTGGAGTTCCACCATTCGCATAAGATAATCCGGCGCAAAGATATCCTCTTTGCGCCGGATCAAATCAAAGCCAAGTCTGGCGCTTTTGTCGCAGCATTTTGAACAGATTACTGACCACCGCCGAAGGCATGGACATAAACTGTCAGCGACTTGATCGTTGCCGGATCAAGACGATCTTCCCAGGCCGGCATGACACCATTGCGCGGGTTGGTGATCTGAGCCTTGATGGCGTCCAGCGACTTCCCATAGAGATAATTCGCCGACATCAGGCTTGGCGCGCCGACATCCTGAATACCTTCCAGATTGTCGCCATGACACGCTGCGCAGTTGTCAACGTAGAGTGTCTCACCCGCTGCAAGATCAACACCCTCATCGGTTTCCAAACCTGTGCGGGAGGCGACGTAGTTGGCGACCTGGCTGATTTCCTCTTTGGTCAAGAGTTCATCACGTCCATAGGCCGGCATCTCGCCAAAGCGTGCGTCGTCATTGTCGACGCGAATGCCGTGGAGCAACGTGGTGTGGATGTCATCCAGCGTACCGCCCCAGATCCAGGTATCGTCCTGAAGGTTCGGATAGCCCTCAAATCCGGTTCCGCCCGCGCCGTGACACGGGGCACAGTTGTCGCCGAATGCTGCGCGGCCATTGGCCATTGCAAATTGCAGGAGCTGCTGATCGCTGGAGATGTCCTCCAACGGGGTCGCGACGATCTGGTCGGCAAACTGGGAACGACCGGCAACGCCTTCTTCAAGGGCTGCAAGGGCTTCGGCGCGCTGACTGGACCCCAGAACCCCCGTGGTGTAGCTGGAAATCAGCGGCCATGATGGGTAAAGCACCCAATAAATCACGGCCCAGACGATGGTGACGTAGAACAGGTACAGCCACCATTTCGGCAACGGATTGTTGAGTTCCTTCAGGCCATCCCACTCATGGCCCGTGGTTTCGACCCCGGATACCTGGTCGACTTCCTTTGGATGTGTATCAGACATGGATCAGTCCTCCCGAAACGGGATCTGGGCGGCATCGTCAAACTTTTCACGGTTCTTCGGCCACAAGGCGTAGGCCAAAACGATGCCAAACAGGATCATGAAGTAGATAAGGCCACCGGTTTGCGCGAAGGCCGCAAGGGCGGAATATGTCTCGTTCATCGCACTTACCTTAGGTTGGCTTTGTTGTCGTAGATCGAGAAGTCGACCATGGTTCCGAGCACCTGAAGATAGGCGACGAGCGCGTCCATCTCGGTGACCTTGCGCGGGTTGCCGTCAAAGTCGCGGACGGCCGAATTCGGCCAGCGCTCTTCGAAGTCATAAGCCCCGTCGGTGTCCGGAGACGCCTGACCGATGGCATCGGCGATAGCGAACTCGAGTTGCGCATCAGTGTAGGGAACACCCACCACCATATTGGCGCTGACGTGGCCCTGAATGTCACGGGTGAACAGCTCGGTCTCGGCAAGGAATGGGTATCCGGGCATGATCGAGGCCGGAACCAGCGATCGCGGATCGATCAAGTGCTCGACGTGCCAATCATCGGAGTACTTGCCGCCAACTCGGGCTAGATCAGGACCGGTCCGTTTTGCCCCCCACTGGAACGGGTGGTCGTACATCGACTCCGCTGCCAGTGAGAAGTGGCCGTAGCGCTCCAACTCGTCGCGCATCGGACGGATCATCTGGGAGTGGCACGTGTAACACCCCTCCCGGATGTAGATCTCGCGACCTGCGAGCTCCAGCGGCGTATAAGGCCGCATTCCTTCTGTCTTTTCGATCGTGCTCTTCAGATAGAAGAGCGGGGCGATCTCAACCAGGCCACCGACAGAGATGGCCACGAGAATACCGATCACAAGGATGATCGAGTTCTTCTCAAATATTTCGTGTTTTTTCCATGCAGACATTTTTGTCCCTCCCCTTATTCGGCCGCAGCCAGGGAGCCTGCCGGTAGAGCGTCGGCTTCTTCAGCCTCGCCGTGACGGACAGTCATCCAGAGATTGTAGGCCATGATCAGGGCGCCGACCACGAAGAGCGCACCGCCGAGAGCACGGATGATGTAGAAGGGATGCATCGCTTCAACGGTTTCCACGAAGGAGTACTCCAGGAAGCCGAGGCTGTCGTATGCGCGCCACATCAGGCCTTGCATGATGCCGGACACCCACATCGCGGTGATGTAGAGAACGATACCGAGCGTCGACAGCCAGAAGTGCCAGTTCACCAGTTTCAGGGAATACAGGCCCTTCTTGTTCCACAGCCACGGAACGAGGCAGTAGATCGCGCCGAAGGAGATGTAGCCAACCCAACCAAGCGCACCGGAGTGAACGTGACCAATGGTCCAGTCGGTGTAGTGCGACAGGGAGTTGACAGCCCGCAGGGACATCAGTGGTCCTTCGAAGGTGGACATGCCGTAGAAGGCAACGGAAACCACCATCATGCGCAGGACCGGATCGGTCCGCAGCTTGTCCCATGCGCCCGACAACGTCATCAGGCCGTTGATCATGCCGCCCCAGGACGGCATCCACAGGATGATGGAGAAGGTCGCGCCGAGTGTTGATGCCCATTGCGGCAGAGCCGTGTAGTGCAAGTGGTGCGGGCCAGCCCAGATGTAGATGAAGATCAGAGCCCAGAAGTGAACGATCGACAGGCGGTAGGAAGAGACCGGCCGTGCAGCCCGCTTCGGGATGAAGTAGTACATGATGGCGAGGAAGCCCGCGGGCAGGAAGAAGCCCACCGCGTTGTGGCCATACCACCACTGAACCATCGCGTCCTGTACACCGGCCCAAACGATCACGGACTGGGTCGAATAGATCGACACAGGAATGGTCAGGTTGTTGGTGATGTGCAGCACCGCGATGGTCACGATGAACGCGAGATAGAACCAGTTCGCAACATAGATATACGGCTCTTTCCGCTTCCACAGCGTTCCCAGGAAGAGGAGCAGGTAGAACACCCAAACGATGGTCAGCCAAAGGTCAGCATACCATTCCGGCTCGGCATATTCCTTGCCCTGAGTGGCACCTAGCAAGTAACCGGTTCCGGCAATGACGATAAAGGCGTTGTAGCCCAGGATCACGAACCAGGGCAGGATCTTGCCTGGCATCCGCGCGCGGCAGGTCCGCTGCACGACATACATCGATGTTGCTAGAAGAACGTTGCCGCCAAATGCAAAAATCACCGCGGAGGTGTGCAAGGGGCGCAGGCGGCCGAAGTTGGTCCAGGGCAGATCAAAGTTCAGCGCAGGCCAAGCCAGCTGAAGCGCAATTACAAGACCGACAGTGAAGCCGGCGATGCCCCAGAACATGGCCGCGATCGCGCCAAACTTGATGGGGCCAATGTTGTAGTTGGGTTTACCATCGAGTTCTTGCGGGATCGCTTGCCCGCCGTCATCGAAGTAATTCTTGAAGATGTAGAACACGCCGAGTGCGGCGAACAATGCGCCGACGCTAGCGTGAAATGCCATGACCTGATCAAAGGTCTTACCCGCCACGATAAGGCAGGCAAATGCAAGGAGCACAAGGAAGATGGCAAAGCCGCCTTCCTCGAGCGAGACCAATCCGGTCTTTTGTTGTGCCATATTTAGCGCCCCAGTCTTTAAAATCGTTACAAGGTGCCAACGATGGCAAGACAGTGCGCACGGTTCCGGAATGGATGCGTTGATTCATGTCAAGAATCAGAGCCCCACCCCCGGTGAAGCTTGGGACAGATTATCGCAGGTTCGAAAAAGATCGGTTTAAGGAGACACCGGTCTCCTTCTTGAAGACGTGACGGTCTTGAGAAATCAGATCATTGGTTTGTCGGACGTTGCAATCGTGGAGGTGTGTCCTGCGGCGCCGGATGACTGGGGTGCCCTGCCAATAGTGATCAAAGTGATTGCGGGCAACAGCAGGACCATTCCGGTGAAGCGAACAATCTGGTGAGCTGCAACGAATGCCGGATCCAAATCGAGCACAAATGCCATCAGTGTCATGACCTCAAGTCCGCCCGGAGCAAAAGCCAGAAGCGCCTGACCAAAGGGAATATCGATCATCCAGGCGACAAATCCTGCCCCTGCAACGGAAACGGAAAAAGCCGCAGCAAACGCTGAAACAGAAGCGCTCAAGACGCTAACAAACTCGCGAAAGGTCATCTCATTGAACCGGCAACCAATCAACGCCCCCATCGCGACCATACAGATAAGGACGATACTTTCCGGCAATACAAGATGAATGGCACCAGACGCATTCAGAGCGGCACTTGTGAAAAAGGCACCTGTCATCCATCCGCCTGGAAACCGCACCTTTACGGCAAGAAGACTGCCCAGAACGCAGAGCGGCACCCCGATGGAGTAGTCCCACAGATCAGATGCATACCGGCTGACCGTGACACTGGCATCAGTGTCCGTAGTGGAGACAACTGAGAATGGCAGAAGCGCAATTAGGATGAACAGCCGGACCGATTGCGGGGCGGCATTTCTAGGAAGATCTGCACGCCTTTCGGAAGCAAGTGCGATGACATAAGCCAGAGTGCCCGGGATTGCGCCAAAAAAAGCTGTCTCCTTCTGCCAATGGGCTGCGTATCTCAAAACGCAGTATCCAGCGATGGTCACTCCAACAACGACGAGCAATAACATCGCCATGGACAGCGGCCACTCGGATACCCTTTCGACAACTTCCGGCTGGACGCCAGCACCCATGGAGGTGCCAAGAAGAACGAATAAGCCGTCCTGGAATTTGTTCGGCATTACAGTCGGGACGCCCGCCAGGGTCGCAGCGGCAACGAGTATCATGGCACCGGACAACCATGCAGCCGGCAAACCGGCAAGATGAAACACAGCGCCGCCCACCACGGCAATCGCCAGTGTTGCTGGAAACTTCCAGAGTGTCTCAAACCGGAGTTCGTTCATATCTTGCGTCACCTAGTTGTCTTGGGGTGACACCTTATAGCCGCAACGATCAGAACAAACATGATTGATCACATTGATCAATGTGATCATTTTTTGATGAACTTTGATCGTTCATGAAGATGTATTTTCAATTCTAAAGAGCACTCATCAGCCCAAAGTATGGCTTCTGTTCAAATACGGCTCAAAATTTGCAAAATGGTCTGAGCCGGTTGAGCGATATCAAGGCGGCACGTGGACCAACGGCCAATAGTTGGCTCATGATGACGAAAACGCTCTCCTATGCCATGCGCAATGTACCGCGCTACACCAGCTATCCGACCGCTCCTCACTTCCATGATGGGGTGTCGGCAGATGTTTATGTTGATTGGCTGCAATCAATAGGTCCGCAGGACACGTTGTCTCTTTATCTGCATGTCCCCTATTGCCGGGAGATTTGCCACTATTGTGGGTGCCATACCAAAGCAACGCGCAAGGATGCGCCGCTGAAGGCCTATGCCGATACAATGTGCAGGGAACTTGAGCTTACCGCAACTCATCTGCAAAAAGCCGGCCCCGTCAAACACATTCATTGGGGTGGCGGCACACCAAGCTTGTTGCCGAGGCAGAGCCTTGTGGAACTCACGGGCCTGATGCGGGTCTTGTTCGATTTAGATCCGGACCTGGAGCACGCGATCGAACTTGATCCCCGTCTTGTGACACAGGAACTGGCGGACACGCTGGTTCAGGTCGGCATCAACCGGGCAAGCCTCGGTGTTCAGGACTTCGATCCTGACGTTCAAAAGGCGATTGGCCGCGTTCAGCCTTATGAAGTCGTCGAGCAGGCGACCGGGTATTTGCGCCGGGCCGGACTTGATGCGCTGAATTTCGATCTGATGTACGGACTTCCGGGTCAATCGGAACAGTCCATTTTAGACACTGTTGAAAAGACCCTGTTTTTGAACCCCGGCCGGATTGCGTTGTTTGGCTACGCACATGTTCCCTGGATGCGGAAGCATCAGAGGTTGATTGACGAGACCTCCCTGCCCTCTGCCGCAGAACGGCTGGCCATGGCGGACCTTGCACGCAGCGAGTTGCTCAAGGCGGGCTATGTAGCAATTGGCCTTGATCACTTTGCACGGCCGGACGACAGCATGGCCGTTGCGCTCAACGATGGCTCGCTCAAACGCAACTTCCAGGGCTACACAACCGACCAGGGTGAACAGCTGATCGGCTTCGGCGTTTCCTCGATTGGCAAGCTCAGCAAAGGGTTCGTGCAAAACCTGCCGGATGTCGGCAGTTGGCAACGCAGTATTGAAGCGGGCAAATTGCCGGTTTCCAAAGGGTTACCGTTGTCTATTGATGACAGGCTGCGTGCCCGCATCATTGAAGAACTTATGACCAACTACGCCTGCGACCTTAATAAGGTATGTTCAGCGTATCATACCGGCATTCATCATCTGCAATCCTCCATGGACGCTCTTGATGAACTCGCTGCTGACGGTCTTGTGCAAATCAACCGCATGCAGAACAACAGCACCGTGGTTCGGGTGACAGATGAAGGCCGCCCATTTGTGCGCCTCGCTGCCGCAGCGTTTGACGCCTATCTGGCCGACAGCCAATCTGCGGGGAAGGCCCGGCATTCTGCGGCTGTCTAAGGCAGTTCAACCACACAACAACCAAGCGGCTCGCCGAAGGAAACCGGCGCTCCGCTATGATTTTAGACGATGGCACAAGGAGCCGGGCGCATGAAGAGCCCGTTCAAACGGCCATCTGCTGCTTTGGAAAGCCCCCATTCCAGCCGTCCATTTTCAAAATCGACTGTATAAAGGTCATAACCACCAGCACCTACTCCCCGGAAATCAAGGGATTTGAGCGGTCCCAGACGCTCCAGCTCCTGACCGACCATTTGGAGTTGCTCGCGAATAACGCTGGCGAGCATGGGAGTGTAATCTTCATAATTGATAGTTCCGGCAACACACTCGGCAATGACGGTCCGCAGCTGGTCGGCACTTCCGGGATAGGGCTCGTTCGCCTTGACCCGGTCCTGCAGAGCGTCTTCTGCTTTTTGATAGGCTCCAGGTTCGCTGCGGCTTGCCTTGAGTTCAAAACCCTCCTGATGAAGAATCAAGCCTTGGACAAAACCCGTCCTGTCCCGATCAAACGTCACTTGAGCAGGCGTGATTTTCAGAAAGAATTTGTCCGGCGCCTCGGCGAATAATTCGAACTCGGGCTGTCCCAGGAGCCCGCCGAACAATTTTCCAGCGTCTACCCTTATCTTACCAATCAGCCCGTCTTCAAAACTGTAGTCTCCGACATAATCCTTCAAACTCTTTGGGTCGATTTCAACCTGGGTCCGCGGGCGGGCCTGCTCATACCGGCGCCAAGCGATGTCGTCTGTTGCTTCATGCATATGGGTCTCCTTTGCGAGCGAAAGGAGGTCCTCCATGGACAGGCCATTATTAGCTTTGAGCTGCAATTGCCCGATCAGCCGCAGGCTTGTTTCGATCTGCGCACTGCGGGTTCGCAGCGTTGTAGCCTGGATCTCCAGAAGCCGTTCCAAATTCGCCGGCTGACCGGAAAGGAGCTCGCCGATCTTGGAAAGGCTCAGACCCAACTGTTTGAGGATCATGACCTCATTCAATCGAACAATCTCGTTGGTGCCGTAAAGGCGCCAGTTCTTCTCTGTGCGCTTTGGCGTTATCAACCCCTGAGCTTCATAGACCCGGAGCGTCTTAACCGACAGCCCGGTCCTTGCAGCGCATT
>CALDSI010000002.1 GCA_937911395.1 uncultured Labrenzia sp.
TCACCACCGCTCTGCAAACGAGTAGATCCCGGCTCGCGCTTCGCTCGGCCGGGATGACAAACTGGCAAGTTGCGGCTGTAATAACACCAGCTTAACCCCGGTAAACTTGTTTCGGACCGTCAAAAGTGTGGTCTGGATTACACTTTTCCCGTTTTGGCCGTTTCCTCTGCGGCTGGGCGATGACATCCGCTGAAAGTCCGGCTAGCCTCCGCTGCAAATGGTTCGGAGGTTTTGATGGCCACGTGGTTTGTTCTCGCTCTTTTGATCGCGCTCTCGGTTTTCGCGATCCTTCTTTACAACGCGCTGGTGAAAAAGCGGCAGATGGTCGAGGAAGGCTGGAGCGGGATTGATGTCCAGCTGAAGCGTCGCGCCAACCTGATCCCGAATCTGGTTGAGACTGTGAAGGCCTACGCGTCCCATGAGAAAGAAGCGCTGGACAATGTCACCCGGCTGCGCACGGATGCTGCCGCTGTGTCGGGTTCGGACATAGCTGGCCGGGCCAAGGTCGAAGGCGCGCTCACCCAGGCGCTGGGCCGTTTGTTTGCAGTCGCCGAAGATTATCCGGACCTCAAGGCCAGCCAGAATTTCTCGGATCTGCACAACTCCCTTGATGAAATCGAAAACGCCATCCAGATGGCCCGGCGCTATTACAATGGCGCAGTGCGCGGTCTGAACGTTGCCGTAGAAAGCTTCCCGTCCAACCTGATCGCGGGCCAGTTAGGCTTTCAAAAGGCAGAGTATTTCGAGATTGAGGATGCAGCTGAGCGCGCTGTTCCAAAGGTCGAGTTTTAAGAAGTTTCTGGGAGATCAGATCATGCGGTTCCATCAAGCTCTGATGGCGGTCCTGGCGTCTGTCTTGTGGCTCGTGACAGTCAGCGGTGCGGTCTCGGAAGAACGCATCCTGAATTACATCACCGACATTGACGTTCAGGAAGACGGCTCCTTGATCGTGACCGAGACTATCCGGGTCCGGGCCGAAGGCGATGAGATCAAGCGTGGCATCTTCCGCGACATTCCCTTGCGCGCAAAAGACGCCAATGGCTGGGAACATGATGTGCCATTTGAGCTGCTGGAGGTCTTGCGGGACGGGCAGCGGGAAAACAAATTCACGCAGGAAAACGGGCGGGGTGTCCGGATCTACATTGGCCGCGAAGATGTGTTTCTGGATCCCGGCGTTTACACCTACACGATCCGGTACCGGATGTGGCGGCAGGTGCGTTTCTTTGACAGCTATGATGAAGTCTATTGCAACGCGACCGGCAATGAGTGGATCTTCCCGATCGATGAAGCCGTTGCACGGGTCCGCTTGCCTGCCGGGGCAGAGGCAACACAATATGCCGCCTACACCGGCGCATTCGGCTCTGATGCGACCGATTATGAGGCCGCTGTCGACCTGGCAACGGGGCAGGTGGTCTTTGAAACCACGCAGCCGCTCGGCGCTTACGAAGGCCTGACGGTCGCAGTTGGGTTTCCGAAGGGGTTTGTCGCGGAGCCAAGCGAGTCTGAAAAATGGGACATGTGGCTCCAGGACCAGAGGGTTTTTGCGATCGGCGCGCCGGCGGTTCTGATCCTTGTGCTTTATTATCTGATTTCCTGGTGGCGTGTTGGCCGGGATCCGGCCCGCGGTGTCATCTTCCCGCGCTTCAAGGGGCCAGACGGTGTGTCGCCCGCGATGGCCAACTACATCACCAATCGCGGGATCGAAGAGCAGCGCTGGGTTGCGTTGGCCGCCGCTTGTTTGAGCCTTGCCACCAAGGGGCGGCTGAAACTCTCAAAAGACGACAAGGATCTTGTTCTGGAAATGCCCGAGGAGGGCACACAGGTAAATGATGAGCCGCTGCCCAAAGGCGAGTCCGTTATCGAGAGTTACATCCGGGGGCGGGGAACACCGCTCGCCTTGAATGACAAGAACGGCAAGGCGATCAGCGCGCTGGGAGACAAGTTCGTTTCAGCGATCAACCGTGAATATGGCGGGGTCTATTTCAAGCACAATGGGTATTATCTGCTGCCCGGTCTTGGGATCAGTGTTGTGACGATCTTCTCGCTGTTTTATTTCGGCAATTTGAGCGATGCGCAGTTCGAGCAGTCCTTTTTGTTCGGCTTTTTCACCATCTTCGGAATTGCTGGCTCCGTCGGCCTGACAATTCTGGTTCAAAGCCTGTTTGACAAAACGACAGGACGCAGCTCCAAGGCCTTGGCTTTCTGGCTGGTCTTCGCGGTGATCTTTGCTGGCGCGGTCTACCTTGTCATGCATCTCACCGCGTTTATCCTTCAAATCCCGCCGGAAATTCCCCTGCTGCCCGCATTTGTGATCGGGATTGTCCTGATGTTCATTGTCTACGCGAAGGTCATCGATATTCCGACCACCCATGGCCGGGTGGTCATGGACGAGATCGAGGGCCTGAAGCTTTATTTGTCGGTCGCCGAAAAAGACCGTCTGAACATGACGGATGCACCGGACATGAGTGTCCTTCATTTTGAAAAGCTGCTGCCCTATGCGGTTTCGCTGGGCGTTGAAAAGCCCTGGTCCACGCATTTTGAAACTTGGCTGTCGAGTGCAGCCAATGCAGGACAGTCGGGCGAATATCGCCCGAACTGGTACAGCGGCCGCGACTTCGACAGCCGCGACATCTCGCGCAGCGTTGGTGCAACGGCAAGTGCCATGGCCGGATCTTTCCAATCTTCCCTGCCGGTGTCTTCCAGCTCCAGTTCCGGCTCATCCGGTGGCGGCTCATCCGGCGGCGGTGGCGGTGGTGGTGGCGGCGGCGGCTGGTAGGCAGCCTTTACCGCCATATTTGCCGCCCCTGCGCCGGAACGGCTTGGCGGGGCTGGTCCGATGCCGCCGTCCCGGCCCTGAGCCGGGACCGGGCGACGTGGCCCCGGATCATGTCCGGGGCGGCTCCGATGCTTCTAATAATCTGCAGAATAGCGAGCGGGGAAGATTGGTAGCCGGCCGCGCTGGCTCGGCGCTGAACTGGTAAACCTCGTCATTCTTCGCTAGGGTCGCGTCGGGCTAAAAAGGGGCAGGTTTGATATGAGCGGCGAAGTGCTGACGCTGGATGA
>CALDSI010000003.1 GCA_937911395.1 uncultured Labrenzia sp.
AGCTGTCGCTTCTCATGAAGAACCACGAGGTCCCGGTTCTGGTTGGTGACAGCGATATTCCGATCCCGTTGCATTTCGCCTTTTATGACGGAACGCATGTGGAAGGCGGTGCCGCCGCGGCGAGCCGCGACCGGCCGCTGGCAGACGTTTTTGATCTGCCGGACCTGACCGTGATGGACGATTCCATCGCCAACGGAACGTATGAACCGGTTGATGGCGAAATGCCGTTGGCCTCGTTCACGGCACCGAGGGTCGATTATTCCCTCCACCGTTTGCAGCACTATACAGCCACCGCGGCGGAGCACTTTCAGAACTACGTGCTCTTCACGAACTATCAGTTCTACATCGATGAATTCTGCCGGATGTCCCAGAACTATCTGGCGGACCCGGACAGCGGTTATGAGGCCTTCGTTGGGCCGGGCAATCTGCTGACAAAAGCCGGTGAAACAGCGCCTTGCAGTGGTACAGAACCGGCAAAGCTTCCGCAAATGCCAGCTTATCACCTGAAACGGGCCGACGGCAGCGGCATTACAATGGTCAATATCGGTGTTGGGCCATCCAACGCGAAGACGATCACCGACCATGTGGCAGTCCTGCGCCCGCATGTCTGGCTCATGCTCGGGCACTGCGCGGGTCTGCGCAACAGCCAGACCCTTGGAGACTATGTTCTTGCGCATGGTTATGTGCGCGATGACAATGTTCTCAATCAGGATCTTCCGATTTGGGTGCCGATCCCGCCGCTTGCAGAAGTGCAGGTTGCACTTGAAGACGCGGTTGCCGAAATCACCGGATATGATGGATATGAACTGAAGCGGGTGATGCGCACCGGAACGGTCGTCTCGCTGGACAACCGGAACTGGGAGCTTTGGGATCAGCCGGAGCTCGTCAAACGGTTCTCGCAATCACGGGCCATTGCGCTCGATATGGAATCAGCAACGCTCGCCGCCAACGGTTTCCGCTTCCGTGTGCCCTACGGAACGCTTTTATGCATCTCCGACAAACCACTGCACGGCGAGCTGAAGCTGCCGGGCATGGCGACGGATTTCTACAAGCGCCAGGTCGCCCAGCATTTGGAAATCGGTATTCGGTCTCTGGAGAAAATGCGCCAGATGCCTGCCGACCGCCTGCATTCGCGGAAACTCAGAAGCTTTGCGGAAACCGCGTTTCAGTAGGCACTCCGCTGGTTTCGGTCTAACGAAAGCTAGAAGCTAGACAAACCCATTCCTCTCAGCAGTCATCCTCGGCCTTGTGCCGAGGATCCATTTTTCTTCAATTGGTTTTGGATGTTCGGAACAAGTCCGAACATGACGCCAGAGGAGAATTTGACTTTGTCACCAAACAAAGGCTCCGGATTCAGCCCGGGGCCTTTTCGTTATCAGTACCCCAACGACCGGGCCTGCGCATTTAATTCCGCATGTAGCGCTTTAACGCCGGTCCGGACTGAACCATGGTTGTCGCCTGTTCGCCTTGGACCTTCTGAGGCAGGGGCGATGCCTGGACACAGGTGTTGCAGCCGCAGGCTGAGTATCCCGGCCACGCAGGTGGAGACTGATTGGTCCAGGAGCCGATCCAGCCGCCTGCCGATTGACACAAAGGGGTGCAGATGGACGGGGCCTGCGAGTTGTCGCCGGGAAAGTCGGTGCTCTCCAGATCACAATGGCCGCTGAAGGCACCAAGGACAGCCGTCTGCACGGATCCGCCAAAGCTGTGAAAGGCTGTCCGATCGGTCGTCGGCATGCTGACCAGTTCCGTTGTCTTCGAATCCAGGATTTCGGACATTTGCTGGTAAAGCGGATCAATAGTGCTCAAGGCATTGAGCACACTGTTCCGAGCCGGGAAGAGATAGGACAATTGCCCATTTGGAGGTGCAATGGCGTTCTGCATCGTTGCTTGTTCGGTCATGATGTTCGCAAGCACGAACGGCAGCGTTCCGTTGTTCGCGAGGAACGGTGAGTTGCTGTTCACACCTGCAACATCTGCGTAAAACATGTTTGGGGAGTTGGTGTTGTCGGTCCAGGGAAAGGCACGGAGTTGCAGGTTCTGCCGGGTGGCATTCGACATCTGTGACATGCTTTCAGAAAAGCCTATCGACGTCCGCCCATAACCTTCACTGAAATATCCGGCCCGGACATACTGGTCCTCCACGCCCTGCAGCGGTGGCACGGCTCCGGTCAAGGCGTTGTAATAGCTCGCGGTCTCCGAAATGCCTGCAAGAGATTGGACAATCGAGGGATCCAGCTGGGTCATGGATGGCCAGTTGCCGGTGTCGAGGTACCCCTTCACCATGTAATTGACGCCAATGGTCGTCTTGCCGGACATGTTCATCATGGCGCCCGACATGCCGAAGGGAACGGGGCTGATGTAAATCCCGGCCGAATTGACGGTCTCGAATTTCGACAGGGTGGTGACACCCGCCATGCCTGAATCGCCGTTCCGGTAGAACATAATGTTCGTACAGCCCAGCATGGGCAGGGCGTACATGTCGTTGTTGGAAAGCTTCAATGCCGTGTCGGCATAAGGCACGAAGTCCGTCGGGTTGCTAATTTGTGCCACCGGGATCTGGGTGGTTTGGGTCTTCCAGTATTCCAGATACATCGCGTCATAAACAAAAACGTCGATTGGCGTCTGGCTGCCGCTGCCATTGGTATAGACAGGATTGGAATCGTACCCGCCGTCCCAGACATTCTCATCTGCGATCAGATAGAGCTTCTCGGTCTGCCCCGCCGACTGCCAGGCCGAACAAATCGCAGACGTGAACGCGCCCATGTCCGGGACATATGGATAGACTGCCGCGGAGATACAGGTTTCCCCATCTGTGCAGATCGCATCGCAGTTCTGCGCCGACGCTGCGTTTGAAAACAAGGCGCCGATCACCAGTGCACTTTTCAAGATCACGAGTCGGCTGAATTGTTTGGGCATGACTTCACCTCCGGACAGTCTCAGTGGAGGAAGTGTCTCACGATGCCTTTACATTATGCAACTTATAATAATGTATAATTAAATTGCTCGTTATGAAGGTGTGGGGCCAAACAAAAAACGCGGCCCCAAATGAGCCGCGTTCCGAACTTGGTGCTGACGATTCGCTTACTCAGCTTCGTCTGCAGAGGCTGCGTTCAACAGGCCGTAGCGCTCTTCGCCGATTTTCTCCAGCAGCTCAAGCTGGGTTTCCAGGAAGTCGATGTGACCTTCCTCGTCCTTCAGAAGCTCTTCGAAAATCTTCATCGTGACGTAATCGCCTTCGTCGTGGCATACGTCACGTGACTTGGAATAAGCAGTGCGGGCGTCATATTCACCGGCCAAGTCTGCTTCCAGCACTTCCTTGATGTTCTGGCCTATGCGCAGCGGCGCGACCTTTTGCATGTTCGGCAGGCCTTCCAGGAAAATGATCCGGTCAACAATGTTGTCCGCGTGATGCATTTCCTCGATCGACTCTTCCCGCTCTTTCTTTGCCAGTTTTGCATATCCCCAATCGGCCAGCATCCGGTAATGCAGCCAGTACTGGTTGATCGCGCCGAGCTCCAGAAACAGAGCCTCGTTCAAACAGGCAATAACCTTTTCACTTCCCTTCATAAGAACCCTCCTTTGCGGTCCGTATTTTCCCTACTTTAGAATAATTCTATACTGAATGTCTAGAGGTAAAATGTTGTTTTCGTTAAATTATTTCATGAATGTGAGGTTCAGGTATTACGGAAAAGGCCAATATTTTCCCTGGGGAGAGAAGCGCTTTTGACGACCATGGTTATTCAGGCAAACAAAAAGCGCAGCCGATGAAAGCTGCGCCTGTTGACTTACCAGAGGAGGGGTAAGAGGCCGGGTCGTATTAGGAGGCCGGCAGGATCACGCTGTCGATGACGTGGATGACGCCGTTGCTGGTTTCGATGTCGGCGGTGACGACGTTTGCTTCGTCAACTTTCACGCCGTCTGTTGCGTCAACGGCAATTGTGTCGCCCTGAACAGAAGCAACATCAGCTTTTTTACCCGCAATGTCAGAAGACATCACTTTGCCCGGAACCACGTGATAGGTCAGAATAGCTACGAGCTTGTCTTTGTTTTCCGGCTTCAGAAGATCTTCAACAGTGCCGGCAGGCAGTTTAGCGAAGGCTTCGTCGGTCGGCGCGAAAACAGTGAAGGGGCCATCGCCTTTCAAGGTGTCGACCAGATCAGCGGCCTGAACAGCGGCAACCAGCGTGTTGAAGGTGCCTGCGCCGACGGCTGTGTCGACAATGTCTTTCTCGGCAGCTTTTGCAGCGGAGAACGGCAGGATGAGAAGTAGAGCTACTGCGAGTTTCTGGATCAGTTTCATGTAGATGACTCCCTTGCTTAAGTTCAAGCCAAAGATCAGTGCATCCGGAATTGATGTTCCGAGGGGTTAAACTTAGGTGCTGTCTTTGCTTGTAACGTGAACACTTACGGGAGGAGCGGATAAACGGATGAGGAAAAAGTCTTTCCTGATTTATCCAAGAAAAGATGTGATCCAATTCACCCTTTCCAGTTTCCAGGAGCATCAGCGAAACCGCGGGCCATGGCTCCAGCAGGTGAGGGAATACCGTGTACCTTTCGAGACGGGAACAACGCGGTGTAACATGAAGCTGGCGAACAACATCGCATTTCCTTGAGCTCGATTGGCCGTTACGACACTGCTGCCCATGTTGATTTCGAGCGACCCGCCCTCATAGTCTGCACCGCCAGACAGTTGGGTCACCACGGTCGCCTTTCGAAACTGAGCAATCGGGCCGTTGCCGACATCGGAATGCCAATCATAGTGGCCTTCGTCGTTCTCGTCATAGACCGCAACCTGCAGTCTTTCCTTGAATTCGGTGATGTCGAAATCGAACGCTTCCCGGTTGGCTTTTGCGACGGCACTCATGATCCGGTTCATGACCCAGGCCCCGGATCCCTCGTCATCCAGCCAGCTGATTTTGGCGCGCCGGACATCGCCCTGCTGCTTGCCGCCGACAAGACCGCCAGTGTTTTGGCCGTTTGACTGGCTGAGACGAATGATTTCCGCGCATTCGCTCGGAGAGAATAGGCGTTCAATTTCGTAGGTGAACATTGCGCAGTTTCCATGAGGAATTTAGCTGCATCAAAAGTGTTTTGGAGCCGTGTGCAAGTGTTTTCTGCCACCGCCGCAGAAAACTGCGGTTAATCGAGTGCAGCGGTCAGAACCTTGCGCATAACCGTCGGCAGAGCTTCTTCGAAAAGCGTGTCCGGAGCTGACCACCATCCGGTGTCTGTGCCAAGCTGATCCTTGCCGGACATCTCTGCCCTGAAGACCGCCAGCTTCAAATGAAAATGGGTGAACGTGTGCTTCACCTCACCAACGCGCTTCTGCCAATCTGCGTTAAAGGGCGCATGGGAGAGACTGCTGTCCATGTCAAAATCTTCGGACCAGACAGAACCAGGCACTTCGGTCATCCCGCCAAGCAGACCTTCCGGCGGACGACGGCGCAGGAACACGGCACCGCTTGCCGCATCGACAGCAACGAAGGCTGCTCCAAACCGGGTCGGTTTTTTTGTCTTCGGCACCTTCCGTGGCAGGGTTTCGGCCAGGCCCGCGCGGTGACCTTCGCACTCTTCCCGCCAGGGGCACAGCGCACAGGCTGGTTTTTTCGGCGTGCAGATGGTCGCGCCGAGATCCATGACAGCCTGCGCGAAGTCTCCGGGCCGGGCATCGGGGGTCAGATCCGCCATGACGGCTTTGATTTCCGGCTTGGCCACGGGCAGAGGCGTTTCGATCAGTCTCAGGCGCGACAGGACACGCTCCACGTTGCCATCAACAACGGCGGCATGGCGGTCAAAGGCAATCGTGGCAATAGCCGCGGCCGTGTACGGGCCGACGCCCGGCAGCTTCAGGAGTTCTTCTTCTGTGTCCGGAAACCGGCCGTCATAGTCGCTGGCAACAAGGTCAGCGCATTTTTTCAAGTTTCGTGCCCGGGAATAATAGCCGAGCCCCGCCCAGGCTTTCATGACGTCTTCTTCGCCCGCCGCGGCAAGGTCATTGACCGTCGGCCAGGTACTGGTGAAGGTTTCAAAATAGCTTTTTACGGCAGCAACTGTGGTTTGTTGCAGCATGACTTCCGAAAGCCAGATACGGTAGGGATCCGGAATTTCGCCAAGACGCCGGTTTTCCGGGCTTACGCGCCAAGGCAGGGTGCGGGCGTGGCGGTCGTACCACTCCAGAAGATTTGATGATAGAAGACTTGGTGACGGGTCGGTTTCAGCCATGGTTTGCTGCACGCCGGTATTCCCCAAGATGCTGCGGATCAACGGTGATTGGCGTCTGGATTGTTTGGGGACAATTGCGGTGATAAGCCCGTGCCAAAACGTGTGTTAAAGTAGTTGTCTTCATTTTGTCTTATTCTACTGGAACACAACTGGCTGGGAGAAGCTCGTTGGCGTATCGCCTGAAGAGGATCGGGCGAGCATCAGGAGGTAGGCCATAACCGCGTCGAAGGCAAATCGAAAGGGTGCAAAACTGCTGGCCGATTTGGTCGGCAAGGCGATGACCCCTGCGTGCAAGAAACGCGGCTTTGCCTCTATCGATATCATTGCATCCTGGGCCGATATTGTCGGCGAGCGATATGGCACCCGTGTCCAGCCGGACCGGCTCATCTGGCCGCGGCAGCCGGAGTTGAGTGACCCGGAGCGTCCGCCCCAACCCGCAACCCTGGTAGTTCACACAGATGGCCCCACCGCGCTGATGCTGTCTCACGATAGTCCGCAGGTGATTGAGCGGATCAACACATTTTATGGCTGGGCCGCCATTGGCCGCATCAAGATCCAGCAAAAGCCGGTCGCCGTGAAAAGCGCCAGCACGCGCAAGGCGCTGAGGCCACTGACCCGGTCGGAAGAGCAGCAGCTCGATGCAAAGCTCGAGACGGTCGAAAACGATCGTCTCCGCGAAGCCTTGAAAAAGCTCGGTGCACAAGTCATCGCCCGGAATGCCGGCACGGCCGCCTAATCGTCTCTCATGCCTCACGCGGCAATAACAACACTGTGACCTTGCCTGCCAATATGTCCACGCTACCGCCACATTTGCCAAGCTGTGTTGACCTCGAGGGCCTGAAAGGGCACATGGAACAGCAATGGCGCCGGAAGGCGCAGGACATCAATTTGTGACAGGACGATCTTCGTGACACAGACCCGCAGACAGTTTCTCAAAACCACCGCTTTGACCACGGCCGCACTCGGGCTCGCCTCTGCAGCGCCCGCATGGGCCCAGTCGGTCGACGAAGACGAACTCCTCAAACCGGGCCCGCTGGGCGATAAAATCCTGGGTGACGAGAACGCACCGGTCACGATCATCGAATATGCATCCATGACCTGTGGACACTGCGCCAATTTTCACAAACGCACCTGGCCGGATTTGAAGAAGGACTACATCGAAACCGGCAAAGTCCGCTTTATTATGCGAGAGTTTCCGCTCGATCCGGTTGCCTCGGCGGCCTTCATGCTGGCCCGCTGCGCGCCGCAGGAAAAATACTTCGACATTGTGGACATCATGTTCGAAGAGCAGCGCGCCTGGGCATTCACCGACAACCCGTACCAATCCCTGCTCGACTTTTCCAAACAGATCGGCTTTACACAGGAGTCCTTTGAGGAATGCTTGACAAACCAGGGTTTGCTTGACGCAGTAAACGCTGTGCGTGAGCGCGGGGCGAACGAGTTTGGGGTGAACTCGACGCCGACATTCTTCATCAACGGCGAAAAGCACTCGGGGGCGCTTTCGATTGAAGAGATGGGCAAGATCATCGAGGAAAACCTCTGATCCTGCAGCAGGGCTGCGGGCCACGCGCCTGCATCTGCAATCTGATGTGACGTTGTCGGCGTCCGGACCGGAGAGGTGCGGGCGCCGATGAGGTTTTCAAAGCTCCGCATTGCCGGGTTCAAATCCTTCGTCGAGCCGATGGAATTCATCATCGGCAACGGCCTGACCGGCGTTGTCGGTCCCAATGGCTGCGGCAAGTCCAATCTCGTAGAAGCCCTTCGATGGGTGATGGGCGAGAACTCCTATAAGAATATGCGCGCGTCCGGCATGGACGACGTGATCTTTTCCGGAAGCCTGAACCGTCCGGCCCGCAACACGGCAGAAGTGACGCTGTTTCTGGAAAACAACGATCGCACGGCCCCGACCGCCTTCAATGATGCCGATCTTCTGGAAGTCAGCCGCCGGATCGAGCGGGAACAGGGCTCCAACTACAAAATCAATGCCAAGGATGTGCGGGCCCGCGACGTCCAGCTCCTGTTTGCGGATGCCTCCACGGGCGCGCGCTCACCCGCGATGGTCCGGCAGGGTCAGATTGGTGAGCTGATCGCCGCGAAACCGACATCGCGCCGCAAGATCCTGGAAGAAGCCGCCGGAATTTCCGGTTTGCATTCGCGGCGCCATGAAGCTGAAATCCGGCTGCGCGGGGCGGAACAGAACCTTGAGCGTCTGGAAGACGTGCTGGTGCAGATCGACAGCCAGCTCGACAATCTGAAACGCCAATCGCGTCAGGCTTCGCGCTACCGCAATCTGTCGTCGGAGATCCGCGGTGCCGAAGCTGCCATTCTTTATATCCGATGGACAGAAGCGCGGGATGCCCTGAGCTCGGCTGAAAAACAGTTCACTGAGGCGCAAAGCCAAGTCAACGCAGCGACCGGGCTGCAGGCGGAAAGTGCGCGCATTCAGGCAATCGCCGCGCACAAGTTGCCCGAGCTCCGGGAGGACGCGGCCAAGGCCGGGGCCGCCCTGCAGAGGCTGGTGATCGCACGCAATGATCTGGATGCTGAAGAACGGCGCATCAAGGAACGCTTGCAGGATCTGGAGCGCCGCCTGGTGCAGCTGGCCGAGGATATACGTCGCGAACGGTCCATGGTCTCGGAAAACGACGAAGTTCTGGAGCGTCTCGCCGAAGAACGCGCCGAACTTCTGGAAGAAAACGAGATGGTGCAGGACCGCACCGAAGCGGCCCGGGAAAAAGTGGCCGAGGCCGAAGAGATCGTGCGCGGCAAGGAGGCAATGCTCTCCGAGCTGACGGCCGCCGAAGCGCGGGCAACGGCGGAACGCCAGCAGCTGGAACGCGCCGTTGCCGAAAGCCGCCAGCGGGCGGACCGGCTGATGTCGCAGGCGCAGGAAGCTCAAACCGCACTCGGTGCTCTCATTGCGCGCATGAATGAACAAGACGGTGTGGCCGAGCACCGGGAAACGCTGGAGCTTGCGAGCGAAGAACTCGCCGAGGCTGAAGCGGCCGTCGAAAAAGCGGAGGCTGCCACCGCAACGGCACGGGATCAGGAGCAGGCCGCGCGGGCGCCCTTGAGCGATGCCAAGGCTTTGCTGCAGGGCCTTCAGACCGAAGCCCGGACCCTTGAACAGGTATTGAACGTGCACAGCGAGGCGGATCACACGCCGGTCGTTGAGCAAATCACCGTTGAAACCGGGTACGAGACAGCGCTGGGCGCAGCGCTCGGCGAAGATTTGGATGCCTCTCTTGATGTGGCCGCCGCGGTTCGCTGGGGCAGTGCGCTCGGAACGGACGGCGATCCGGCTTTGCCGGGCGGCGCCAAACCGCTGCTGGATGTCGTCACTGCACCCAAAGAACTCCATCGCCGATTGTCTCAGATTGGTTTGGTTTCCCAGGAAGATGGTCCGCGCTTGCGGTCGAATCTGAAGCCCGGTCAGCGCTTGGTGAGCCGGGAAGGCGATCTCTGGCGTTGGGATGGGTTTGTCGTTGCCGCCAACGCACCGACACCGGCAGCTCAACGATTGGCGCAGAAGAATCGCCTGGCTGAACTGGACGACGAAATCAAGACCGCGCGTCAGGCCGTCGAACGTCACCAGCTGGATCTGGAAGACGCTGCGAACCGGGTCCGGCAATCAGTGGAATTTGAACAAACCGCCCGGGGCAAGGTCCGGGATGGTCAGCGGCAGGTCACGGCGGCGCGCGAGGCCTTGGCCGCTGCGGAGCGGTCCATTGCGCAGCTGGCGTCTCAGAAGGCGGCTGCGGAAGATCGGGCGCAGCGCTTGAGCGAAGAAGCAGAAGAAGCGCGGGCCTACTTGGAGGAAGCGCAGGAGCAGTTAGAAGCATCTGCTGAGGCAATCGGCTACGCCGACCAGATCCGGGACTTGCAAGCCGAGGTGTCCTCTGCGCGGACAGCCCTTGCAGAGGCACGGGCAGTCTCGGAAGGGCTCTCCCGGGAACAACAGATGCGCGACCGGCGTCTGGAGGCGATCGCCCGGGAATATGACAGCTGGAAATCCCGAGCGGCCAATGCGACCCAGCAGATCGCTGTCTTGAGCGAACGCCGCGAGGAGGCGCAAGAGGAGCGGGCTGAACTGATTGAGGCGCCCGAAGACATCGAGATCAAACGCCGGGACTTGTTTTCCGCGATTGCAAAGGCGGAAGACGCAAAGAAGGAAAAGGACGATCAGCTCAGTCAGGCCGAGCTTGATCTGGCCGATGTCGACCGGGCCGCAAAGCTGGCCATGGAAGGCCTGGCCGGGGCGCGCGAGCAAAAGATTCGCGCTGAGGAGCGTCTCGACGCTGCTCGGGAGCGGAAAGAGACCCTGGAGCGGCGGATCGACGAGGACCTCGAAGTGCCGGTCGTCGCCTTACCGGAAATCGCCGGGCTTAAGGAAGGTGCGCCGTTGCCGGATCCGGAAGCAATGGAGAAAAAGCTGGACCGGCTCAAGGCCGAACGCGAACGCTTGGGCGGGGTTAATCTGCGCGCAGAAGAAGAACTGCGCGAAATGGATGAGCAAAAAACCACCCTGACGTCTGAGCGGGACGATCTGATTGAGGCAATTCGTCGCTTGCGGACCGGGATCTCAAATCTGAACCGCGAGGCGCGGGAGCGTTTGCTGGCCTCCTTCGAGGTGGTCAATGGTCACTTCCAGCGGTTGTTCACGCACCTGTTCGGCGGCGGTACGGCGGAACTGCAGCTGGTCGATTCGGACGATCCGCTGGATGCCGGGCTTGAAATCATCGCACGGCCTCCGGGCAAGAAGCCGCAGACCATGACATTGTTGTCCGGTGGAGAGCAGGCGCTCACCGCCATGTCATTGATTTTTGCAGTCTTTTTGACGAATCCTGCACCGATTTGCGTGCTGGATGAGGTCGACGCACCGCTTGATGACGCCAATGTGGAGCGTTATTGCGACCTCCTGGATGAGATGGCGCGCAACACGGATACCCGTTTTGTGGTGATCACCCACAACCCGATCACCATGGCCAGCATGAACCGTTTGTTCGGTGTCACAATGGCGGAACGGGGTGTCTCGCAGCTTGTTTCGGTGGATTTGGAGACCGCGGAACGATTCCGTGAAAGTGCCTAATTTTCAGCCGAACAGCGCTCCTTCGTAAGTTTCCCGTAAGACTTAGGTCATGGAAAATGTGAAGAAGGGCGAATTTGTGTTATAAATCAGATAAATAGCGGAAATCTTAGTGTTCTTGACAGGGCAAGGGCCCCCGACTATGGTGCGCGCGGCTTGAGGGGGTGTCCGAAGGCTGGGTCTCACGGCTTGACGGGGGCGGGGAACGACATGAGTGGCTCTTCGCAAAACGGCAATTCAGATGATCTGGACAAGGGTGCCTCCGAGGCGGATCTGTCGGAACGGCGGAACCTTCTGAACCGGAAGCTGGAAGGCCAGCGTAAAGCTGAAGAAGCTGAGCGCGCGGCCAAGAAAAGCGACAATTCCGGCTACGCGCAGGCAATGAAGCTCTCGTCCGAGTTCATTTCCGGTGTGGTTGTCGGAGGCGGTTTGGGATGGTTCGTTGACCAGTGGTTCGGGACAAAACCCTTTGGGTTGATCGTGTTCCTGCTGATTGGTTTTGCGGCGGGCGTTTTGAACGTGATGAGGGCTGCCGGGCGTATTGCCGAGCCAGGTCAACGGTACAAACGCGAGAGTTCTGACGACGGCGGATCCAACTGAAGTTGTGCATCTGGGCGCCCTGCGCACCCACGAATAGAAATGATTTGAGCGAAGAAGGCTGACCGGTGGCGAACGATCCGATCTCGCAGTTCAAAATCCAGACCCTGTTTCCGATTGAAGTCGGCGGAATGGATTTCTCTTTCACCAACTCTTCGCTGTTTATGGTTGCGACCGTAGCAGCAGCTTCTGCCTTCCTGATCTTCTCCACGTCCGGCCGGGGTCTTGTACCAAGCCGCGTGCAGTCGGTTTCGGAAATGGCCTATGAGTTTGTTGCGGGCATGCTGCGAAGCTCGGCGGGCACGGAAGGCATGCGGTTCTTCCCGCTTGTGTTCTCGCTCTTCATGTTCGTCCTTGTGGCAAACCTTTTCGGCATGTTCCCGTACTTCTTCACGGTAACCAGCCACATCATCGTGACGTTCGCGCTTGCGATGCTCGTGTTTCTGACGGTCACCATCTACGGCATCATGAAGCACGGAACCAAGTTCTTCCACCTGTTCGCACCATCAGGCGTCCCGCCGGTGTTGCTTTTGATCGTTGCGCCGATCGAGGTTGTTTCCTTCCTCTCGCGTCCGATCAGCCTGTCCGTCCGTTTGTTCGCAAACATGCTGGCCGGTCACATCACCCTTAAAGTTTTCGCCGGGTTTATCGTGTCCATGAGCGCCGCTGGCGGCGTGGGCATTGTCGGCGCAATCCTTCCGCTGAGTATGACAGTTGCGATCACCGCGCTGGAGTTCCTCGTCTCGTTCCTGCAGGCCTACGTCTTCACGGTCCTGACCTGCATGTACCTCAACGACGCCCTTCATCCGTCACACTAAGCGAAACGTCTCATGCGGCGGCCCGATCCGGGCCGCTGCCTGAAGAAATCTGAAATCTGCAAAACACTACTTAGGAGCACGTGTCATGGAAGCAGAAGCAGCAAAATACATCGGCGCTGGTATCGCATGCCTCGGCATGGGTGGTGCAGCGATCGCACTCGGCACCATCTTCGGTAACTACCTGAACGGCGCTCTGCGCAACCCGACTGCAGCTGATGGCCAGTTCGGCCGTCTGGTTTTCGGCTTCGCCGTTACCGAAGCTCTGGGCATCTTCTCCCTGCTCATCGCTCTTCTCCTGCTCTTCGCTGTCTAATTCTCTTTCGTTTCAGAGAGTTTTGACGCGACTCCGGGGGCGGCGTCTGCGCCGCCCAACCGGATTTTGGAGATAGGATATGGCAGGCAACGCCGAACATAATACGGAACTCGGAATTCCGGCTGAAGAGCACGGTGCCGGCTTCCCGCCGTTCGACGCAACGACCTATTCTTCGCAGCTCCTGTGGCTGGCCATTACTTTTGGCTTTTTCTACTGGATCATGAAGAACGTCGCTGTGCCTCGGATTGCAGGCATCCTGGAAGACCGCAGGGACCGCATTGCCGGTGATCTCGGCGAGGCCAACCGCCTCAAAGACGAAACCGACGCAGCAATCGCGGCCTACGAACAGGCACTTGCTGAAGCGCGCAACAAGGCACACGGGATCGCAAGCGACACCCGCGCCAAGTTGAAAGCCGATCAGGAAGCCCGCCGGGAAAAAGCCGAAGCGGATATTGCCGAGAAGCTGAAAGCAGCTGAAGCTCATATCGCCGGTATCAAGACCGAAGCGCTGTCCCAGATTGGTGACATTGCCGGAGACACGACCTCAGCGCTCGTTGAGCAGCTGATGGGCAAGGCTCCGACAAAAACCGATCTGACCAAAGCGCTTAAGTCAGCGATGAACTGAGGAGACCGTCATGGACGCATCATTTTGGGCCCTGGTCGGTCTCGTTCTCTTCTTTGTCCTGATTGCTTACCTCAAGGTACCGGGCATGATCGGCGGAGCGCTGGACAAGCGCGCTGACGACATCAAGAAGGAACTGGAAGAAGCACGCAAGATGCGTGAAGAAGCCCAGGAACTTCTGTCGGAATATCAGCGCAAGCGTCACGAAGCTGAAAGCGAAGCCGAAGCAATCGTTGCGGAAGCTAACACGGAAGCCGAGCGCCTGACCGTTGAGACGAACCAGGCACTGGAAGAGATGATCGCTCGCCGCTCCAAGGCTGCGGAAGAGAAGATCGCTCAGGCCGAGACCCAGGCAATTGCCGAAGTCCGCGCCAAGGCTGCCGACATCGCTGTCGCGGCCGCTGAGGTGATCCTCTCCGCCAAGGTCAAGGACAAGGTGGCAGACGACATTCTCGCCAAGAGCATCACTCAGGTGAAGGATCAGCTGAACTGATCTTCAGCACCATCCAGAAACAGTTTTGAAAAGCGGCCTTAGCGGGCCGCTTTTTTGTTTGTTTGCCTCATCCGAATGAAATTCTATCCGCGTGTTTAGTCGCCATCCCTGCGAAGGCAGGGATCAGATAATCTGAACTGGTGTGGTTTGTTTCCCTTGCGGGCAGATGTGGCTACTAGGCCCCTGCCTTCGCAGGGGCGGCAGGGGAGTGTGAGCTGGCTGGCTGACCTATCGCAAAGAGGCTGCTAAGCCCGGTTCTTCTCCATGACCACCAGCGGGGTCCGGCCGTTTTCCATCATCTCGCCGGTCACCTGATAGCCGAGACTTTCATAAAGCCGTATGTTTCCGGAGCTCAGCTTGCCGGTGATCAACCGGTAGGAACCCGCGGAGGGAAACTTCTTTTCCGCTGCGATAAAGAGCTGCCGGCCGATACCCCGTCCCTGATGTTCGGGAGCCACAAAGAGCCGGCCGATATGGCAGGTGTCGTCCTCAGCGCGGACCCGAACCGATCCGATAATGTCAGATCCCTGCCGGGCGATGAGAAAAACATGCGTGGCAAAAGCAGACTCGGTATCGTCAAGGACCTCAACCATTGGGGCGATCTGCATATCACCGTTGAGCGCAGCTTCTTTATGAAAGGCGATTTTCTGAAGTTCTAGGATTTGTTGCGCATCGCCTTTGTCTGCGACTGTGATTTCGACGTCCATTTCCCTCTCGCCGGATTGTGATCTCAAGAATTTCTGATGCGTCGTGATTCGAAAGGAGCGGCTGCTCAAGCCATCCTCAGAAGACTACGTCGCCTGGGGCATTTCACGTGATGTGATACCAAGCAAGGCGCCGGTCATGCAATGCCACCGCGGTCCAGTAGGCCGGGTCCTTGGTGTTTTCAGGAAAGGCGCCGCCATGAAGTCGTCTCATCGAACTTTTGAACATATCTTTATCGCAGCGCTGACACTGGTGTTGGCTCTTGTCGGCGGAGGACTTGCCCAAGCTCAGGAGCGCGCGCCCCTTCCAGACTACGTGATTGAAAAATTCGGCACTCCTCCCGCAATACCGGATGGCCCGCTGTCCGATGATCTGAAACGGGCAGTGAAAATGGCGCTCGTAGACCCGGTAACCCATGCAGGTTGGGGCCGGGACCAAAGCCTGGCGCTTGCCGAAGTCGCTGAATCCAAAGACCCGCGTCTTGTCTGGATCATCAGTGATTTGATGCGGTTTGCGACCGGCCCACAGTTGAACCAGGCTTTGAGTGAGGCCGCGTCCGAACTGTTGGGCAAACAGATCCCGCTGCGCAACAGCTGGGGCGTGGTGACCGATCATCTCATGGCCTGGGATATACCAGCGCCGCCCGATTATCTTGCCTCCAAGCGTGAGATCTTCACAACAATCGTACCCGGCTGGGACCGGATCTTTGTTGAGGGCGATATTGATTGGCGGATGGTGTCCTGGGGCGGGGTTTTGATCGATGACCGCCCGTATGACCAGACCGACAATCAGTGCAACTGCATTCCGGCCGTAGACAATCCGGCAGTCAGCAGCGCTGAAGACGCAACCTGGCTCAAGGACAGCGATATCGTTTTCGGGATCGGTGTGAACGGAGACTACCGCGCCTATCCAAGACGGATCATGGAAGTGCGGGAGATGGTGAATGACACCCTCGGCGGCCGGGCGCTGGGAATTCCCTACTGTACCTTATGCGGCGCTGCGCAGGCTTACCTGACCGACGAGCTGCCGGACGGAATTGAGCGGCCGGTCCTTAGAACCTCCGGGCTGCTGATCCGGTCCAACAAGGTGATGTATGACGTCAACACCTACTCGGTCTTCGACACATTCCTCGGCACTGCGGTGACTGGCCCGCTTGCGGAGAAGAACCTGAAGCTGAAACAGGTCAGCGTCGTGACGACCGATTGGGGGACCTGGAAGAAGGCGCATCCGGAAACAACCGTATTGGTAGAAGCGCTTGCGCTCGGCCGTGACTTCGATTTCCGCAATGGCCGGGACGCCAACGGACCAATTTTCCCGATCGGCGATGTCGATCCGCGTCTGCCTGTGCATGAGGACATCATCGGGATAGTCACGGCATCCGGACAGCCGGTCGCTTTTCAGCGCAGCAAGGCTTTTGCCGCACTCAAGCAAGGCACTGAGATCCGCGTTGAGAACGTTCGACTGGAATTCGATGCAGGTGGTATCCGGGCCGTCGGTGAGGATGGCTCGGATCTCGGCAGTCATGAGGCGTTCTGGTTCGCCTGGTCACAGTTCTACCCCACAACAGATCTCTGGGACGGCTGACAAACCCTATGCGGGAACTCCGGCGGCCAGCTGGACGGGTTTGAAGCTCATCCGGTGGTGCTTCGTCGGCCCAAGGCGATCCAGGGCCGCTTGGTGTGCTGGAACGCCGTATCCCTTGTGCTGCGCAAAGCCGTAGCCGGGAAACTCGGGTTCCAAGGCGACCATCATGCGGTCCCGCAGCACCTTGGCAACGATGGAGGCAGCAGCGACACACAGGCAGCGGCCATCGCCCTTGATCAGCGCCTGTCCGGGCTGCGTGAGGCCAGGTGGCACATCGCGGCCATCGATGAGGACGTATCGCGGCACTTTCGGCAGCCCGTTCACCGCCCGCACCATGGCGCTCAGCGTTGCCGCCCGGATGTTCAGCCGGTCGATGGTCGCAGGCGAGGCACTTGCCGCGCACACCCAGCTGGTTTTGAGGATTTCACCGAACAGGGATTCCCGTTTGGCCTCAGTCAGCTTTTTTGAATCGTTCAGTCCGGCCGGCACATTCGCATAGTCCAGGATAACCGCAGCCGTCACCACAGGACCCGCCCATGGACCGCGGCCGGCCTCATCGCCCCCGCACAACAAACCGGCAAAGGACTTGGCATGTTTTTTCTCGGTTCTGAGATCGGGACTTTTAGGGAAGGCGAGGTCGAAGAGGGAGGGTGTTTTGGTCATTGGGCCAAAATGCCGTTTGCCAAAACAAGGCGCAAGATCTGTTGGTGCCGTCCCGGCCTTGAGCGGGGACCACAGCGCACGCCAACAGGTCCGGATCTCCGCTTTGCTGCGTCCGGGAGTGCATTTGGAGGGCAATTGCGGTCACTTCACTGCGCTTTAGAACAAGTCCAGTTGCACCCCGCCTTTTTGCGGCTGGATAAAGTGCTCGGTGGAAAGCTTTTTCCTGCGCAGGTTCAGGCCCAGCCGTTTGGCCGCCAACGAGAAGCGTTTGGCGATCTGGTCGGCGTAAGGTCCGCGCCCGCGCATGCGTTCCCCCCACTTGGCGTCATAGTCCTTGCCGCCACGCATGGAGCGGATCAGGTTCATCACGTGGCGGTAGCGGTCCGGGCGTTCGCGCAAAAGCCAATCGCGAAAGAGTTCTGACACTTCCAGCGGCAGACGCAGCAGAATAAAGGCTGCTTCGCTCGCACCGTGCTCTGCAGCTGCCTCCAAAAGGGTCTCAATTTCACTGTCCGTCAGCGCAGGTATGATGGGGGCCATCATGACGGAGGTTGGGATGCCGGCGTTGCTCAGGGCTCTAACCGCTGCAAGACGCTTGTGCGGCGCGGATGCGCGGGGTTCCATGGCACGGCACAGTTTCTTGTCGAGCGTGGTGATCGACAAGGCCACCTTGACCAGATTGCGCTCGGCCATCCGCGACAGAATCTCGATGTCCCGGGTCACGAGCGCCGATTTGGTGACGATGGCGACCGGGTGACCGCAGGCCTCCAGAACCTCGAGGATCTCCGGCATCAGCTTATAGCTTCGCTCCATCGGCTGATAGGGATCGGTGTTGGTGCCAATGGCGATGACCTTGGGCTGATACCCCGGCTTGGAGAGCTCCCGCTCAAGAAGCGCTGCGGCGTTGGGTTTGGCAAAAAGCCGGGTTTCAAAATCGAGGCCGGGTGAGAGGCCCATAAACGCGTGGCTCGGGCGGGCAAAACAGTAGATGCAGCCATGCTCGCAGCCGCGATAAGGGTTGATCGAGCGATCAAAGGAAATGTCTGGTGACTCGTTGCGGGTGATGATCGTCCGCGCGCGTTCTTCATGCACCTCGGTCTTGAGAGGCGGCAATTGGTCCAAACTGTCCCATCCGTCGTCAAAGGCCTCTTTCGATAAGGGTTCGAACCGTCCCGAGCGGTTTGTCGCGGCCGCACGTCCCCGCCGCCGGTCAGCTGCCATATGGCTCAGATCTGCCGTATCGGGCGCCAATTGAGCAGAACCAGAAGAAATTGGGGGTGCAAGTGTCATCGACTGCCGACTCTTTATGAGAACAATACAAGAACATTATCCAGAAACGGCCGCCGAACAAGTCCATTCTCTCGCACTTTCGAAAATTTCATGTCATAGAAAGGGTCATGATCAGTGTCATAATTCCGACTGAAAACGCAGAACTCGACCTTGTTCACGCACTGGCTGCCTTGGTTCCGGCCGCTGCCGAGGGCGTTGTTCGGGAAGTTGTCGTTGTGGACGGCGGATCAACCGATAACACGGACATGGTCGCCGATGCGGCAGGATGCACGTTTGTGACCCGAAAAGGGCCGCGCAGTGAGCGTCTCGTACATGGTGCAAGTGTCGCCAAACGCGGCGACTGGCTGTTGTTCCTGCAGCCTGAAACTCTTCTGGAAAGCGGTTGGCACCATGAAGTGCAGGCCTTTATCGAGCGGGCGGAGCGCACCCCGAAAGGACCAAAGACAGCTGCAGCCTTCCGCTTGCGCTACGAGGCCTTCGGGCTTGGTCCCAGATTGTCGGAAAAGGCAGCTTCTGTGCGAAGCCAACTGCTTGGCATGCCTTACGGCAATCAGGGCCTTCTGATCTCCCGCCAGTTCTACGAAAAACTCGGTGGCCACCGGCCGTTGCCCGAAATGGAAGATCTGGACCTTGCCAAACGCATCGGCCGTAGCCGCATGGTGTTTTTACGCGCGGCAGCGGTGTCTGCGGGTGAGCCGGGCGCAGCTGGCTATGCCATAGGCCTGCGTCAGGCTCTGGCGCGTTTTGCCGTTGGCGCCCTTCGTGTTCCAACAAGCCTTGCGGTCAAGCTGCACGGGTAATCGGCTGCCAGTGCAGTTCGCTTCAGACTTGCGAGTCCCACGGTAATATCGGTGCCGAACCGGGACCGAAGATGCTTCGTGTCTGATCCCGGATCTCTGCGTTGCTTCGTCCGGGCAGGCACCTCGATCGCGGTGTGGTACTGATGACAGTGAAGCAAAGCTTCCTCACACAGCAGAAAGCAAACATAGAAGCCCGGCCTGCGAAGGCAGGGGTCCTGTATTCTCTGGCATTGCGGTTTTTTTCGCGCTGGCAGTGGTGAAGACTGGGCCCCTGCCTACGCAGGGGCGGCCAAGTGGACGAAGGGCTTCGTCTCTTTTGGGAAGGGGACTTAGGCAGCGTAGAGTGACCCGGTCCGGGTTTTCAAAAACGCGTCCAAGGGAATGTCTTCCTGCTTGAGGAAGCCGGTTGCCGGCAAGGCGCCGTCCCGCACCATCTCGATCACCGCAACGACAGAGGCTGATGTGGTCCAGGCAATGGCCGTGCGCATCTGGCCTCCGATCTCGATCGGCTTGTAAGCCCGGACGAATTCCTCCCGGCGCGGGCGGCCGTCGATGGTGCCTTCGGACGCCACATGCACATAGACGACATCATTGTCCGTTGGCGGTTTAGCGTGCACCAGAATTTCTCCGGCTTCCTGGCGGCGCTCACGCATCAAGAGTTCGTGGAAGAAGAAGTTCATCAGTTCGGCATGGCCGGGATAGCGCATGGTCTTGTAGTCGATATTGGCGACCTTGCCCAAATAGGTCTCGCACATGGTGCCAAGTCCGCCGGAGGTGGTGAACGCCTCCAGCTTCATGCCGTCGATGTAGATCGTTTCCAGCCACTCCATCGGCGAGACCCACTTGCGCACGCCGTCCTCGATCACCTCACAATCGTTGAGATACTCGTTGACGACGCCGTCCGGAGACCAGTTGAAGGCATAGCCCATCAGCCCGGTCGGGTTTTGCGGCAGCGCGCCGACACGCATCCGGCAGGACCGGCAGTCGTCGAAGTCGCCGATCTGTTTCGCGCCAACAATGCCAACAAACCCGGGCGCCAGACCGCATTGCGGGGCCATGAGACCCTTGGCGGTTTCGCTCATCTCGATGATCGCCTTGGTGGTTGGCACATCTTCCGTCAGATCAAAATAATGGATCCCGGTCGCGTGGGCTGCCGTGGCCACACCGACATTGAGCTGATAGGGCAGGCAGGAGAGGACGGCATCGGCGCCTTGAAACATCTGCAGCAGGCCATCATAGGCTTTCAAATCCGCAGAGTGCACAGAAAACGGCAGGTCTTCCCGGGGTGCATGCTGGTCATAGGCATGAACCTCGAAGCCGGAGTCGTGCAACAGTCGAGCGGCCAAAGCGCCGACCTTACCCAATCCGAGCACTGCTATTTTTTTCATGAATTCCCTCCCAGGCTGATGACAGGCCGCCCCGGTCAGAGCCAGTTCAGTCACCAAAGCAATCGACAGTGCGCTTCCCGCTGGGAAGCTGTTGGACCGCATTAAGCCGTGAGTTCGCGTCAATCAAAATGTCAATAATTCTTACAAAATGAGAGTTTTATGGCAAAATGACACATAGTGATAAGGTGCCGCCCCGGCCACGAGCCGGGGTCTGTTTCGTTTCGGCCATGGTCCCGGATCTCCCTTGCACTGCGTCCGGGACAGCACATGGACGGGCCCTTAATGCTGACCGAAAACAACAAATGAGAAGTAATCATGGATGACCTGGATCACCGGCTTTTGCATCTCTTGACTCGGGACGCGCGGGCTTCTGTCACGGATTTGGCGGCAGCACTTCAGGTGTCCCGCGGGACGGTGCAGAACCGGATTGACCGTCTCTTGCATCAGAAGGTCATTCACCGGTTTACCGTTGAGCTCGGACAGTCGGAAGAAGACCATCAGATCAGCGCCTTTACATTGATCCGGCTCACGGCGGACGATGGCCGGGCAACGCAAGCGGCGCTCCGTCGGATCGATGCGATCACCGACATTCACACACTCAGCGGTGCGTTCGATCTGGTCGCCGAGCTGCGTGTCCGCTCACTGAAGATCCTGGATCAGACACTAGACCAAATCCGGGCCTTGCCGGAGGTAGCGGAAACCCAAAGTCACATCCGTTTGGCCTCGGCCGGCAAGCGCTAACGGGTCTTACAGCCAAAAGGCAACTAGCTTGGCCATCCCTGTGCAGGCAGGG
>CALDSI010000004.1 GCA_937911395.1 uncultured Labrenzia sp.
CCACCCCGATCCGCCTGACGCTGGAAGCTGCGCTCTCCTACATCGCGGATGACGAACTGGTGGAAGTTACCCCATCAAGCATCCGACTGCGCAAGGCCGAACTCGACCCGCATGAGCGCAAACGCCAGGAACGCGCCCTGAAAAAAGAAAGCGCCTGAGTTTTCTGGTTTTCTAAGTGGTGTAAAGTTGAAAAGCCCGGGTCAAATGATCCGGGTTTTTTAATCCATTGTCTCTATCGGGCCACAGCTCACTCATTGGATCAAATCTGCAGCGTTAAATGTTTTAGCAAATCAGACAGACACCAACAGTCAAGCTGAAAGGTTGACTGCCCTAAAATGGAAATTCATCAAATTCCACTTCTATGGAAACGTCGTTAGAAATCGTCCCTTCAGATGTTGCAATTTCTATCGTTAACATCCCTTTGGAAACATATTCGTTTTTCTGTTCCTCTCCAGAAAACTTTGACCAAAGCGTCTTTTTAAAGTGAACTTTTTCTTGGGAAAACGCTTTTGGTGAAAGCCTACGAAGACTTGGCGTGATTAGATTTCGCTTAAGATTACCTGTTTCATCCGGATTGGAAGGACAGTCATTTCCGTTTACACTTAGAACCCAATCACTAGTTGTCCGAATATAAATTGCTTCCAATTCCGGACTGCGACGCGAAGAGTCATTTTTTAAATCAACAGTAAGATCAAAACTCCCCTTATGGGAATACTCACTCTTATCCAAAAACCCGGATGATGCCTTTACAGAAACATTTATTGTTTCCATTTTCTTCTTCGCGGTTTCCTCTTTTAACCATTGAATTTTGGGACCAAGTTTCTGCTTTAGATCAGCGATAGAACCATCATAAACAACATGCGTATGGTGCTTTAGGTCAAAAGGAATATCGGCTGCATCTTGGGTTATAAGTGCGCATAATTTACCTTTTGCATGGGCATATCCAACCTCATAAAATACATTTGGATTTTTTCCTGTCATCTCTGCGATTATGAAATCGCTGTTTTCGATCTGTCGATATACTCGTTCCAATATGGTTTCGCTGAAATGCTGCTCATCTACACGCTCAGCAACGACGTCAAAATCCTCAGCTGTTTGCTTGATGCCAAATTTATAGATGTCCGTAAAACCTGTATCAAATGGCATTAGGACGAAAGCAAAAGGTTTGTAGTCTGTCATCAGATTTTTTCGTTCTGTAAAGTTGAGCAAGCTCTATCAGAGATTGAATAATGGATTGGATGTCATTTTGGCAACCAAGGATCACATCCGGCCATGACAACTGAAGCTGTCGCGAGTAATAGCTCTTCCCCCACCCGGTCATCCCATGGCCTGACCATGGGATCCACTCCGTAACATCTGCGCGTGATAAAGTCCGTGCAGGCAGGAAACAGACCTCACAAATTCAAGTGCCGGCCCAGATCAAACCAGTCCGGGTTCATGGTCTCGATCAGATCGGCCTTCCACGCGCGCGGCCAGCGTTTTATGGCCTTTTCCCGGGTTATTGCATCAAGAGCGGTCGGATGCTCCTCATACCAGACCAGCCGTTTGAGGGAATAGCGAGCGGTGAACCGCGCTCCGTTGCCAGAAGTATGTTCATGGAGCCGTCTGCACAGATCGTTCGTCACACCAGTGTAAAGCGTGCCGCCCTTGCGCGTTGTCAGGATGTAAACCCAATAGCGCTTCTGCATGTGCTGATAGGAAACGGTATGGATCCCATGGTCAAGCCATGGGATGACGGCGGAGTGTCGAAAAAAGACTATTCCTTCTCCGCGCCGTCCCGGCCTCTGAGCCGGAACCAAAACCGGACAGACAGGTCCCGGATCAAGTCCGGGATGGCCATACCGATAAAGCCCGGCAAAATCTTATCCACGCCCCTCCCCCCTGCCCGTATACTTCTCCCGTGCCTGTTCAACGGGCTTTCCGGGGGACCGTCCTTCGGGAAGGAACGGGCCGGGCGGGGCTGGGAGGCGGTGTAACGAACCGTCTTGGCAGGTCCGGTGGCAGTGAACCTGAGGCCCGTAACCTTGGGGGGAGCGGTGCGGCTCTGGAGGGCGCGTTGCGGGGGTGGCAACACCCAAGCGTCTGTCCAACAGCCGGATCCCACGGCTGCCATGAGAAAAAGCCCGGGCGGGGCGTGACAGCTTTTGCCGAAGAAACACTTTAAACAAGTAGCGCAAGGCAAAGCCTGGCGCGCCCCGCCACTCCTGTGCTGGACGGGAGGCGATACAGCAAAAACGCCGGAGGAGGTCCTCGCGGCGCTTTTGGTTCTGGCGCAGGCTGTTTGCGGCGTGCCAGTTTTTGCTGTGCCTGTTCGTGCCATCCCGGCCTCCGAGCCGGGATCAAGCCGCGGGAGAAGAGCCCGGTCAGATGGTTGTTTGCGTGAGCGTTGAAAACCGCACTGCATTGGTCTGCCGGACAACACTCAAGAGGCACAGCCCGCCAATCACCAGCTCAACCACCAGCGCTGTCACCAGTCCACTATGCGGCCCGCCGTCCAGCCCCATGCTGACAAAGCGGCCAAAGGCATAGGCAAGAAATACGGTGGCACCAAGCGCTGCGGAAAGTCGGCTCACACCGGACAGGAACGCTCCGGCCAGAATGAGTGCCCCAAGCGCTGCAAGGTTGGCACCCGGCGCGCGCAGCTCATTCAAAAGGCTCGGATTGCTGCCAAGGACGATGTCATAGGCGGCGTAGAAACCTGCCGGTACGGCGGTGATGGCAAGGCCGATGCCGAGCGCCGTCACGCCGGCGACGCCAAGGATTGCTCTATCAAACCATGAGATATGCATGATCGATCTCCTTCTTCGCGCACATCAGGCAGCTGCCGACCAGGCACCGGAGTGCGCCGCATCCCGGGCATAGTCCGCAAAATCTTTCGGCGGGCGGCCCAGAGCGCGCTGCACCCCATCGGCAAGATGGGCGTTGCGGCCATCCAGCGTTTCGCGGGCGATCTCGGTAATGACACCGGCGATCATCTCGCCGCTGGAGCGGGCAACTTCTGCATGAAATTCTTCGAAGGAGATCGGCAGATGCTGAACAGGGCGTCCGATCGCGGTGGAAAGCTCTTCTGCCATATCGGCAAAGCTCAAAAGGCGCGGACCGGTGACTTCGTAGAGTTCGCCGTCGTGCCCGTCCTCGGTCAACGCGGCAACCGCCACCGCTGCAATGTCATCGACATCGACGATCGGTTCGCGAATATCACCGCCCGGCATCGGCAGCACACCGGCCATAACGGGTTCAAACAATGCGCCTTCCGAGTAATTCTGCGCAAACCAAGCGGCACGGACGATTGTGAAGGCCACTCCGGACGTGCGGACAACGTCTTCGGCGCGTTCCGCGTGATGCTCGCCGCGGCCGGTCAAAAGCACCAGTTTTTCAACACCGGCATCCTTGGCCACCTTGGCGAATGCCTCGACTTGCTCCACAGCGCCGGGCACGGCAATGTCGGGAAAGTAAGACACATAAGCAGCCGAGACACCCTGAAGCGCCGGACCCCAGGTTTGCGGCTGCTCCCAATCAAACGGCACCGGCGCGCTGCGCGATCCGCGGCGAACGGAAATGCCCCTATCTTCAAGCGATTTGGCGATGCGGGAGCCGGTCTTGCCGGTCGCGCCGATTACGAGAATGGTCTGGTCTTGCATGGGTCCTCTCCGGATCAACTGTTGCGATGACCCGAAGATATGGATTTCGAAAAGACGAACAATTCTCGAACGTCCTCACTTCTTATCCAATCGTCCAGATAATATGGACGAACAGGAAATTTCGTGGCACAGTCTTGCCCATAATGATGAGCGCGACCCCACATGTGCCGAACCCGAATGCCATTGCCCAGCCGCTTGGCGACCCTCTTGGTGAAATCCTGCACCTTCTAAAACTCACCGGCACATTTTATTGCCAGTCCCGGCTTACCGCCCCCTGGGGCGTTGCAATCCCCGGCTTTGACAATGTGATGAGTTTCGCTGTGATCATAGGCGGGCGCTGCTGGATGACGGTCGGGGGCGGTGACCCGTTTCAGGTGGAAAAAGGCAACCTGGTGCTGATGACCAAGGGGCAGGAACTCAATTTCCGAAGCGATTTGGATACACCGCTTCTGACACTTGATGAATTGCCAATCCGGAAGGTCACTGAGCTCTATGAAACGCTGGAGTTTGGCGGCGGCGGTGAGGAAACCAGCATCATGTACGGCATCGTCCGCCTTGATCATGCTGCAAGCGGGCTGTTGATGCAGCTCTTGCCTGAAGTTCTGAAGATCGACACCTGGACAGAGGATGCCGGCAGCTGGCTGCAAGGCACGCTGCAATTCATCGCAAGAGAAGCGCGGGAGCTTAGACCGGGCGGAGAAACCGTCATCACACGGCTTGCCGATGTTGTGGTGATCGAGGCAATCCGCCGCTGGATCAACTCGGCCCCGGAAGCCAACAGGGGCTGGCTGAAAGCCGCCCGCGATCCACAGATCGGCCGGGCCGTGCTGGCAATCCACCGGGCTCCGGCCGAGAGCTGGACGCTGGAAACGCTGGCCGACGTTGCCGGCATGTCGCGTTCGGCCTTCTCCGCCCGTTTCACCGAACTCGTTGGGATGCCGGCAATTGAATATCTGACCGTCTGGCGGATGCATCTTGCCCGTGCACGGCTCCTGGAGACGAGCCAGCCCATCGCCGCCATATCGGCCAGTCTCGGCTACCAGTCTGAACCAGCCTTCAACCGCGCCTTCAAACGGGTATTCCACATACCACCGGGACAGGTTCGGAAAACCCGTGCCGCCAACATTTGACGGGCAGTCGCTGATAGTCGGCGCCCTTTCGCCTTTTGGGGGCCTTTTCTTGTGCGGCGCAAACAGGTTTAATCCGGCCAACACAAATTTCACGGGAGGCACGGGTGAGCAAAACGAACGCGGGTAATTTTTTCGAGGACTTTCAAATCGGTCAGGTGATCAAGCACGCCACACCGCGCACTGTCACATCCGGCGACCAGGCGCTGTACACCGCGCTTCATGGCTCCCGTTTCGCAGTCCAGTCCTCCGATGCCTTCGCCCGCGCGCTCGGTTATGCCCACGCTCCGGTTGACGATCTCCTGACGTTCCACGTGGTCTTCGGCAAGACCGTTCCGGACATCTCTCTGAACGCCGTTGCCAATCTTGGCTATGCCGGTGGCCGGTTTCTAGCGCCCGTTTATCCAGGCGACACACTGTCGACCGTCTCCGAAGTCATCGGCAAGAAGGAAAACTCCAACGGCAAAACAGGCGTCGTTTACGTACGCTCCACCGGTTATTCGGACGACGGCACGGAAGTCCTGGATTATGTGCGCTGGGTCATGGTGAAGAAGCGCGATGTGGGAAGCCCGCCGCCCGATGCTGTTGTGCCGGATCTGCCCGCCGCCATCGACCCGCAGGCCCTCGGCAACGCCGTGCCGCTGCTTGATACCGTACACTGGGAAAACGACCTTTCCGGATCGCCTTTCCGCTGGGCCGACTACGAAGTCGGCGAAAAAATCGACCATGTCGACGGCATGACCGTGGAAGAGGCAGAGCACCAGATGGCGACCCGGCTCTACCAGAACACGGCCAAGGTGCATTTCAACCTGCACACGGAAGCAGAAAGCCGCTTCGGCAAACGTCTGATCTATGGCGGCCATGTGATTTCGCTGGCCCGGGCGCTCTCGTTCAACGGGCTTGCCAATGCATTCCATGTTGCCGGAATCAATGGCGGCCGGCATGTGGCCCCGCTCTTTGCCGGCGACACCGTGTATGCTTGGTCGGAAGTTATGGAAAAGGCAGAGATCGATGGCCGGTCGGACGTTGCAGCCCTACGGTTGCGGCTCGTCGCCACGAAAAACCGCGCCTGTGCCGATTTCCCGCTGAAGGATGCCGACGGCAGTTACGAAGACGGCGTCATTCTCGACTTCGACTACTGGGCGTTGATGCCGAAATAACGGGATAGACTTTCCAAACCAAATCGGCGAGCGTTCCGGTTCAAAACCAACTAGAGGCAAGCTGATGAAAACGGTCTCTTTCACACAGATGAAGGACGGCACCAAGGAGGATTACGATCTTCTGGCGGAGGCCGAAAAGCCGTTTCATGCTGCAACAGCAGAGCGGATCCTCGCCGAGCTGAAACGGCAGGGCGAGGACACCATGACGGGTTACAAGATCACCCGGATGGAGCATGGCCTGCAATCGGCAACCCGTGCGCTCCGGGAAGGCGCCGACATCGACTGGGTGGTCGGCGCGCTCTTGCATGACATCGGTGATGGCTTGGCTCCGCAGAACCACGACCGGTTTTCCGCCGAAGTTATCCGCCCGTTCGTGCGCGACGAGGTAGCCTGGGTGGTTGAACATCATGGCATCTTCCAGATGCTTTATTACGCTAAGCACTACAACTGGGATGAAAACGCCCGCGACCAGTTCAAGGATCACCCGCACTTCCAGGCGTGCGCGGATTTCTGCGAGCGTTGGGATCAGGCGTCTTTCGATCCGGACTACAAAAGCGAACCATTGGAGACTTTCGAGCCGATGGTGCGCGAGGTCTTTGGGCGCAAGGCCTATCATCCCGCGGTCATCCGTGAGGGTGTTTCTACCGGGCTGCCCAAGCTCGCCAAATAGGGGCGATTTTTAGGGTTTTTGGGCCGGCACCACATCGGTCGCGATCGGACCAACACCAGCTTCTGCAGCCTTGGGTCCGAAGGGCACCCAGCGCTTGAAGAAGTTGGCTGTGGAGCTCGACCGGCTTTCGTTGTTGGCTGCGAAGGCGGCTTCCACCGGCTGATTTTCATCCGGAGACTCGGCATTTGCGACGGCCGTAGGGGGCGTCTCTGCCGGTGCAGCTTCTGATGCGCCTGCGACAGGCTCTTCCGTGCCATCGTCGCCGAAGCTCAGGACCTCGGCAATCTGGCTTTGCCGGTCTTCCCAACGCTGCTTGCGCTCTTCTCGGGCATCAAGCCGCGCCACAATGGTCTCAAACTTCTCGTTGTCACGGTTTTGCTTGGCCGCAACCGCCATGGCAATGCGCGGACTGACTTCATAGGCCGGACATTTCGCACTGGCCCGGAACGGCACCCCATCAACCTACGGGGTCGCATCAAAGACGTATTTCTTTTCGCAGACAGAGATTGCCGGAGGCGTGTTGGTCACTTCGAAATGATCATATCCGGTCTTGAGCATCTTCCAGAATGCCAAATGCTCACTGTCGTGATGCTTTGCCAGGTTTTCAGGCGTCATACGGAACGGGAATGCCTGTACCTGGAACGACCGCGCCCCGCCCTTAAAGCTGTCGCGGGCAAGCGCGTAGATATCCTGCACCTGTTCATCGGTCATGGCGTAGCAGCCGCGCGAAGAACATGCACCGTGAACCATCAGATGGGAACCAGTCCGCCCATGGGCTTGGTCATACCGGTTTGGAAACCCGAGATTGAACGCCAGATGGTAACTTGAGTTCGGGTTCATCAAGGCCGGCGTCACTTCATAAAAGCCTTCCGGGGCCTGGCGATCGCCTTCCTTGAATTTCGGTCCAAGTTTGCCGGACCATTTGCAGATCTCGAACTCTTCCAGGAGCTTGAATTTGCCCGTTCGTGTCTGCTTCCAGACCTCCAGTTCGGATTCTTCCTTGAAAATCCGGATCATGATCGGTGAATTGGGCGGCATGTTGAGATCGGCCATCTTCCGCTTGATGGACGCGCTCACAGGAGCTTTGTGCTTGTTGGGACCAGAAGCAAAGTCGTCGGCCTGGCATCCGACCAGCACGCCGGCCAAGAGAACGGCTGCAACACGGGTGTACGCACGTTTATGCATGCGTTGGTGGTCCGCCTGCCGGTTTTCCGCTGAAGACGAGAAACGCCCGAAGATCATATACCTGTCCCAAACTGATCGGATCTTGTTCAACCGTTTGCGTATCGGCTGGCCAAAACTCCCATCTCGCCCCCAAAGACCAAGCTAGGCAAGGATGGTTGATGATACGTTACTGTATCTGCAGAAAGGCAGCGAACCACAATCCGGTGATAATCACAGCTATCCCGCTGGCGCTTTTCGCAGTTCTGCCTCAGTGACGGCAGAATCTGGCCACACAATGGCGAAAAGCCGCCAAGCGGCGGCCTTTCATCAAAATCTCGTCAGAAAAGCCGGTTCAGGAGAGCGTCCGGCCAATAGCGATGAACTTCTCGCGCCGCTGCTTGCGCAGCTGATCAGCGCTCAGCCCGGCCAGTTGCTTCAACTCTTCCTCGATCGCCGATCCGGCGGTGTCGATGACAATCTCGCGGGCACGATGCGCGCCGCCGACCGGTTCATCGACAATGCTGTCGATGACACCCAGCTGTTTCAAATCCTGAGCTGTGATCTTCAGAGCTGTTGCTGCGTCCTGAGCCTTGGCGCTGTCACGCCACAAGATGGATGCCGCCCCTTCCGGCGAAATCACAGAGTAGATGGCATGTTCCATCATCAAGACCTTGTTGGCCGTGGCAACTGCGATCGCACCACCTGAGCCGCCCTCACCGATCACCACGGCAACAGACGGCGTTCCAAGCCCAAGACCGGCATCCGTCGACCGGGCAATTGCCTCGGATTGACCACGCTCTTCCGCACCCCGGCCAGGATAGGCACCGGATGTGTCAACGAAAGAAATCAGCGGCAACCCAAAGCGCTCTGCCATTTCCATGACGCGCACAGCCTTGCGGTATCCTTCCGGGCGCACCATACCGAAATTGTGCTTCAGCCGGGTTTCGGTGTCGTGGCCTTTTTCCTGGCCAAGCACTGCAACCGACTGACCGCGGAACCGGCCAATGCCAGCCACAAGCGCATGGTCTTCAGCGAAATTCCGATCACCTGCGAGCGGAGTAAAATCCTCGATCAGTCCGGTGATGTATTCAATCGCATGCGGCCGGTCCGGATGACGGGCCACGAGTGTTTTCTGCCAGGGTGTCAGTTTCGCGTAGATGTCTTTCAGCGTCTGCGCGGACTTCGTTTTCAGCCGGTCGATTTCGCCTTCAACATGAACAGCTTCACCATCTTCTGCGGCCAGTGCCCGCAATTCCTGGATCTTGCCTTCGATGTCGGCAACGGGCTTTTCGAATTCCAAATAGCTGTGCATGTACTCGCTAACCTGAAACATGTCGGACCCGCAGCTTTTTACGGAGCCGAAAATCAAGAGCCGGCAGCACAGGTGTCCCACCGGCATGGTCATGAGGGCTGTATCAAGAGACGGGAAGTGGTGCAAGCTTTCCCGGCAACTCAGATCCCGCCAGCCTGATCAACTTCTGCAACAGACTGGCTTGGCATTCAATAGAAGACCATCGGACGCAGGAGGTCGGATCCCGGAAATGAAGCTATCGTGCAGCCCGGTCACTGCCATTGCCATCAATGTTGAGTTTTGAAGCCTCAACCAGCAATCGGCCATTTTTCGTTGCTATCGAGATCCGGTAAGGCACCAGAACATTGTCCCGGCCCATCGGCGCCAGCCAAATCTCCATGGGCGCCTTTGCCATGTATTTCACCGACTCTTTAGATGGACGGTGACCAGCAACCGGAACCCATATGGCCTTGCAAACCACGACCAGACCGTCATAGCCGCGGCCGGAAACTTCCTTGGTGCCCTGGTAGGACAGCTTGATGTCGAACCGGGTCCAACCGTCAAAAATCGGCAGTTTGCGCGAACAGGCTTTCGGACCGAGGCTGTCTTTTGCCCGCCGGACCGGCATCAACGCAGCGCTTAGGGGATCCATCGCGTTACGGCGATGGCGGTTTGTCACCTTGATGCGCTCCGCATTCGGCTTGAATTGCGGTGTTACCTCCATGGACCGGATGTTGCCCGAGCCCTGATTCAGGTTCACATAGAAATCCAGATTGGCCGCATGTGAGGCCATGCGGTACTTGGACGGCACCACCTTGGACCCGACAAGCCAGCCGGATGCTTCAGCGCCGCCCTTTCCGGTCGAAAAGAGTGTTCCGATCCCAGCCGGCGCCATCGCGACCTTTGCCGAATAGGCGTTGCCTTGCATCACCAGAGAGAGCGTCCCTCGAGCAACCTTGAACCCGGCAATCGATATGGAATAGACGCCCCCGACGGTGCTCTTCTTGGCGTGCGCCGGAGTAATCAGGAGAGCTCCTGCCAGAAACGGCAGAACTGCCATCCGTCCAATTGACTTTATACCAATCACTTCAAAACCTCCGCGCCGCACTGCCGGCGGCGTTCGCGCCCCCGCGCCAAGGATGTTCCGCAAGGTCAACAATAGCATGAAATCACCCTTGCGAACCGTGTCAATTCTTCTAAATCTTGGTAACTCACTGGTTAACACATTGCCGAATGCGGAATAAAAGTAAGGAATCGCATCAAAGGCGCGCAGATGTCTTGACGTTCGCACGCACTCCCTTTATAGCGGGGCAACTTTTTTCCGAGAATTGCCGGAGACGATGTCGCCGGGCCTCAGGTCCGCGCCGCTTCCGGTTGGTCTTGCTGGGTTCCTGTAACGGCCCAGCCACAAAAACAAAAGGTGATATGATGGCTCGCCGTTGCGAACTCTCTGGCAAAGACGTGATGACAGGCAACAACGTCTCTCACGCAAACAACAAATCCCGTCGCCGGTTCCTGCCGAACCTGTGCAACGTGTCCCTGATGAGCGACACACTCGGCGAAACATTCAAGCTGAAAGTCAGCGCCCATGCTCTGCGTTCTGTTGAGCACCGTGGCGGCCTTGATGCGTACCTGATGAAAGCTTCCGACGCTGAGCTTTCCGACAATGCGCGCAAGATCAAAGTCAGCATCAAGCGCAAGCAGGAAGAAGCTGCTGCTGCTTAACCCTTAAGGGGTCAAAAATGGAAAAAACCCGGAGCTTCTCCGTGGCCGATCTCGCCATCGCGGTCTTCGCGATGGCGATTGTCGTTGTGGCCTCGAATTTTCTGGTCCAGTTCCCGGTCGAGCACACGCTGGCCGGAGTGAATCTGGCAGACCTCCTGACCTGGGGTGCCTTCACCTATCCGATCGCATTTCTGGTCACCGACCTGACCAACCGGCGATTTGGTCCGTCAGCGGCCCGCAAAGTCGTTCTCACCGGTTTTGTGATTGCGATTGTTGTCCCGATGGTGTTCTGGACGTTTGATGAAGCCTTCACGACCCCTCGGATCCTCGTCGCCTCAGGAACAGCGTTTCTTGTTGCTCAACTGCTCGACGTGACGATTTTCGATCGACTCCGCCGCTTGACCTGGTGGAAAGCACCGATCGCCTCATCACTGATCGGCTCAATGATCGACACCCTCCTGTTCTTCGGGATTGCCTTTGCCGCGGCATTCGCCTTTGTCGACGTGAGCTTTGGCATGGACGACGGCTCACTTGCGTTCCCGGTACCGTTCCTCGGGATTGCCGACGCATTCCAGGTTCCTCTGTGGGCTTCGCTGGCGGTTGGTGACTTCATGGTGAAGATACTGGTCGCTGTCGCACTGCTTGCACCGTACCGGATCGTGCTGAACATGGTCCAGCCGCAGCCAAACGGATCAGCCGCCTGAGGCAACGCTCAACAAAAATTTCATAAGGCGCCCATTGCGGCGCCTGAGCTTGATGACAAACCTCATTCCTCTCTTTGGTCATCCTCGGCCTTGCGCCGAGGATCCATATTTTAAAATAAGTTATAGATGTTCGGAACAAGTCCGAACATGACGCCGGAGGGGGTAACGGATTTTGTCAGCAGTCTGAGGCACCCATTTCAGCGCCTTTTCTAATCATTACGGACCTTCCTGCAGATCCTTCTGCATTATCGAAAAAGCCTGACCATTGAGGTCGAAGGTCTCAATCGATTCCCATACTTCTTGGGCGTACAAGCCGTTGGCGCTGGCAGTATAAAGATACAGGGATCCAATTTCCGATTTACGTGCAAACGCCTCAAGCTCCCTTATAAGACGCACGGCATAACCTTTGCCACGATACTGGGGGTCTATGTACAAACCGGCCAGCCACGGATTGAACTCAGGTCGCCCCTCAAGATCATCCAGACACAGCGCCACCATACCGACGGGCACGGCCTCTTCTAGCAACACCAAAACGGTTGGCATCAGGTCTTCGCCACACGCACACTGGACATCAAGCTCAATAACGTCCGCAAGGGTTCTGCCGTTGTGACGAAAAAAGGCTTCCCAACGCCAAGTCCCCGTGATCTTTGGGAGATCCGGCCTTTCTTTGATGGTTGTGAGGGTCAAATTTACGATGCAATCACTCCGGCAACAAAGTTAAAAAAACCGGTAATTCTCTTAAAACCCCGCCTCTGATATACCTCACAAGCAGTCCGAAACAAAACCTCAAGACACTCCGCTCGCCAAATGTGCGGGGCTTGGCAACAGTTATTCCCCGAGACGGAACCGCAACAAGAGTGTCCGCTGCAACAGCGAGCGGTTGTTGTCCGACAAGAGCGTCAAGATGGTGTCACCGGCCGCATTCTGATGAACGGCCAGGGCTTCCATGTTGTCGATCTGGTAATTGAAGTCCGCCTCCAAAAGGATTTCCCCGTCCAAGACAGCCCCGGCCTTGAGATCGCTGCCAGGAAGCCGCCGCAACCTCAGGCCAATCAGGTCTTTCATGTTGAACCGCCGCTCCATCAGGAGCAGGTCTCCGTCGGGCAAGAACGCGGCATCTGTCACATCAAATCGGTCATGCCGTTTAATTGAAAACTCTTCTGCACCGTCCGGACCAAGGACAAACCCGAGGAAATCGTGTTCATCGCTGGGTGTTGTTTCGCTGATCGCGATCAGCTTGCCATCAAGTGGGCCACCTGCCGGTCCTGCGGCCAGCGCTTCTATGCCCGTGTTGCGCGGCAATCTGTCCAGCGCCTTCGGCAAGGCCAGCTGACCAAACATTCTTTCATTCCCGGTCAGAAGCGGCCACTCATAATGATACACTGCGTGATTACGTTCTGCAGACACGTAAAGGCCGGTGTCATTGAGGGTCAGCGCCTCGGTGTCATGACCCCAGCGGGCCCTGAGTGATTTTCCATCCGCGCCCAACAATATCGCATAACGCAGATCCGACAGCCCAGTTGGAGCGCCTGCGTCCGTTTGCTCGACGGTTGCGGCGACCCAGTGGCCATTGTCGGTCACTGCAAGCAAGCGATCGCCGTCATCAAGACTGATCACCCCAGACAATCCGCCGGTCTTGCGATCAGAAGCCAGGATCTCGAAACCACCCAGAAACGTCAGCTTTCCAAACTCGGTATTGGAATGACCTATATGGAAGGTCTCAATCGGCCGTGTCTTTACCCGGACCTGTTTTGCCTCATCAAGGAGACCTTCGGCCGTCACAGGCGTGGAAAACGAGAGAACCGCTGCAGCCAGTCCGGCTGCAGCGGTCCTTAAAAACCTGGAGAAGAAAGCTCTCATGCCCTCATAACCTGCTCACCTGCGTCCAGCCCGGTGCTGACGGCCTCTGCCGAATTGCGCGGCCATCTGGACCTCGTCATCAAAGAGGTCCGCAAGCTGGTCCGTCATCGCGCCGGCAAGCTCTTCTGCGTCGACGATGGTGACAGCCCGGCGATAGTAGCGCGTTACGTCGTGACCGATGCCGATCGCAATCAGCTCCACCGGCGACCGCGTTTCAATGTCTTCGATCACATGGCGCAGGTGACGCTCCAGATAGTTGCCCGGATTGACCGACAATGTCGTGTCATCAACTGGTGCGCCGTCTGAGATCATCATAAGGATGCGGCGCTGTTCCGGCCGGGCCATCAACCGGTCGTGCGCCCAGAGCAGCGCCTCCCCGTCGATGTTCTCTTTCAAGAGGCCTTCGCGCATCATCAAGCCGAGATTGCGGCGGGCACGCCGCCACGGCGCATCCGCGGACTTGTAGATGATATGCCGTAGATCATTCAGCCGGCCGGGTGTCGGCGGTTTTCCAGCACCAATCCAGCTTTCGCGCGACTGACCGCCCTTCCAGGCTTTAGTTGTGAATCCGAGAATTTCGACTTTCACACCGCACCGTTCCAGCGTCCGTGCAAGAATGTCGGCACAAGTGGCCGCCACCGTAATCGGACGGCCGCGCATGGAACCGGAATTGTCCAGAAGAAGCGTGACGACGGTATCCCGGAAGTTGGTATCCCGTTCTTGCTTGAAGGCCAGAGGTGCCATCGGATCGGTCACAGCACGGGTCAGGCGGGCTGTATCCAAAAGACCTTCTTCCAGGTCGAAATCCCAGGCCCGGTTCTGCTGGGCCATCAACTTACGCTGCAGCCGGTTGGCAAGGCGGGCCACAGCCCCTTGCAGATGGGTCAGCTGCTTGTCGAGGAACCCGCGCAAGCGATCCAGCTCAGCGGCATCGCACAACTCTTCAGCCGTGATCGTTTCATCAAACTGGGTCGTGAACACCCGATAATCGGATTCCGGCGGCTTGTTGGAGAAGGGATGATCCTGTCGATCACTCTCGCCAGCCTCCTCCGAATCATCGGCCATGTCCTGGTCGACCATCTGGTCGAAGTCGGCTTCAGAGGCTTCCGTGTCACCGGCGTCCTGCTCCTCACCGGAAAGTTCCATTTCCTGAGGCGCAGCTTCCTGCTCGCCGCTGTCATCTTCGGTGTCGTCCCCGGTCTCGGCTTCGTCGTTGTTGCCAGCGTCTTCGTTTTGATCGGGGTCGAGATCCTCGTCCTGCTCCCCCAGCTCATCCGCCATATCGAGAGATTTCAGAACATCGCGCAAACGCGAGGCAAATCCGTTTTGGTCCTCAACCTCGGCTTCGAGACTATCAAGCTCCGCGCCGGCCTTGCTCTCCACCCAATCGCGCCACATGTCGACCAGTTTGGCCGCACTTTCCGGCGGCGTGGCACCAGTCAGGCGTTCGCGCACGATCAGTGACAGGGCATCTTGAAGGGGAGCTTCTTCCCGGCTCGCGATGTCTGGCGCGCCGGACTTGCGGTACTTGTCGTTGAGCATGACGGCCAGATTGTCGGCCACACCCTGCATCCGGCGGGCGCCGACCGCTTCACAGCGCGCTTGCTCTACTGCCTCGAAAATGGCCCGCGCATCCGTGCCTTGCGGCATATTCTTGGCGTGCACCGCCTTGTCGTGACAGGCAATCTTCAGCGCCATGGAGTCCGAGAGCCCGCGTGTAACCGCGACCTCATGCGCATTCAGCTTACGGGACGGTTCAGGCAGACGGGCAGACAGGCCCGACAAGCCCGGCCGATCGCCGGAGAATGAAACTTCCAGCTCCGCCTCTCCCGATATCGCCCGCATGGTTCCGGCGACGGACTGTTTCAGCGGTTCCGTCGTCGGGGCGGGCTTGTTGCCCGGAAGAGAGTTGCTACCTGGCCGCGGCGCCATCGGGACCTCAGCTCATTACAACGTTGACAGCGGATTCCGGCAGATCTTCACCGAAGCAGCGTTGATAGAACTCTGCCACAAGTGACTGTTCCATGTCGTCGCACTTGTTCAGGAAGGTCAGACGGAAGGAGAAGCCGACATCACCAAAGATTTCCGCGTTTTCCGCCCAGGTGATGACCGTACGAGGGCTCATCACAGTGGAAAGATCGCCGTTGATGAACGCGTTCCGGGTCATGTCTGCCAGGCGAACCATCTTGGAAACGGTGTTCCGGCCTTCATCGTTCTGGAAGTGCTTGGCCTTCGACAGAACAATGTCGACTTCGTTGTCGTGCGGCAGGTAATTCAGCGTTGTGACGATCGACCAGCGGTCCATCTGCGCCTGGTTGATCTGCTGCGTGCCGTGATAAAGACCGGACGTGTCGCCGAGCCCCACCGTGTTGGCTGTTGCGAACAGCCGGAAGGCCGCATGCGGACGGATAACCCGGCTCTGATCGAGCAAAGTCAGGCGACCCGAGGATTCCAGGATCCGCTGAATTACGAACATCACATCAGGACGGCCGGCGTCGTACTCATCGAACACCAGCGCAACATTGTGCTGATAGGCCCACGGCAGAATGCCGTCCTTGAATTCGGTGACTTGCTGACCGTCCTTCAGAACGATCGCGTCCTTGCCGACCAGGTCGATACGCGAGATGTGACTGTCGAGGTTGACCCTGATACACGGCCAATTCAGACGCGAGGCAACCTGCTCGATGTGCGTCGATTTGCCTGTCCCGTGGTATCCGGTCACCATCACGCGGCGGTTATGCGCAAAGCCCGCCAAGATGGCGAGGGTCGTTGCCCGGTCAAAAAGATAATCGGGGTCGGGTTCCGGCACATGCTCTGACGGCGTGGAAAATGCCGGAACTTTCAGGTCCGACTTGAAGCCAAACACCTCTTCGACGGAAATTTCAGTGTCCGGCATCGCCATGGCCGCAGTCGTCGTCTCAGTCATCAGTCCTCCGCAGTCCCGGAGCGCCGGGATGGGTCGTTTGGGAAAAGCAAGCAGGGCCCTGCAAGCTTAGAGGAAACCGGCCTTTTTCAGAACGTTATACGCCTGAATGATTTCCCGCAGGCGGTCTTCCGAAGAGCGATCTCCGCCATTGGCATCCGGATGGTTTAATTTCACAAGTTCTTTATAGCGCGCTTTGATTTCGCTTCCACGTGCTGTGTACGGCAGATTGAGCACATCAAGCGACCGTTTTTCAAGCGTCAAAAGCTTTCTTTCACGCGGGCGGCGTACTTGTTCGGCCCGGCGTTGCGCATTGCCGCGCATGGATGCCCTTGCGTCAAACCCGTCAGGTCCATCGGCCGCCTGCCGGTTGACCCCCATTTTCCAGGTCGGCCGGTGGCCGGTCAGGCTATCCTTCTGGTAACTGCGGACGTCATCGTCGCCCATACCTGTGAAATAGTTATAAGTCTTATTGTATTCGCGAACGTGGTCGACGCAGAAGTGAAAATACTGGCCTTCGCGGTCCCGCCCTTTTGGCGCCTTGTGTGTGCCAGGGCGTTTGCACCCCGGGTGTTCACAAACGGGATGCCGGTCTTCGGTCATCCGCTCCTTGCGCTCTTTGTCCGGCTTCACCCGGATGCTGTCGAATATTTTTGAATCGAGTTTCATTGGGTCGATTATGGGATCTTGTATCCACCGGGCAAGCCGGTGGCGGTGGTATTTGGCCGTCTTCCAGAGTCTTTTCAACGATGAAACCGGCGCAGGAAATCAAACAGCCTGATACAATATCAGGCCGTACAGCACACGCCTAGACTTGAACTTTTCATCCGTGCTCCCCAAAGTCCGGAAATGAGCATGAAACAGACCATCACCGACAAGCTGACGGCTGCATTTGCACCGTCCCACCTCAATGTGATCGACGAATCGGAAAACCATCGTGGACACGGTGGCTGGCGCGAGGGCGGTGAGACCCACTTCCGGGTTCAAATTGCCGCTGACGCCTTTCAGTCGATGTCCCGCGTCGGACAGCACCGCGCGATCAATGAGGTTCTGGCCGACGAACTCGCCAGCAGCGTTCACGCCTTGGCCATCGAAGTCAAAAAGCCCGCGTAATCCCCGAACAAACCGATTGGATCAAGCGGATGCCGCCGCCCGGATTTTGCTGAGCGGCATGATCCTCAGCCGTGTGATCCGGTTTTTCTCCCGCCGCAATACCGTGAAGCGGAAGCCGTGGAAGGTGAAGATCTGGCGCTCTTCCGGGATCATCCGCGCCTCATGGATAACCAGACCGGCAATAGTCGTTGCCTCGTCATCCGGCAAGTGCCAGTCCGCTGCACGATTGAGATCCCGGATCGGCACTGAGCCATCGACAATGACGGACCCATCCGCTTGCGGGCGCAAGCCTTCGAGCTCCAGATCATGTTCGTCTGCAATCTCGCCGACGATCTCTTCCAGAATGTCTTCCAGGGTTACGAGACCCATGACCTCACCATACTCATCCACCACCAGGGCGAAGTGGGTCTTCTTCCGCAGGAACGCATTCAGCTGATCCTGCAAACTGGTCGTGTCCGGTATGAACCAGGCAGGTCCGGCAATTTCAAGAATGTTGATTTTCGCAGCGTCACCATTAGCCTGGTTGAGTGCGCGCAAAAGGTCCTTTGCGTGGAGAACCCCGACAAAATTATCGCTTTCTCCACGCCAGAGCGGCAAACGCGTGTGAGGGGAGGCAAGCGCTGCCTCAACCAGATTGGCCGGGTCATCATCTGCGTTGAGCGCCACCATATTTGTGCGGTGGACCATCACATCGGAGACTTCCAACTCAGCCAAATCCAACAGACCACCAATGCGATCGCGTTCACCTTTTTCCAGACCGCCTTCCATGTGCTGCAAATCAACGGCGCCGCGCAGTTCCTCATGTGCGGACAGGATCGACGCATCATCACCGATGTTCACGCCGAGCATCTTCAGGAGCATGCGTACGATCCATTCGACCCCAATGACGACGGGGCCGAACACCGCGACAACAACCCGCACGATCGGCGACACGGTCAATGCGAAGCGCTCCGGATTGGAGATCGCCCAGGTTTTCGGAAGAACTTCCGCAAAAACCAGAACCAGCGCGGTCATAACCAGGGTCGCAATCGCCACGCCGGCTTCGCCAAACAGCGCCAGAAAGACTGTTGTCGCCAAGGCTGAGGCGAGAATGTTGACCAGATTGTTGCCCAGCAAGAGCGCACCGATCAGGCGTTCCCTCGACGCAATCAACCGCCCCGCAACCCGAGCCCGCCAGTCTCCGGTTTTCTCAAGCTGATGCACCCTTGCACGGGACGCAGCAGTCAACGCTGTTTCGGAGCCGGAAAAGAAGCCGGACAAAAACAGAAGAAAAAAGATGGCGGCAATGGAGAGCCAAAGTGCGGTCTCGGTCATGGGTTCAGTTTTTCCTTCAAGAACTCTGACACCAGATAGGGATCAACACCCTTTTCGACAAAGGCTTCCCCGATTCCCCTCGTCAAAACAAAGGTCAGAGCGCCCCGACTGACCTTTTTGTCCTGTGCAATCAGATCCATGAACACCTCGACACCGGGCAGTTGCCCTGGAATATCGGTGATCCGGACCGGCAGTCCGACGTCTGTCAGGTGCTTCTCAACCCGGCCAACAGTGTCTGCTCCAATAAGGCCGAGTTTTTCTGAGAACTCATGCGCCAGCATCATGCCGATTGAAACGCCTTCACCGTGCACCAGACGCTCGGTCTCATAGGACACTGCGGCCTCCAGCGCATGACCGAATGTATGACCAAGGTTCAAAAGTGCCCGGCGGCCGGATTCCAGCTCATCTGCGGTAACAACATCGGCCTTTGCCTGGCAGGACCGGGCAACGGCTTCGTCCCGATCTGCACTGCCAGCAAAGATACCCTGCCAGTTGGTTTCCAGCCATGCAAAGAAATCGGCATCACCGAGAAGGCCGTACTTCGCGACTTCAGCATAACCCGCCCGGAAATCGCGCGGGGTGAGCGTGTCCAGAATCGCGGTATCGGCCAAAACAAGCGCCGGCTGATGAAATGCGCCAATCAGGTTTTTGCCATGGCGTGAGTTGATCCCGGTTTTTCCGCCAACGGAGCTGTCGACCTGCGCCAACAAGGACGTTGGCATCTGAATGAAGGCCATGCCCCGGCGCACGGCGGATGCCACAAAGCCCGTCAAATCGCCAACCACACCGCCGCCCAGCGCAACGATTGCGTCGTTGCGTTCGAGTCGCGCGTTCAGCACCTCGTCGCACAAGCGCTCAAACTGCGAAAAGCACTTGGTGCTCTCACCGGCAGGTACCGTGATCGGCGTGAAGTCAATCCCCGCCTTCTCCAGGCTGGCCCCAAAAGCTTCGAGGTGAAGTCTTGCGACATTTTCATCCACAATCACCGCCAGCCGGGCGCCCGGAATAACCGCGGCAATTTCCGCTCCTGCAGTTTCCAGAACATTCCGTCCGATGCGGATATCGTAACTGCGCGCCCCGAGGTCGACGCGAACGGTTTGCATTGCTTGCGACGTGATGGCGTCAGCGGCATCCAGATTTGCCATTTGCTTGGGTTCCAAACTGCAATGGTTGTCAGGAAAGGCTCCGTCAGCCTTGTCCATAAAGGTGGTCTGCGAGGGTCAGGACGATCTGGTCAACCACGGCCTCGTGAGGCACGTCTTTTGAGGTCACCGTCAGCTGAGCCCTCGCATAGACCGGTTCGCGTTCGGCCATCAGCTTGCGCATGGTGCCTTCCGGATCCGGATTGCGGAGTAGCGGACGCGTTGAGCGGCGGCGCACCCGCGCCATAACAGTCTCAAAATTCACCTTGAGCCAGATCGACAGGCCATTTGTCTCAATTTCCGAGCGGGTCGTATCGCTCATGAAAGCACCGCCCCCGGTGGCCAGCACTTGCGGCCCTTCCTGGAGAAGCCGGGCAATCACACGCTCTTCACCGCTTCGAAAATAAGGTTCGCCGTGTTCCGCAAAAATTTCCGAAACGGTCATATTCGCAGCGCGTTCAATCTCGCTGTCAGCGTCTACAAACTCCAAGCCGAGCCTTTGAGCAAGGCGCTTGCCCACCGTTGATTTGCCGCATCCCATGATACCGACCAATACAATTGATCGTTTGCCAAGCGCAGCAACAAGGTGCTTGAGATCAACCGTGTCTACCCCCCTGCCATCGGCAGGGTTTGGCGACATCTGGGTGTTTTCGTGTTTCTTCATGGCGGCGTTTTACCATATTCGCGGCAAAACGCACGAGGGCACAGCGGGAAACATCAACGCTTGCACTGTGCAGCGAACTTGCAACAGACAACAGCTTGGGGAACCATTCAAAGAAGTCTGATTCGACACCAACGGAGACCACCGTGCCAACGCTCACACGCCTCTTGATCGTGCTTCTCATCTTGGGCGCACTCGGCTACGGCGCGGTCTATTCACTCGCGACATTCGTGGAGCCACGCGAACGCGAAATTACCGTCCGGGTCAAGAAAGATGGGTTTGGCCGCTGATGGCAACTGGGTTCGATCTAGAGAATTTCCTGGAAATGCTCGCTGCAGAACGGGGCGCTGCGGAAAACACGCTCGCAGGCTATCGGCGGGATCTGGAGGACTTTTCCGATTTTTTAGGCCGAACAAAACTGGCAGAGGCAAATTCGGATCACATCTCAGGATATATGAGCGACCTCACCCGCCGAGGGTTCGCAGAAACATCTCAGGCACGGCGGCTTTCGGCCCTAAAGCAGTTCTACAAGTTTCTTTATTCAGAAGGTAGCCGCCAGGACGATCCGACCCGGACGTTGTCGGCGCCAAAGAAACGGGGCAGCCTGCCAAAAGTCCTTTCTATGGACGACGTCGAACGCTTGATCGAAACGGCACGTCAGCAAACAGAAGCGCCTCACAAATCAGCCGCAGCTGCCTTGCGTGCGCAGCGCATGTACACCCTCATCGAGGTGCTTTATGCAACCGGGCTCCGGGTCTCCGAGCTGGTAGCTTTGCCGGTCACGGCCGCATTGAGGGATGCAAGGCTGATTGAGATCAAGGGCAAGGGCGGCAAGGAGCGCCTTGTTCCTTTGTCTCATGCCGCCCAATCTGCCATGAAGAAGTATGTCGGGCTGCGCTCGGCGGAAGGCGCCTACGAAAACAGTCCGTGGCTGTTCCCCTCCC
>CALDSI010000005.1 GCA_937911395.1 uncultured Labrenzia sp.
AACTCCCGCGCCCGCACTTTTGGCTGACAAGCGCGCCTGGAGGAAAATCCGGCCGATTATCAAAGCTGCAATTGTGGCCACCACCGGCACAAAACGACTGCCTGGGGTCAGCAGCGCCCAAACAGCCCCGCTCGCGCAGATCGCAAGCAAGATAGTGGAAAAGACGAGTTGCGCACGGTCGGTGACATTCTCCAATGCAGCGAACCGGGACCGCGAGAACAGCATCTGGGCAAGGCCGACCGCAAAAACGGTCACCAGAACGCCCCCATAAGCATATTCGGCAAGAACGTCTCCCAAGCTATTAAACCCGAGGCGAAACAGCCCAACAATCAACGGCGTCGCCAATAGAATGTGAATGTTGACGCCCATCAGGATTGGATGCATCCGGACTTTCATGCCGATCAGAGCACTCAAAACGACAAGGCACAGTACAGAACCAACCCAACCGGCGAATTCCAGATCTCCCGATTGGCGCCACAAAAGAATGAATACGATTGACGGCACGCCTTCCATCAAGTCGGTCAGCAATCGTTTTTGTTGGGTTTCCATGCGTGTTCCTCACTTGTGAGGCCACCAGCTCAACGGCGCAATTTTTGATCGTAAATACGCAGAACTACAATCAAGACCAGCTACAAAGACTTTTCGCAAACGCTGTGCTGAGTGGGCCGGCTAGTGACCCGGGCGGATCCGCTTCAAGAATTCCCAGACCGGCAGAGCCGTCACACCTCCGACCACGCCAGACACATAGCCGGGTATGGCCCAACCGAGCAAAGACGACCAGAGCAGGCTGACAACAAAACTCACCGCGAGCATGGCAGCCACCGTGATCAGCAGACGTTGCCAAAGTGGAAGAAGTACTGCCACGCAAATCACCTCAAATCAGAACCCTTTGATACGAGCACGGTATCGCCCCAGCCTTCAAAAAGAAAGCAGGTTCAAAAGGTGATTTCTGGAGACATTCGAACCGTCTACACACCTCTTGGGCAGAGGCGTGTAGACGGACAAATGCAGGTCAGAACCGGCAGATCAATTGATCGGTTCAAGGGTCAGTTTGCTGACACCGAGGGTCAGATTGGTGCCGGTTTGGCTTTCCAGGCTAAAGGGATTCAGCGCGACCGAGCGGTCCAAACCGCCGATCAAGGCATTCGCCTTGATGCCGGCACCAAGACTTGCACCAGCTGTCAAGCCGCCATACGTACCGGACAAAAGACCGGGTTTGCGATCGGCAGACGGCGCAAGCACACCCCAGACAAGAGTGGCGGATTGGGTGTTGCCGATATCAAGCCCGTAATCGCGAACATTTCCGCTGTAGTATTCGACTTTTCCGCCGTCAACGGGTGCAAAACTGCATCCCAGCTGGGCCGAAGAGCCAACAATGAAACTGTGTTCTCCCTCCACCAGACACTTAAGCGTACCAATCTCCACCTTTGGGGTGTTCTCGGAAGCCAGAGCAGCTCCGGTTGAAGCAACAAACATGGCCACAAACGCCGGGCCCAGAATACGCATATCAAAATCTCCGTGTAGGCAAGGCGCTGCAAATCACGCAACGCCGATACGCTTTGTATGGTCGGCCATCTCGGCAAATTCGCGGCGCTATCGTGACAATAAAAAGGGCGGCCGGAGCCGCCCCTAGATATCGAAAAAGAACCAAACTTATTTCAGATTGCCGCAGAAGCGCTGAATGCGGGTGCAGGCTTCTTCCAAGGCTTCCGTCGAGGTTGCGTAGGAAATCCGGAAGTTCGGACCGAGACCAAAGGCCGACCCGTGGACAACCGCAACGCCTTCTGTCTCCAGGAGTTCGGTCACGAAGTCTTCGTCGTTCTCGATGACCTTGCCGGACGGAGCGGTCTTGCCGATTGTTCCAGCGCAGGACGGGAAGACATAGAACGCGCCTTCCGGAACCGGACAGGTGATGCCGTTTGCCTGGTTCAGCATGGAGACCACCAAATCGCGGCGCGCCTTGAAGATTTCATTGTTTTTCGGAATGAAATCCTGCGTGCCGGAAATTGCTTCAACCGCGGCCCATTGGGCGATCGAGTTCGGGTTGGAGGTCGACTGGGACTGAACCTTCGCCATGGCCTTGATCAAGGCGGCCGGACCGCCGGCGTAGCCGATCCGCCAGCCTGTCATGGAATAGGCTTTCGATACACCGTTCACGGTCAGCGTGCGCTCATAAAGCGACGGCTCGACCTGGGCCGGCGTCGTGAACTTGAAGTCGTCGTAGACCAGGTGCTCATACATGTCGTCGGTCATGATCCAGACCTGCGGATGCTTGACCAGCACGTTGCACAGCGCCTTCAGTTCAGCTTCAGTGTAAGCGGCACCTGACGGGTTGGATGGCGAGTTGAAGATCAGCCACTTGGTCCGCGATGTGATGGCAGCATCGAGCGCTTCCGGTGTGATCTTGAAGGTGGACTTGTCGGCCTCGACGATGACCGGTTCGCCGCCAGCCAGAAGAACCATGTCCGGATAGCTGACCCAGTACGGCGTCGGAATGATGACCTCATCGCCCGGATTGATGGTTGCGACCAGAGCGTTGTAGAGCACCTGCTTGCCGCCGGTGCCGACCGTGATCTGGTTGGTTTCGTAGGTGAGCCCGTTTTCCCGCTTGAACTTCTCGGCGATGGCTGCCTTCAGCTCCGGAATACCATCGACAGCCGTGTACTTGGTCTTGCCGTCGTTAATGGCCTTGATGGCAGCCGCCTTGATGTTTTCCGGGGTGTCGAAATCCGGCTCGCCAGCACCGAGACCGATCACATCGCGGCCTGCGGCTTTCAGCTCGCGTGCCTTGTTGGTGACGGCGATGGTCGCAGATGGTTGAACTCGCGCCAATGCGTCAGCAAGAAAGCCCATAATGTCCTCCAGGGGGAAACGGGAAAGTTAGCGCGCGGACCCTAGATCCGCTGGGCCATCATGACAAGGGCATGAAGGCTAGGTTTGGCAAAAATAAAGGCGATCGCCCGTGATTGCGCCTGCCATTGTTGCGATCGCTGACCGGGAGGGATCAGCTGCGGGTTTCCAAAACGAGCTTCGGTTCCTTGCTGTCCTTGTCGATGAGCATTGCGCGGAAGCGTTTCTTCTTTGTCTGGCCGTTCAGGATATTGACCGGGATCGACATCGGGACCTCGGTCTCCGACTGTGCAGCGCCAAGCAGGGAAGAATAATTGTTCGGATGAAGCAGAATGTCCGTGACCGGCTTGCTGTCCATGATTTCGTTGGTCAGGTGGTAGGTCTTCATCGCAGCCTTGTTGGCAGCAATAATCATCTTCGACTTCGTGTTGATCACCAGCATCGGCGCGCTGCAGATTTCAAAGACTTTCAGAAAATCAACATCACCGCCGATCCGGCCGGCGGAAAACAGAACGCCTCCAACCGTTCCCCCGATCCGAAAGTGCATCGCTTCATAGGTCAGCTCGATGGCATCGTTGGAGGCCAGCAGGAACTTGCCGCGCCCGGATGCACTCGCGCGGCGCGTCAATGCGCCCAGCGCCAGCGAAACGATGGTCCGGCCAACGCGCTTTTGAATGTGCGCGATGTTGCGGCCAATGATCAACCGGGCATCTTCGATCTGAAAGGTTTTGACAAAGCCATCGCTGGCAAAGCGCACATAGCCGAAATTGTCGACCAACAGCACCACCCGGTTTGACGAAGCAACAAAATGCTGAAGGATCGGCGCAAGCCCCAGAACGATGCGGCCCGGGTTTTCGTCCTCGCCAATCGATGGAAAACAGATGACAACGATCCGTCCGTCAACCAGCTCATAGCGGTGTGCACCGAAGGGTATACCCGGGATCCGGTGATCAGGTCCGCCGCCAACATCAAACGGCCCGGCGACTCCATCGCGGATGGCGCCCTGTATCAGGCGCAAGATCGTTTTCCTGTCTTCCGGTGACAAGTTGCGCAAGGCGAGGTTCGACGGCGCTTCCTGCAGGTCCTTGACCTCGCTATGGAAGCTCTGACTGCCAATCTCATGCCAAAGGATTGTTTTCTGGGAGATATCGGCAACGAAAAACTGGAGCCCCGCCAAGGAAAGCGCAGGTGTTTCCTCTGAAACTTTCGTTTCAAGTTCTTGGTCTGCTGGCTTGTCTTCCTTGCTTTGTGCCAACGCGTTCTGCGCTGCTTTGACTACCATTGCCGTCTGCACTCTCTACCAATGACCTACCCTCGCTGCAGTATCGAAAAAAAGTGCAAACAAACCATAAAATGGAACGCATAAAGTCTAACTTTATTTAAATACCTCAGTAATTTATGCAGCGATTGCTTTGAAAGCACTGCATTTTTATTGCTCACTTATTTTGGGTCTTTCAACCGCAAGAAACCGATGTTTTGCAGCGCCCCACAAATGCCACGAAATGGCACCAGCAAAGCCCAAGAGCAGACGGTCTCCCGGCGTAATTTGATTGGAAAGTGCATCCGTTGAAACTGCGGAGGCCAGAATGTTGGAACGCACCAAGAAGTCTGAACGCCATAGCGAAGACCGCCATGTCGCCATACTGGCGATATTATTCGGGACAGCAGCAGTGCTTTTGACATTGCTGGTCGTTGTTCCGGAACCCGCTGCCGCATTGCCGTTTTTGGCGCTGATCTTGATGGCGCAACTGACCCGAATGCTCGGCACCCGCCTTTTCCACGATTTAACGGACTAACCGCGCTCACGATTTGCAGCCCCCAATTCCAAAGAAAAAGACAGGCTGTCATGACAGACACACACGCAAAATCAGCTGATATTCAAACCCAGACCGCCGAAACCCAGACGGTAAATCGCAACAGGTCCAGGGACCTGCAGGACGCCCGGCCTCTGTTGCAGGCTATCTGCCTCGGTATATTTTTGGCGGCAATCCTGACCGCAGCCGCCGCTATTGCGGGATCTGAGGCAAAGGACGCAACAACACCGGGCACCACCATACCTGCCCTGACACAGCCGCTGCACTCCGAATTTGGCAAATGAGGTCTTGAGGGCCAGGCGGACACCACCAGCGCGTTGATACCGATCAAGGCCATGAACAGGACCTCCATATACAGTCATTTGATCTGGAGGTTCCAAGCGCAATGCCAAAAGGGCCTCCTGTCGGAATGTTTGAGAAACAGGAAATTAGGCCATGGCCATTGCCAACGGACAAAAGTGGATCGATAAAGAAGTCAGTTCTTCGGAGGCTGCCATGGACATCGATCTTTCTCTCTCGGCTGACACTGTACGGATGCTGGCACAAAAAGCCCGCGCGGTTGCAGAAACCACTGCCGATACGTTCGAAGATGGTCATGAAGGGGACGTCGAGTTTGACGCCGACACCCTGGAAGAAGCTCATGGCCACGACGGTCTGGCAGAAGAAGAAAGCGACAATCTCTCCGATGAGGAATTGCGCGAACTCTTGGAAGATCTGAACGTCGACGAAGCTGCGGAGCTGGTCGCCATTACTTGGATCGGCCGGGGCGATTTCGAGGCGGAAGACTTCGCGCAAGCAATTCAGGAAGCCAAGGATCGGGCTGTCGGCTCAACCGCTTCCTACCTGCTTGGCATGCCGATGCTTGCAGATCACTTGGAAGCCGGCTTGGATTCCCTCTCCCTGTAAGCATTCCCAGCCAAAAAATCTTTTGGCGGCTCAGCGGCTTGGCTTGAGTCAATCCGTTTTCCTGATCCTTTTCGCGCAGTCCACAGCTTGGCGTTTTCCTTGGGAAAACATCTTTAGATCTCGTTTACCATCTTTTCGCCGCGGAAATTATGCAGCAACCTCGGGCACAGTTGTGGTGATCGAAGGGGTGGTGTGAATGCTGCGTGATCCGGTCAATCAGGAAATCTTTGCGACACAAAGACCGTCACCCTGGCCGTTCGTTGGGGCTATTTTCGGGGCGGCCGCATTGGTCACGACTTTGATCATGGCATTCAACAGTTAGGGTTGTCCCGGTCGAATACACCGAGCGGCTTGCATCTCCAGCCTGTCAGATTATTGGTCATGGACGAACGTTGACCGGAAGCCATGACACAAACCTCCATAAACAGTCCATCAAGCGGTGTGCCCCCGACAAATGCGGGCCGTCTCGCCGTTCTTGATTTGGCCCGCGGCGTGGCGATCGTTGCCATGGCGATCTACCATTTTTCATGGGACCTCTCGTGGTTCGCCTTCGTTGACTGGGATGTCGGAGGGGCTCCTGGTTGGCGCACATTTGCCGTCTCGATCGCCGCCAGCTTCCTGATCCTGGTCGGGGTGAGCCTGGATCTTGCGCATTACGAGGAAATCCGCTGGCGCTCCTTCTGGAAACGCTTTGCGCTTAGCGCTGCTTCCGCCGCCTGTGTGTCGATCGGCACCTACTTTGCCTTTGGAGACAGCTTTGTCCGGTTCGGCATTCTGCATTGCATCGCTGTTTCCAGTCTGATCGCTCTGCCGTTCACGCGACTTCCGCTGCTCTACGCCCTGGTTGCCAGCGCGATCATCCTCACCCTGCCGCACTGGGCATCCTCGAGTGTGTTTGATGGTGATATGTGGCTCTGGACCGGCCTTGGCACTCCAGCTATGCCCAGCGTCGATTATGTCCCGCTCGCGCCGTGGACCGGGGCAACTCTATTAGGTGTGGCTCTGTCAAAGGCCATGCGCCGGTCCGCTTTCATGCCCTCCCTCAAACAGATGGAGTTCGGCGGTCTCGCAGGAAGGGCGCTCAGATGGATGGGCCGCCATTCCCTGCCGATCTATCTTCTGCATCAACCGCTTCTTTATGGTCTGGTTTGGAGTGTGACGCTGCTGGGACCAAACATGGACCGGACCAGCCGCAGCTTTCAGACCAATTGCGCGGAAAACTGCGCAGCAAGTATCGGAGATCAGGCACTTTGTGTTGCCGCATGCCGCTGCACACTTGATGGCTTGAAGGCGGAAAACATCTGGGAACCGTTGCTCAGCACGCCCCAGGACCCGAACTTGCAAACGCGCATGAACCAGCTCTACAGCGCCTGCCTTGCAGCTCCTGGAACCGATAAGGCCGACTAAACGACACAGCGGCGTTTGACAGTGCCGCTACACCGATTTCCGTTTTAGGGCACGGGCCGCGCGTTCAAGAGCAAAAGGTGCGAACGTCTCCGGATCGCGCCCGTCCAGAAGCTGAACAACTGCCCATAGAGCTGAAATGGCATCACACCGCGCTTTCATGACCTCCAAAGCGGCTCGGTCAATGGGTTGGTGTTGCCCGGATTCGTAGGCAGTCAAAAACCGCCGCTCAGCTTCCAAGTCAAATCCGATTTCCTGAATGGCATAAGCAAGATCCCAGCAAGGGTCCGCCATGCCGGAGAATTCCCAATCGATCAGCCAGAGACAGTCTTCAGCCAGCAGGCAGTTGCCCTCAGATAAATCCCCATGGCTCGGCACCAGCACCGGTTGGCTTTGCACCTCCACCTTTGCCATCAGCCGCTCGAGCTCAGAAAGAACCCCCAAAACATCCTTCGACAGCGACAATTTTGGATTGCTATCAAGCGTCTCAGAAATCCGCATCCGAAGCTCCGCAAATGTCGTGTTCGGATTGATCTCCCCCTCAAATCTCAGCTTTGAATTATGGAGCCGAGCAAGCTCTTGTCCCAGCTTGTCCGGAAAGTCAGTGTTCCCGGCTTGGCTGGTTTTAAGGGCCCGCGTTAGCAGTAGCCCGCTGCCTGGATCGATGAACGCTGGTGGAACGGCAACGCCAAGTTTGGCGGCCAATCGCAGATTTTGGGCCTCTGCAAACCGGTCGACCAGAGCCTCAGACCCAGCCTGCCCGAGACGCAAAAAGAATACGCCCTTCTGAGCCGAGATCCGCAAAACCTGATTGCTCAGGCCGTCCTTCCGCTCTGCAGACAGAACCTCTCCAAGAACAGCCCGGAGATCTGAATTGTTCTGCAGAACCTTTTCCAAAACCGTTGATTGGCCGGCTGGTGTCATTGTGGAGGAATGTGGCAAGAAGAGCCTTTGACGTCTAACCGCTAAACTGAACGAGGACCCATGCAG
>CALDSI010000006.1 GCA_937911395.1 uncultured Labrenzia sp.
CAAAACCCGGAGGTTAAACTGCAACCAGGACAATTCGCGGTTCATAAACCGGGCTGTCGATGTCGGTAGATGCGCAGCCGTATCCCGCGCTGCCTTGATGTCCGGGTGGGTGGGCACCTTTTGCACTGAGGAGGCAGTGTCAGGTGCGTCAACAGTCTCGGTCATAAAGGTTCCTCCGGTCCGAAGCATTGGCTCAACTCAGCACGTTGCCGGGTCGCTTCTGGTCATAACATCTGAAAGCTCAATGGCCTAGTGTGGTGAATTTGAAGTTCGCCACGTCACAGCAACGCTCTCCGTAGAGAACTTCAAATTCGGAAACCACACTAGAAACATAAACTTGTTGGTCACCCTTTTGAATCGGAAGTTCGTACCGAGCAGGCTGCACAAAGAGACGAACTTAAGATTCGGGTGACCAAGCCGTGAGGCCGTTAATCGGAGCCTGTGACTGTTTCAAGAACGCGGCCCGCGAGTGGCTTGGTGATTTTCACCCGGCCGGCCAGCGCTTCCCTGTCGATGGCATCCACGGCCCTCAAAGCAACCTCCAACGACCGTTCCATGCGCACGACCAGATAGTCCACAACACCGATATCAACGGCGATCTGCCGGTCTGCAAAGAGCTTGACCAGAACCCGCCGCAGCAGATCGTCATCCGGTTCCAGCACTTCGACCGGTGTTGCAGCACGCAATCGCGATAGGAGATCCGGCAAGGATATCTTCCAGGACGCCGGCCAAGTGCGGCTGGTAATCAAAACCGTCTTGCCCGCCTGACGCGCCGCGTTCAGCAGATGAAACAAAGCCGTGTTGTTGACACCGCGATGCGCATCTTCAACGACACAGGCAGGTGCTGAGACAAGCGCGGAGACACCGGCCTCAGTCAAATCCCGCGCCTGAATAACTGCAGCGCCGGTTTCATCACGGAAAGCCTCGACCAGATGCGTTTTGCCGGAGCCGACCGGACCCGCCAGGATGATGACGGGCGACGGCCAATCCGGCCAGCGCTCCAGGAGCTCAAACGCCGCCTGGTTGGATTTGCCCACAAGGTAGTCTTCGCGGCCAAGAGCAGCATCATGCGGCAAATCCAAGGGTAATTGGCGCGGTGTTTCCGCCATCTTAACTCGTCTACTCGTTGGCTCCCTCTTGGGAGGCGGTGTCCTCAGGCCCGATTTTGCTCAATCGGCGGCTCCCGGTGTAAACCGGGCTCGCTAGGTACTGCTTCAGCGCAAAACGTGCAAGCACGCCAATCATGGCCGCTGCCGGAACTGCAATCAACATCCCCACGAATCCAAAGAGATATCCAAAGGCAAACAGGGCAAACATGAGCGTCACCGGATGAAGGCCTGTGCTGTTTCCAACGAGTTTCGGCTGGAGGATATTCCCCTCAAGAAACTGCCCGACCGCAAAAATTGCACCGATGACAAGGATCATGGGCCATTCCGGCCAGAATTGCACGACGCCGACCCCCATGGAGACAATGAAACCCAGTCCCGCACCGACAAACGGGATGAAACTGACGAGGCCTGCGCCCATTCCGATCAAAAGACCAAAATTCAGCCCGGCAACGGCGAGCGCGATGGCATAAAACGCGCCAAGCAAAAGACAGACCGACAATTGCCCGCGAACAAAACCGGCAACAGCGCCATCCATCTCGCGGGCAAGACCACGGATTTCCTCAAGATGATCGCGTGGCAGCCAGCCGTCGATCTTTTCAATCATGTGATCCCAGTCGAGCAGCAGGTAGAAAGCCACGACGGGCGTGATAACGAAGAGAGACAGGATCGACAAAAGCGCCTGACCGCCGCTCCAGACCGATTGCGCCAGTTTGCCGACGAAAGCCGCGCCCTGCCCGACCATATCGGCCATGCTGGCCTGAAGATCTGCAAGATTGATCCCGGCGGCTTCTGCAAGACGCTGGCCCATTTGCTCGTTCACCAGGCCTTGAAGCTGGCGCACCAGCTCCGGAAAGCGTTCGAGAAACGATGCCAGCTGGTTTCCGAGAACCGGCAGCAGCAAGATAAAAAACAGAATGAGCAAGAAGACAAACGCCAGCAGAATGGTGAACGTTGCCCAAAGACGCCCCATGCCGAGCTTTTCCAGCCGGTCGCACACCGGATCGAGCAGGTAAGCAACGGCAGCGCCAGCCACAAACGGCAGCAAGACGCCTGAAAACACATAGAGAAACGCGCAGAAAGCGAACAGGGAAATCAGCCAGAACTGGATCTGACGGCGCAATGTCATATGTCGGTTTCCTTGTTCCGAATAGGGTCTGCCGGCTGCACGGTATGCATCCCTGTGCCCGGCACTCTCTCGTTTTGTGCAGTTAGGATGTCCGGGGCTGGCAGGTCAAGGGTCCGGCATTTGCCGGTGACTTCGCCCTCCCGGCTCTTGTTTTCTGAAGCCCCAGGCTGTAAGCGCAGCAGGCAAAGCCAACCGCAGCCAGCTTTGGAGCGCCTCATGAGCCAATCGTCTTCTTCCGGTTCCAACGGTTTGACCTATGCCGATGCCGGGGTCGACATCGACGCTGGCAATGCGCTGGTCGATCGGATCAAGCCGCTGGTCAAGGCGACATCCCGCCCCGGAGCAGACAGTGACATCGGTGGATTTGGCGGTCTCTTCGATCTCAAGGGCGCCGGATTTACCGATCCGGTTCTGGTGGCTGCCAATGACGGCGTTGGCACCAAGCTGAAAATCGCGATTGAAACCGGTCAGCACCGCACCGTCGGGATCGATCTGGTTGCCATGTGCGTCAACGATCTGATCGTTCAGGGCGCCGAGCCTCTATTCTTCCTCGACTATTTTGCGACCGGCGCGCTGGATGTCGACACGGCCACCGATGTGGTCGCTGGCATCGCCGATGGCTGCAAGATGTCGGGCGCTGCCCTGATTGGCGGTGAAACGGCGGAAATGCCGGGAATGTATGCGGCAGGCGACTATGACCTTGCAGGTTTCTCCGTTGGCGCTGTGGAGCGCGGCGAAATCCTACCGCGCCAGGATGTGGCTGACGGCGATGTGCTCCTCGGCCTCGCGTCCTCCGGGGTTCATTCCAATGGCTACTCCATGGTGCGCAAGATCGTCGAGCTTTCCGGGCTTGAATGGTCAGCCGCTGCGCCGTTCGCAGAAGGCCAGACCCTTGGCGAGGCGTTGATGGTTCCTACCAAAATCTACGTCAAACCGCTCCTCGCGGCCCTGAAGGAAACCAGCGGCATCAAGGCGCTCGCGCACATCACCGGCGGGGGACTGCCGGAGAACCTGCCGCGCGTCCTGCCAAAAGGATCTTCTGCGCGCATCGATCTTTCCAGGATCTCCGTGGCGCCGGTTTTCTCCTGGCTTGCCGGAAAAGGCGGTGTTGCGGAAGCTGAAATGCTGCGCACCTTCAACTGCGGCAGCGGCATGGGTGCTGTGGTCGCAGGCGAAGAAGCCGCAGCGGGCTCGGCCGCGCTGCAAGCAGCTGGTGAAACCGTTGTCGAAATCGGCCGGATTGAAACGGCTGGCAGCAGCCCCGTCCTGTTTGACAGCGCACTCAAGCTTTAATCTGACAACATTGATCCGAAAGCCATAATCCGAAACCGGGGGGCCTGCCATCATGAGCCGCAAAAAGACCGCCATTTTGATATCCGGCCGCGGCTCAAACATGGGCGCCTTGATTTCCGCGGCTATGGATCCGGCTTTTCCGGCAGAGATCTCGCTGGTCATTTCCAACCGGCCAGACGCCAAGGGGCTTGAGCGGGCTGAGGAGTTTGGGATTGCCACAGCGGTTGTCGACCACACGGAATTCGGCGGCGACAGGCAAGCCTTTGAGCGTTCCGTCGATGAAGTCCTCAAAGCCGCCAGGATCGATCTTGTCGCCCTGGCCGGCTTCATGCGGATCCTCTCGCCTTACCTCGTCAACGCCTGGGCGGGCCGGATGATCAACATTCACCCGGCCTTGCTGCCGTCTTTCAAGGGCCTTGCCACCCATGAACGGGCGCTCGAAGAAGGCGTCAAACTGCACGGCGCCACCGTGCATTTTGTCTCTGCTGAAATGGATGACGGACCGATCATCACACAAGGCGCTGTCCCGATCCTCGATCAGGACACGCCCGACAGCCTCGCGGCCCGGGTTTTGGACGTGGAACACAAGATCTACCCGAAAGCCCTGCAGCTCGTCGCGTCCGGAAAAGCCAAGATCAAAGGCGGCACCAAAGTCTCCACCGGCGATGCCGAGAACACCGCTGCACCGCTGATCTGGCCGTAACCCCTCACCGCGTCCCGATCTGCTCCATGGAAATCTTGCGTCCGAAAACCCGTTCGGCGTTCTTGTAGGCGAGTTTTTCGGCGATCTCGCGCGGGAATTGGGAGAGCCACAGGCGGTTCATGTCCATGATCGCCGAATAGTTTTCCCACTGGCTGTTCACCCAGGTGTCGCTGCCGATCATCAACCGGTCCTGGAAATCGAGAATGATCTCCACCCACTCGGGGCTCAGCTTGTCGCCCGGCCCGGCAATTTCCCATTCTCTCAAAGAAGTGTCGGCGAGAAGATCCGGAAACTGCTCCATCAGCGCGTAGACCTCTGACGCCGGCGTGGAGAGGCCAGCATGCGCCCAGATGATCTTCACATCCGGGTCCAGCCCATAGAGCCACCGGATCGGCTCCGCGCCGGAGTGAACGTGCAAGTAGATATCCCGGTCCTTCGCCATCTTGATGATCTTGCGGAAGAGCGGCTCATCAGACGTGTCCAAGCGGTGGATGTGGAATTCACCAATGCCCTCGTGCGGATAAGTCTCAAGACGCGTCTCCAGGTAGGCGTCCATCCCCTCCGTCTTGGTCCAGTTGGAGGACCCGGCCGCGCCGTGATAAGGCCGAAGCTCCGGGACGATGCGATTGGCGGCATATTCCCAGAGCATGATGGTGCCTTCATCCGGGGTGGACGACACCAGCGCCATGGCGACCCCGTTTTCGTCCATCAGTTCGATGATGGTTTCGACCGGAAACCTTTGCCATGCCGGTTCCTTGTAATGGACATGCGCATCGAACAGCGGAACATCCTTGATCGCTTCACCGATTGGCGGCCCATCGGGTCCGGCCGCATGTGCCGTTGAGAATGCGCCGAGCGCCAGGATGGCAGTGGCAATCGATTTGAACTCCAAACGTCGTCTCCCGGCGTTATCAATCTGGCCTTTCAGTATAGAGCCCTGACAAGATGCCGAAAGGCGCACCGCGTACGAAAAACACCTCACCCCCGTTTCACTGAACTGCCGCGGGATGACAAATTTGATTGACTGCACTATACAGTCAATATGCAGTCAATTTGGAAAGTGATCGACAATGACCGATTGGTGCCCTGACCTCAGCCGCAGCGCAGCGCCCCGCTACCTCGCGCTTGCCGACAGCATCGAAGAGGACATTGCATCGGGCGTCTTGAAAACCGGAGACCGACTGCCTGCTCAGCGTCGACTTGCCGTTCAGCTCGGGCTCGACTTCACCACCGTCGCCCGGGGCTATAATGAAGCGCGCCGCAGAGGCGTCATCTCTTCGCTCGTCGGCAGCGGCACATTTGTCTCAGGTAACAAAAACACGGTCCCGATCGGCGTGCTGCCGCAAAATCCGACGCGGTCGGCCACTCCCGATTTTTCCATGAATCTGCCGCCTGAGCCGAGTGCCCTCGAGCTTCAGGCGAAGATGCAGAAGAGCCTGAGCGTGCTCTCTGCCGATCTTCCTGCCCTGATGCGCTATCAGACGTTTGAGAGCTCGGAGCTAGACGTGAAAGCGGCCAGCCTCTGGCTTCATCAGGCTGGCCTGGCGCCAGACACTGACTGCATTCTGATTGCCCCCGGAGCCCAGGCAGCACTTGCCGCGATCCTGATGACACTGACAGACCCAGGCGATCATATCGCGTGCGAGACGATCACCTATCCAGGCATAAGATCTCTTGCGGCTCAAATGGGTCTGCATCTGACCGGGCTGGACATGGATGACGACGGAATTGTGCCGGATGCATTGGAAAAGACATGCAAAACAGGTGACCTGAAAGCGCTTTACCTCAATCCAATGATCCAAAACCCGACAACGTACACAATGCCGGAGGAGCGGCGCCGCGCTATCGCCAATATTGCGGCCCGGTATGCTGTGCCGATCCTGGAAGATGATCCTTACAGCCCCTTGCTGCCCTCCGCTCCATCGCCGCTGGCGGCACTCGCCCCCCGGAACACATGGTACATCGGCTCCTTGTCGAAGACCCTCGGCGCGGGGCTTCGCCTTGCCTACGTGCAAGCGCCGACAAAGAAGGCCGGTTGGCAAGTCTCCCGTGCGTTGCGCACAAGCCAGGTGATGCCTGCCCCGCTCACCGTTGCGCTTGCAACGCAGTGGATCCTGGACGGAACAGCGACCGAAATCTGCGCAGCTGTCGCAAGCGAAAGCGCGGAGCGGCAAAAGCTTGCCGCGCACTATTTTCAGGACCTAGCGCATCGCACAGACCCAAACGGTTTTCATCTGTGGCTCTCACTTACCAACGGCTGGACCCGCTCAAGTTTTGCAAGCCAGCTGCGCGGTCTCGAGATCGGCGTGACGGAAAGTGATGCGTTTACAGTTACCGGCCCGTCGCTGGAGGCTGTACGCCTGTGTCTGGGCGGCCCTGTTCCGCGCACCAATCTGAATACGGCACTGGAGACGATCGCGAGCCTCCTGGACAGCTCCCCGGAACAGGCGTCCGCCTATTTCTGACTGGTCGAGTTCCCGGCAGAACCAAAATGCCGCACCGGCCCTGCTTGCGAAACAGGTTCAATTTTGCAATATTGACTGCAGACAAAATGACGTCAATTTTAAGATTGACTGCATACGGCGGCCAGGAGACGACCTGACCGGAAAGGCTTCAAACATGAGCACTCAGCATCACTGGCCCAAACTGCCCCCGCTTCAAACCGGCATTCGTGGACGCTGCCCACGCTGCGGTGAAGGCAAGATTTTTGATGGCTTTCTCACCATGGCCAAGGGCTGCAAGGTGTGCGGTCTCGACTACAGCTTTGCCGACCCGGCCGACGGCCCGGCTTTCTTTGTGATCTGCTTTGGCTGCATACCTGCCGTGGCCTTCGGCATCTGGCTGGAAATCGCGTTTACTGCCCCTTACTGGGTGCACCTCGTCACAACCTTGCCGCTGATCCTTTTGACCTGCATTCCCATGCTGAGGCCGCTCAAGGGTTGGCTGATCGCAAGCCAGTATTTCTATAAGGCCCAGGAAGGCCGCCTGGTAACGGCCGATGACGCCGAACCGGACGCCAGCCCGGCGAGCAACGCGACGAGTTAGATAAACACACGGCGGCGCTTGGCCTCCCTCTGTCAAAGGCGGCCATGCTGCCGATGCGACCGCGTCTCCTACGATTTCAACACGATCGGTAATGCCGGCTCGATACCTTCCCACAGGCATTGAACCGGCTGCACCGCCCATCCGGCCCCGCCCCACCCCTCAATCCCGAGGGAGGGGGCCGGACGGGATTTACGGGTGTCCCAATCCAGCAAAAGTTTAATGACCGCCGCCGGCCAGTCCGACACCGGTGACCAAAGCGATCCAGACTTTGATCCGCAGCCCCCAGGCCTTGATGATCCCGAGCCCACTCAACACGTGGCCAGCCAGACCGTGACCAAAGTTACGATCATAGGTCTGCACAATACATCCACTGCCGTTAACCAGAAGCTGCTCGTGTTCCGGGTGAACCATTTCAAGGAGCACCGTAACTTCACCTCTGACCGAAAACTGTGAAGGTTCCAGCAAACGGCCGGTCGCGGTTATCTGGCCCGCAGCGATCTCCGGCTGGATCCCCGCAATCCGGGCAGGAAGAACGGAATCAACCATCGCAACATTGAAGTTTGTGTCACAGGCAACCTCTGCCGGCATGCCGACATAAAGGACCGATCGAGCCACCTGAGAAAAGCCTGCAAGCACACGCCTTGGGTGCTCCGGATCTCGGTCCGGTATGATGATCATGGCCGGGTTG
>CALDSI010000007.1 GCA_937911395.1 uncultured Labrenzia sp.
GCTCCAAAGCTTACGGCCGGCTCGGGGTCCTTGCCGGTTGGCGCGGCAAGTGCCGTAGCTTGTTCGACATCAGCCCGATAGCGTTTACCCCGCCGCCGAAAGTCTCATCTGCGGTCGTGCAGCTCACCCCCTATCCGGCCCCACTCCCCTGCGATCTTTCCAGCTTGGAGAAATTGACTGCGGCCGCATTTGGACAACGCCGCAAGATGCTGCGTGCAAGTCTCAAGTCCCTGTCCCCGGATGCAGAACGTTTGATTGAAAAGGCTGGGCTTAAACCAACCGCCCGCGCAGAAGAAATTGACATCGCAGGTTTCGTGAACCTGGCGAACACGTTTCATGCGGCAGGCGCACTGGGGAATTAAGCACTCCAGAGTGCGTTGGAGCAGCGGTCCGGCGCTTAGTCTTTGGAGTCCAATTCGACTTCCAGGTCGTCGACCATGCCTTGAATCAAGGACCCAATTTTTGGCGACCGTGCCTGCTTGAGGCGTTCTGCTTTCAGGATGGCCCGGACATTTTCGTAGGCCCGCTCCAGATCGTCGTTCACGACGACATAGTCGTACTTCGACCAATGCCGCATTTCGCCAACGGCGGTTTTCATCCGCTTTGCAATGACATCATCCGCGTCTTCCGCACGGCGGTAGAGACGGGATTTCATTTCGGCGATGGAGGGCGGCAGAATGAAGATCGAGACGACGTCGTCACGCATCTTTTCATAAAGCTGAAACGTGCCCTGGATATCGATATCGAACAGAATGTCCCGGCCGTTTTCAATTGCGTTTTCAACGGGTCCGCGCGGCGTCGCATAATAATTGCCGTGGACTTCCGCCCATTCCAGCAACTCGTCATGGGCCCGCATTTGTTCAAAACGGTTTGGATCGAGGAAGTGGTAATGCACCCCGTCCACTTCGCTCGACCGGCGTGGCCGGGTCGTCACAGAAATGGAAAGTTCGAGGTTGTTTTCCTTTTCCAGCAACAGCCGGGCAATGGTCGACTTCCCGGCGCCAGAGGGCGAGGACAATACAAGCATCAGCCCGCGGCGCTGCTGCTCGGCTTCATCCGCACTCACACGAGTTCCAACTGCCGTGTCCGTCATGACCGTTTCACTCCAGGTTTTGTATCTGCTCGCGCATTTGATCTATGACGGCCTTCAAGTCCAGCCCGATTGCCGTAAGGTCCACATCATTGGACTTTGAACACAGTGTATTGGCTTCCCGGTTAAATTCTTGTGCAAGAAAATCAAGGCGGCGGCCAATAGCGCCGCCGGTGTCGAGCAGCTCCCTCACCGCGTTCACGTGGGCATGGAGGCGGTCGAGCTCTTCCCGGATATCGGCTTTTGTCGCCAGGAAGACAGCTTCTTGATGCAAACGCTGCGGATCGAGCTTTGTCTCCGATGCATCAAGGAGCTCCTCGACCATTTTTTTCAGCCGAGCCTTAATCGCCTCCGGCTGGCGTGCCGGCAGGTCTTCTGCAGCCTGTGTCAGACTCGCAATCGTATCGATCTGCTGGTGAACGACCTTGCCGATCGCTGCACCTTCAGAATGGCGCATGTCGACAAGATCAATCAGTGCCGCATCAAGTGAGGTCAAAAGAGCGCTGTGCAAGGCTTGCTGCGCCGCCTCATCGTCTTCCTGCTCCTTGAGCTCGAAAACACCCTTTTGCGCCAAAATACCATCGAGGGTGGGAGGAGCCACATTTGGAATTCTGGTTTCGAGCAGTTTAATCGCGGACAAGACAGATTCCAGGGCGGCTTCGTTCACCTGAAGCTGATTTTCGGCCTGATCCCGCTGCATCGACAAGCCGATGGAGATATTGCCCCGACGCAGTACCTTGCTGCACCGCTCCCGGATCTTTGGCTCAAGGGCTTCCAAACCTGTCGGGATGCGGATTCGGAGGTCGAGAGATTTTCCGTTTACGGACCTCAGTTCCCATGTCCAGCGAACGACGCCGGATTCACCGGGCGCGCGCGCGAACCCTGTCATGCTGGCAAGTGCCATATGCCCCTCCGGATCTCTGCCGGTTTTGACCGCTAAATCTGCGGTGCCCCAAAGGTGTCAGCGTGCGGTCAGTTTTGTTCTGCCTGACGGCGCTGCCGCTCTATCTCACGCCATTTGCGTACGTTGGCGCGGTGCTGATCATATGTTTCTGCAAAAATGTGTCCGCCCGTCCCGTCAGCGACAAAGAACAAATCCTTCGTCCGGGACGGATTGGCGACGGCTTCCATGGCAGCCCGGCCCGGATTGCCGATCGGCCCCGGCGGTAAGCCGTCAATCTGGTATGTATTGTAATTGTTTTCAGCGTCGATCTCAGACTGCTTGATCGCAGACCGATCCTTGAGCCACGCCTCCCCGCCATAAAGGCCGTACAGGATGGTCGGATCCGACTGCAGGCGCATGTTCTGGTTCAAGCGATTGACAAAGACCCCGGCGACCCGCGGCCGCTCGTCGGCGAGCGCCGTTTCCTTTTCAACGATGGACGCCAGGATCACCAGTTCCTCCGGTGTATCCACCGGCAGATCTTCTACCCGTCGCTCCCAGATTTCTGCCAGGAGTTTGTCCTGTGCAGCCTGCATCTGGTTCAGAACGGACTGTCGCGTTGCTCCCCGCGCAAAGGTATATGTTTCAGGCAAAAGTGCGCCTTCGGCAGGCACGTCCGTGATCTCTCCAACGAGAATCGGATGTTCGCGAACCCGCTCGATGATTTGAGCGGTGGTCCAGCCTTCCGGCATCGTGACGGAGTGCGTCACGGCTTTGCCGTCGACCAGATCCGTCATCACGTCTTTCATAGAGACGCCAGGCGCGAATGCGTATTCACCGGCTTTCAGCTTGGTCGCACTCTTGTAGAACCGCGTGCCAAGCTGGAACACCCACTCATCAAGCATGTTGTCGTCGATCACGCCTTTTGCTGCGAGGCGGTCGGTGATCCCGGTCAGACCGGAACCTGATGGAATAATGATCGTCGCGTCTTCAGTGAGCGGCCCAGCCTGCTCGAACATGTGCTTGCCAAAATAAAGCGCGCCGCCAACAGCTGCCAGCCCGAAGACCGCCAGAGAAATGACCATATTGATCAGGATGACGATTGGATTGCGCACATGTCGGGAGCGTTGCGGAGGCGCAGGTGCCGGCTCGGGTTGCAATGCTTCGCGCGGACTTTTCGGCTTAATGCCCATGGCCTATCGCACCTCCTGACAAGATCTCACGGGCCTGTCAAACTGCAGTCACGTGTAAAACAAACGGGCCGAACGAACGAATCGGCTTTCGGCCCGATGAACTGTGAATGCGTTATGCGGCAACTTTACGGAAAACAAGCGACGCATTGGTTCCACCGAAGCCAAAAGAGTTCGACAAGGCAACATCAATGTTCATTTGTTTCGATTTGTGCGCCACAAGGTCGATTTCGGTTTCAACCGATGGATTGTCAAGGTTGATCGTAGGCGGAGCCATTCCGTCGCGAATTGCCAAGACAGAGAAAATCGCCTCTACCGCGCCAGCAGCCCCCAACAGGTGACCGATGGAAGACTTGGTGGAGGACATCGTCAGGTTGGACGCATGTTCACCGGCAAGGCGGGTTACTGCCCCAAGCTCGATCTCGTCCCCAAGCGGCGTGGAAGTGCCGTGTGCGTTGACGTAATCCACATCGGCTGCCGTTATGCCTGCGCGATTAAGCGCGGCTTCCATGCAGCGGTAAGCGCCATCGCCATCTTCAGACGGGGCCGTGATGTGATAAGCATCGCCGGACATACCGTAGCCGATAACTTCGGCGTAAATTTTTGCACCGCGTTTTACAGCGTGCTCGTATTCTTCGAGGATGACGATGCCCGCGCCCTCGCCCATAACGAAACCGTCACGGTCCTTGTCATAGGGTCGGGAGCCTTTTTCCGGCGCATCATTAAACCCGGTGGAAAGTGCGCGGCAGGCGGCAAAGCCAGCCAGTGCTAGCCGTCCGACCGGAGATTCCGTACCGCCGGCGACCATCACGTCGGCATCACCAAATGCGATGAGACGCGAAGCATCACCGATCGCATGCGCGCCGGTTGAGCAGGCTGTCACCACAGCGTGGTTCGGGCCTTTGAGGCCATGGCGAATGGACACATAACCGCCAGCCAGGTTGATCAGGCGGCCCGGAATAAAGAACGGGCTGATCCTGCGTGGCCCCTTTTCGACGAGCATGTGGGCGCCTTTTTCAATACCCTGCAAACCGCCGATACCAGACCCGATCAAAACACCGGATCGAACCTGTTGTTCGTAAGTTTCGGCTTTGAAGCCGGAATCGGCGATCGCCTGATCGGCAGCAGCCATGGCGTAAACGATGAAGTCATCAACCTTGCGCTGTTCCTTCACGTCCATCCAGTCGTCCGGATTAAACGCACCTTCAACAGCCGGATCGCGCGGGATTTGGCAAGCAATCTGGCAAGCCAGATCGTCCACTTTGAAGTTCGTGACCTGATTGGCCCCGCTTTTTCCTGACAGGATATTCTTCCAAGTGACATCGGCAGTGCCGCCCAGCGGCGTTACCATGCCCAACCCTGTTACGACTACTCGCCTCATACACCCGCACTTACGTTAGAAGGGCCTGGCGGGATACATTACCCCGCCGGCCCGATCTTCGAATAAGGTTCAAGAAAGGGGTAGACCCCTTACTTGTTGGCTTCCAGGAATTTTACAGCGTCGCCAACGGTCAGGATGGTTTCAGCTGCAGTGTCTGGAATTTCAACGCCGAATTCTTCTTCAAAAGCCATGACCAACTCAACGGTGTCGAGGCTGTCTGCGCCCAGATCGTCAATAAAGCTTGCGCCTTCAACAACCTTATCTGCGTCTACGCCGAGGTGCTCGACAACGATTTTCTTAACTCGATCCGCGATATCGCTCATCTTTTACTTCCTTGGTTTTCGTCTGTTCATCACTCGCGGCACGGCGCCGGACCGGTTGACTGGAAACGCGGCGGACCGAACTCACTGAACTCAAGTGTGTCTTTGCACACCCCGGCCTGAGACCGGGCCAAGATGTGCAATTTGTAACAATCGGCGGGTAGGTAACACACTTTGTTGACCATTACCAGCCGGTCAGAGCCGCTTCTTTGCAGCCGGGATTATTTTTGCCTGCTCGGCAAATCATCCTTTTAAATCATTGCCATACCGCCATTGACGTGCAGCGTCTGCCCTGTGACATAGGCGGCCTCGTCGCTGGCAAGATAGGTAGCGGCCGATGCAATCTCGGCAGCGGTGCCCAAACGCCCTGCTGGCACGCTGGTCAAAATCGAATCTTTCTGCTTGTCATTGAGCGCATCGGTCATCGCGGTTTCAATGAAACCCGGTGCGATGCAGTTGACGGTGATGTTGCGGCTTGCCACCTCACGCGCCAAAGACTTGTACATTCCGATCATGACGGATTTGGCCGCGGCATAGTTGACCTGCCCCGGATTTCCGGTCACGCCCACTACAGAGGTGATGCCGATGATCCGGCCAGTACGGCGCTTCATCATGCCCTTGATCGCGGCGCGGCACAGAAGGAAGCCAGATGTCAGGTTGACTTCCAGCACCTGATCCCACTCTTCGTCTTTCATGCGCATGAAGATGTTGTCGCGGGTGATCCCGGCATTGTTTACCAGGATGTCCACCGAGCCCATCTTCTCTTCAGCTGCCGGCAGCAAGCCCATGACAGCTTCACGATCCGACAAATTTGCCGGTGTCACGAAGGCACGCTCACCGAGATCGGCCGCTAGAGCTTCAAGCTTTTCAGCGCGGGTACCGGACAGGGAGACGGTTGCTCCTTGTGCGTGAAGCGCCCGAGCAATCGATTCCCCGATCCCCCCTGTCGCACCGGTGATCAGCGCGTTCTTGCCTTCCAAGCTGAACATATGACGTCCTTCCTCGCTTTTCGCGCCGTATGGCACAGGCCCTGGCCGGGCCGGGTTTTTAGTTGTTGTTTTTCGGATCTTAGCTGGACAGTTTTTCGATGACCGCGTCAATGTCGTCCAGCGAATTGACGGCCATTCCGCTGGCTTCCTTGGCAATCCGCTTGACCATGCCGGTCAGGACCTTGCCGGTTCCAACCTCAACAAATGTGTCGACGCCCTCGCCTGCGAGCCAGGAGATGCTTTCCCGCCAGCGCACGGTGCCTGTCACCTGCTCGACCAAACGGTCGCGGATATCAACCGGGTCGGTGATCGGCGCAGCGAGAACATTGGCAACGAGCGGCACGACTGGAGCCTTGATATCGGCATTGTTGAGCGCTTCGGACATGGCCTCTGCAGCCGGCCCCATCAGCGAACAATGGAACGGTGCGCTTACCGGCAGAAGAACAGCCCGGCGCGCGCCGCGCGCCTTGGCAATTTCGACGGCGCGCTCAACGGCGGCCACATGACCGGACACTACCACCTGGCCCGGCGCATTGTCGTTGGCCGCCTGGCAGACTTCGCCCTGCGCCGCATCCTTAGCAACTTCAGCAGCAGCCTCGAAATCAAGACCCAGAAGCGCTGCCATCGCGCCCTGCCCGACCGGCACGGCGTTTTGCATGGCGTTGCCGCGCACGCGCAGGAGTTTCGCAGCTGTCGCAACATCAAGGCTGCCAGCTGCCGCAAGAGCGGAGTATTCACCCAGCGAATGACCCGCGACGAAAGAAACGGACGCTTTCAAATCCAGGCCCTTGGCTTCCAGAACCCGCATTGCGGCAAGACTGACAGCCATCAGAGCCGGCTGAGCGTTGGCGGTTAGCGTCAGATCGCCTTCCGGACCGCTCCACATAATGTCGGAGAGTTTTTGATCCAACGCATCGTCCACTTCGTCG
>CALDSI010000008.1 GCA_937911395.1 uncultured Labrenzia sp.
TCCCCTTCCGGACCTCCGGCGTGTGCGCGGCCAATACGGTCGACTATCAGGCTGCACTTGAAACGACATTGTCGGAGTGGGGAGCGATCAATGGCGGCGGCAACCTGATCAAGCATGCCGCTGGATGGCTAGAAGGGGGGCTGTCGGCCGGGTTTGAGAAATTCATCACGGATATCGACCTCCTCCAGATGCTGGCCGAATATCTGACGCCCCTTGATGTGTCGGAAGAGGCGCTTGCCATCGAGGCTATTCGAGATGTGGGTCCGGCGGGGCATTTCTTTGGAACCGAGCACACCCAGGCCCGCTACAAGGATGCATTCTATGCTCCGATCGTTTCCGATTGGCGCAATTATGAGACATGGCAGGAAGCTGGGAGCCCGGTCGCATTCGACAAGGCGAACACGCTCTACAAGAAGGCACTTGAGGCCTACGAAGCCCCGGCTCTTGATCCGGCCATTGATGAAGAACTCTCTGCCTTTGTCGCAAGACGCAAGGAAGAAGGCGGCGCGCCAACCGACTTCTAGATCAACGGGCGTTAAATCGGGATCGATTTCACGCCTAAAGCTGATCGCTCTCAAAGTGGTCGAGCCAATTTTGACATGCCGCGCTTTAAGCGGATGAAACTGACTTTTTGGAGCAATTGAGAATGAAGTCCCATACTCAGGTTGTCGTGATTGGTGGCGGTGTCGTCGGCTGCAGCGTGCTCTATCACCTGACCAAGCTTGGCTGGAAGGACGTGGTCCTGGTTGAGCGGAGCGAACTCACATCAGGCTCCTCCTGGCACGCAGCGGGTGGATTTCACACCCTCAACGGAGACACGAACGTCTCACAACTCCAGAGCTACACTGATGATCTCTACAAGGACCTGGAAGAGCTCTCCGGCCAATCCTGCAGTTTGCATCTGACCGGTGGCGTGATGCTGGCCGACACTCCCGAGCGGATGGACTTTCTACGTCTCGCCCAGGCCAAGGGCCGGTATCTCGGCATGGATCTGGAACTGATCTCGGTCTCTGAAGCCAAAAAGATGTTTCCGATCCTCGATGAGAAATACTTTATCGGCGCCTTGTGGGATCCGATTGAAGGACATCTCGATCCTTCCGGCACAACCCACGCCTATGCAAAAGCGGCGCGGATCAATGGCGCTGAGATCTATCGGCACACCAAGGTTGAGGAGATGGTGCAGACCCCGGAAGGCACCTGGGATGTCATCACGGACAAGGGCACCATCCGGGCCGAACATGTTGTTAACGCAGGCGGTCTGTGGGCCCGCGAATGCGGCCGTATGGTCGGGATAGAATTACCGGTGCTCGCTATGGAGCACATGTACCTCCTCACCGATGAGATGCCCGAAGTCGTTGCGCATAACGAGGCAACCGGCAAGGAGCTGATTGGCGTCCTTGATTTTGGCGGGGAAATCTACACCCGCCAGGAAGGCAAGGGCATGCTGCTCGGCACTTATGAGCAGAACTGCCGCCCCTGGAGCCCGAAAGAAACGCCATGGGATTTCGGGCACGAGCTGTTGGCACCGGACCTTGACCGGATCTCTCCGGAACTTGAGGTCGGCTTTGAGCATTTCCCGGCCCTGCAAAACGCCGGCATCAAGCAAATCATCAACGGCCCGTTCACCTTTGCTCCAGACGGCAATCCATTGGTTGGCCCGGTGCGGGGCCTCAAGAACTACTGGGTTGCTTGCGGCGTCATGGCCGGCTTCAGTCAGGGCGGCGGCGTTGGGTTGACACTTGCCAACTGGATGATCGACGGCGATCCGGGCTACGACATCTGGGGCATGGATGTCGCCAGGTACGGTGACTGGGCGACGCTTGCCTACACGAACAAGAAAGTTCAGGAGAACTACAGCCGCCGGTTCCGCATTCGCTTCCCGAACGAGGAATTGCCCGCCGGGCGTCCACACCAGACAACACCGCTCTACGACAAGATGTTGGCGCAAGGGGCTGTCATGGGCGACAGCTGGGGGCTCGAAACTCCCCTCTGGTTTGCTCCAGGTGGCGAAACGGCCGAAGATGTCGTCTCGTTCCGGCGATCCAACGACTTTGACGCGATTGGAGCGGAATGCCGAGCGGTACGAACCGGGGTTGGCATTACCGAAATCGCCAACTTCGCCAAGTACAAAATCACCGGCGCAGGAGCCGAGGACTACCTGTCCTACCTGATGACCAACACCATGCCGAAGGTGGGACGGATTGTGCTGACGCCGATGCTGAACGAAGCCGGCAAATTGATCGGCGACTTCACCATCGCCCGAGCCAGTGACGAAACCTTCTACATGTTCGGGTCAAGTCAGGCCGAAGTCTATCACATGCGGTGGTTCGAAAAGCATCTGCCGGATGATGGCAGCGTTGCGATTGAAGCCATCAACCTTGGCTGGGTGGGTCTTTCAATCGCAGGTCCGAAAGCCCGCGATGTCCTTGCGAAAGTCGCCGGGGACGATGTCTCCAATGACGTTTTCCGGTTCATGGACTTCCGAAAAATGGATGTTGCCAACGCGCCCTGCAAGGTCAAT
>CALDSI010000009.1 GCA_937911395.1 uncultured Labrenzia sp.
CATTCCAAGAGAGAGACCTAGGGCTTTGGTCTCCCGGACAAAGCGGCCGTGAGCCGTGCATCCTCTAGATAGGGGTCATGGCCGAAGCGGATTGCGCCTTGATGCTGCAGCCAGACGGACTGGTGCGTTGCAACGGCCATCAGGCCCGACCGGGCTGGAAAGGTAATCGTATCCCCGCGTGCGAGCCGATTTTCAATTCCCTCGGCGGGAAACACCCTCGGCTCGATCACTTGTTCCAGCAACCCCAACCCATCGACAATTCCAAACGCATTGGCCGGAAGATAGGGGTTGCAGAACACACCGTCTTCCGGGGCAGTATCCAGATGGAACAACGCCAGTTTCTGTTCTTGCCGGAGCCGGAATGCGTAGCTTCCGAGAGGATTTTCGTCTGAAGCTGGCAGATAGAGATTGAACTCGTCTTTGAAACGGTTGATGGCACGCGGCGTTGCCTGTCCCCAAGGGAGCGAACTGAGCGGCACATCCGCCCCTCTCCGTCTCAAATAGTACCCAACACCCTCAACCTCCGCCGGATCGTCCTTCAACCGCGGCAGCAATTCTTTGCCAAGAAACTCCAGAGGAACCTGCCAGGTTGGATGAAAGGTCACAGCTTCAATGGCTGTCGCCGTATTCGCATGGTTTCTGTCCGGGCAGTTGGCGAAAGCCTGGCCTTCCATCACCACGCGCCCAGACTCAGAGAACACAAACTGGTTCTCACCTTTGTTGATGAACAGCTTGACCCGGGAAAACTCCGGCGGGATCCAGCGAATGCGCTCCATGGCGTTGCTGACCTGTTCGATCCGGCGCTCAATGGGAATGTTCAGCGCGCGGACAAGCCGGGGGGTCACCTCGCTGGAAACAGGAAGAACGTATCTGTGTTTCGATTGGGCGACCGCAAATGCAAGCCGCTTGTCGAAAAGCTCTCCACCTGTGCCTTCGCCGACAAGACCGTCTTCGAACATCCGGCGCCGCAGATCAGGAATCTGATCACCCTGCGCGCCCGGCGACAGCGTTTCTTTAATAACCAAATATGTAAAACCGCCGTCATCATTGACTGCATACAAACGCTCAAGGTGTGTTTTCAGCAAGCGATAGGTATCGTCCTGCGGCTCCCAAATCGACACGAAATCCGGCAGTTGGGGTGCGCCCGCGAGCCGCTTCAAGGCATCTGTCCCGTTGATTGTGTGGACGGGCATGTAGGCACCAGGATAGAGCACCCGAGGCGTTACCCGGCCAGCCCGGAGGTCATTTGCAAAGTCAAGAAAATGGCCTGTGAAAAGGAGCTCAATCCATGCGATCTCTGCAGGATCTAGGCCTTCGTCGACGGACTTGAGCTCGGCTTCCAGATAGGCACGCGGATAGTCTTCCGGACGAAGACCGTGCAGATGCGCATTACTCAGGAGATTCAAGAAGGCCCGGGCTCTATCCGTTCCAAGCCACAAGAGTAACGCATCTTTAGACCCGTAATACGCGCTGATTTCCCGTCGGCGTTTTTCAACGATGAGAGACAGGCGTTCCGGCGTGTTCAAAATCCGCTGGACATCCTCCACCCCACCGTTCGCCAACGTTGGGCCGGAAATCACACTCATCCAAGCAATGAAAGCCGCTAATAAACCGATCGGAAGACCTGTTCTTCGGGTAACCACCAAAACCGACCTCCCTTTCCGTCTCCACGTACACCTTCATCACAGTATTTCTGGCGGATACACAAAGAATCAAGAGATCCCGCGTCGTATTAGCTGTATCGGCGGCTTACAGCCGAGCCGGCGACAGGTTGGGTGAGCCGCTCCATCAAGCCTTCGGGATAGAGTTCGATCTGTTTGGCCTTCAATTCAGCAACCGACATCCACCTGGCAATACACTCAGTTTCATCGTGCTCCAGAAACGGGATGGCATCTTGCCGGTAAAATCGCCCATCTGAAAAATGCGCGTGGCACAAGAAAACGATCTCATGGCCGGTTTGGCCGTAGTGTTCGTAGATGTTTTCAAGGACAAAATGGTCACTGCCCAGGGAGATCCGCGCACCGAGTTCTTCTAAAAACTCCCGCTGCAACGTATCGCGCCAAGCTTCGCCGAATTCAACAGTTCCGCCCAAGGGGCGCATGCCCTTTACATTGCCATGATCGTCATAGATTTCGGTCAGGAGCAGAGCGTCATCTTGCCAGATGAGCGCCAGGGCTTTGACGGTGATGAAATTGGCGGGTCGCCAGATGGTCATGAAGGCCTCCGACACCAGTAATGGGTGAGTTGCGCGATAATCAGTCATATTCCCCGGCCCGCTGCAAGCAAAAACGGCGGCTTTCCATTGAAGGGCCGGGCGCGCTCTGCTATCCCGCAGCCAACACTTCCCAAGACGAGGACTGAACCTGCGATGATCCCGCGCTATTCCCGCCAAGACATGGTCGATATCTGGTCTCCGGAGTCGAAATTCCGCATCTGGTTCGAGATCGAGGCGCATGCCTGCGATGCATTGGCGGAGCTCGGCGTGATCCCGGAAGACGCCGCCAAGACGATCTGGGAAAAAGGCGGAAGCGCCACCTTCGACATCGACCGCATCGACGAGATCGAGCGGGAGACAAAACATGACGTCATCGCCTTCCTGACACACCTTGCGGAGATCGTCGGGCCGGATGCCCGCTTCGTGCACCAGGGCATGACCTCGTCGGATGTTCTGGACACCTGCTTCAACATCCAGCTGGTCAAGGCGACCGACCTTCTTCTGAAGGACATGGACGAGCTGCTCGCCGCCATCAAGCGCCGGGCATTGGAGCACAAGGATACGGTCACCATCGGCCGGTCCCACGGCATTCACGCCGAACCGGTCACTTTCGGCCTGAAAATGGCTCAGGCCTATGCCGAGTTCGACCGCTGCAAGGCGCGCCTTCTGAATGCCCGCGAGGAAATCGCCACCGGTGCCATCTCCGGTGCTGTCGGCACCTTCGCCAACATCGACCCGCGCGTTGAAGAACATGTCGCCAAAGCGCTTGGCCTGAAGGCGGAGCCGGTATCTACCCAGGTGATCCCGCGCGACCGCCACGCGATGTATTTCGCAACCCTTGGCGTCATCGCCTCCTCGATCGAGCGTCTTGCGACAGAAATCCGCCACCTGCAGCGCACGGAAGTTCTGGAAGCAGAAGAATTCTTCTCCAAGGGCCAAAAGGGCTCGTCGGCGATGCCGCACAAGCGCAACCCGGTCCTTACCGAAAACCTGACCGGCCTTGCCCGTCTGGTGCGTATGTCCACCGTGCCGGCCATGGAGAACGTGGCTCTCTGGCACGAACGCGACATCTCGCATTCGTCCGTTGAGCGCATGATTGGCCCGGACACGACCGTCACCCTCGACTTTGCCCTGGCGCGCCTCACCGGTGTGATCGACAAGCTGGTGGTCTACACGGAGCGCATGCTGGGCAACATGGACCGTCTCGGCGGTCTCGTGCATTCCCAGCGGATCCTGCTCGCCCTGACA
>CALDSI010000010.1 GCA_937911395.1 uncultured Labrenzia sp.
AACTGCGAGCTTACCTTTGTCACCTTCGCTGCGTGCCTCGAAGTAGATGGCTTCTGCGAGACACTTTTGTTCTTTTCGGCTGCCGACAGAAAGGGGAAGCGGGACCTGGGCCCACCAATGCGGATTGTCGGGATCTTCCGCTGGTGGCAGTTCCTGTTCGTACTTCGCAGCGCCAAAGAGTGCATCAAACGGCTCTTTCGTTTCTTTCACCGAATCTGGCGCATAGGCCGAAACAAGAGAGAAGCTGGCCGCGGCGGCGTTGCGGGCCATCATGACCTTTTGCAGGTCAATCGGAGCGCCGGGCTCGAATTTGTCGGAACTGGATTTTTCATCCAGTGGTTCGGGCTTTACGAAGGCCACCCGCGGCAGGTCTTCATGCTTCTTCTCGGTCGAAATGAGACTGGACATGGCGTAGAGATTACCAGCGGCCTGATCCACCATGTGGCGGTCCGGTGCCATAGTGATCTTCCGGTTTCCCTTAGCCGACACATTCGTTTTGATGCCGTCCGGAACCGTATCGGGGCGAACGCTGCGGGCAATGTCCTCCAATCCGAGGATCGGCTTGGCGTCAAAATCCTTGTCGGCGGATGTCAGCGTCAGAAGCGGTGCGGACGTGTGGTCCGGAACCGCCGGGGTCGCAAGATCCAGCATCGGAGCGATGCGAGACGTGAAGTTTGCCGGTTCCAGCGCCAGCATCCAGCGCGGCGTTTCCTGATGTTTTGCATTGATCAGGGCAAAAATGTCCTGATTGCCGACTTGGCCCTGGAGACCGAAGAACAGCAACGGACTTGCCAGAAGCACACGCGACATCTGTCGAAGACGCGCACCCATCTTGCGGGAACCTTGGTTTTTGCGAGTAGAAAACCGCTTTACTTCGCGGGACTTAAGGCCAGACATACGCAGCCAACTCCAACTCAATACACGCTGTCCGAATACGCCGGATCAATCATCGCTAACGTTGTGTAAACGTCCGCTCTGAAAGACAAGATGTCTGCTTAACCTTGAAAGACCGTTAATAAGCTTGAAATTGGCAGAATTTCATGAGGTATGCGGAAATATTCATCGGCTTATGGTTAATAGCACTGAGAAAAATCAGGATGAATTGACAGCCTGTGGCCGTGTTGCAGGGGGAGATGATTTCGGGGTGTTACCGGCCGCCAACACGCAGGCCCGGTGCCGGCCGTTCGCTCAAGAGCTGATGCTTGAATCGGAAGAGGGCAGCTGGCCGGCCGCCAGTCGCCGTTGATGTCGCACCGGTCGGCTCTACAAGGTCGGCGTTTTCAACGAGGCGCCGGAAGTTCTGTTTGTGGAGGTGTCGGCCTGAGATGGCTTCGACCGAGTTTTGCAGGTCGGTGAGTGTGAAAGCCGACGGCATAAGCTCAAAGATCACCGGCCGGTATTTGAGCTTGCCGCGTAGCCTCGAAATCGCGGTGGCAAGGACACGGCGGTGGTCAAACTCCATGGAAATGCCAAACGGCGGGATTTCATCCCGCTTCAGGGCCGCCGGACGCCCGTCCCGTTTTGCCTCGGCGACAAGGCCCGCCTCGTAGAGAAGCTCGAAGCGTTCCAGAGCCCGTTCTTCGTCCCAGTCGGTTCCACCTGTTCCAAAGGCAAGGCGCACCCGTTCGCTCCGGGCAAGGGCGCGCGGTGGCTCACCTTCCTCCGGTGGTTCTTCAGCCCAGCTTTCAAGAGCTGGCAGCATGTCGGTGTCCAGCAAGGCCGGGCGTCCGGCCCGCCAGTCTTCCCATGGGAAATAGTCGTACCAGGACCGCCATGCAGAGTGATGGCGGGACAGCGTCTCTTCTGAGTCTGGGGTTTGACGTGTCAGGGCGAGATATCCGACTGACACCACATGCGGGCCCTCATCTCCCGACACCCTGTGCCGTCCCCGGTCTCCAAACGTGTAGAGCTGTTCGATGTAGCCTAGCCGAAGTGCGGTCTGGTTTTCCACCCAGGCGCGCAGCCCGATCTCGAAGGTCCGGTGATGCAGAGGGTCGAAAGGACCAAAGGGCAGGCTGTCGGCCATATCCTTTTCCGGTTTTTCCACATGCACGATTTGCGGCATGCCACCCGCGACCGACACGATGACCGCATTCAGACCAATTTCAATGCTGGCGTGCCGGTGCGGCATGAAGGCTCCTCGTTAATCGAATATGGGCATCTCGAAAGGCGCCCCCTCAAATGCGTTGGCTCCGCGCCCGATGCCCCGGATGGCGTCAATCATCCGGCCATCACGATTGAGGATTTTATCCGCCATCGCAACAATACGCGGGTTTGGCGTTGCGGAGGGCGATTGGCGGCGCAGCGTTGCGGCCACGGTGTATTCGTCCGCCTCCGGATTGAGCGCGCAAGCCGTCACATAAGCGCCCGCGGTGGAGCGGCTGATCCCGGCCCAGCAATGAATGACCATAGGCGATGTCCTGTCCCACGCCCGGACAAATGCCAAAAGCTGCTCAACATGGCTTTCACCCGGGGGTGTCAGCCCCTTAACTGGCGCCGGGATATCATTGAACGACAGGTTCAGATGACGCTCTGCAGAAATGCTGGGCGGTGTCGGAACCGGCATCTCGGCATTGATCAGGGTTACGAGTGACTTGGCGCCGGTTTTTTCAACCGTCTCGCTCAGCCGGGACAAGGAGCAGACGTGCAGCATTCAGGTTCCAGGACGAAAATCAGTGCCGTTGGGGCGTAAGGTGAAGGTAGGGCTATTCGCCGGTCAGGTCACCTGCTGGCGCGTCCGGTTTTCGGTTTTTTCCCAGCTTCCCGCAGGGCTTCGATCAGTTGGAACCGCTCCATAAACAAGGTTTCTGCCTTCGCGACTGGCAAAGGTTTCAAACCATACCGCAACTTGCCATCCGCGTCGGCGGGATAGCCGCGGGGACGTCCGAAGATTTTCGCAGCTTCCTTGTCATCGAAGCCGGCAAGCTCAACTGCTTCAAAATAGGCGCAGATGATGTCGGCCCGTTTACAGAGTTTCTTGATTGTCTGCGGCATGTCCGCAGGCAGGCCGAACCGCAAATGAATGGCGCCCTGCAACCGGTGTTCAACGGCTTTGTAGGCTTCACCGATCACCGTTTTGAACGGGGAAATCATGTCTCCGATCACATACTCCGGGGCATCGTGGAGGAGGATTGCAAGCCGCCAGTCCGGCGAGATATCTGGCTTCAAGCTGAGAGCGATGTCTTCCACGATCAGAGAATGTTCCGCAACGGAGAACGCATGATCGCCGTAGGTCTGACCGTTCCATCGGGCGACACGGGCAAGGCCGTGGGCAATGTCGGAAATCTCAACGTCGAGCGGCGAGGGGTCCAGAAGGTTGAGCCGGCGGCCGGACAACATGCGTTGCCAGGCGCGGGGCGGCGCATCGGAACGGGAAGCAGACATTGGACCCCTGTCAGTGGGTGGAACGTTACTCCGCTGCCTTGGCATCCGGCCAGCCGAACTTAGCCCAGTCGGGCAGCTTGACGGTGATGGCCACATCTCCGCAGGTCAGCGGGACGCCGTTTTCAATGGCTTGGTGCACCTTGTCAAGGCGCAGCAGGGCAACGCCAAAGGCTTGGCCGTCGATCATTGTGGACGAACCGAGTTCGCCGACGCTCTTGTCGTTTGCGGTGACGGAAGTCCCCATTTCCGGAAGTTCGCCCTCTGCCTCGATTTGGATAAACCGTTTGCGGGCCGTGCCCCGGTGGTGGACGCGCGAGACCACTTCCTGTCCGACATAGCAGCCCTTTTTGAAGGAAACGCCGCCGAGCTGATCCAAATCCGCATCGTGCGGGAAAATGTCGGAGTATGCGAAATCCTTCAGACCCTCCGGAACTCCGAGGGCGACACGATGGGCGTCATAGGCCTCAAGATCCTTGACCGTGGCCACAGACTTTTCCGCAAAACCGGCAGAAGCGACAATCCTCTGGCCGAGCGCTGCAAGACGCGGATCCGTCACAACAAGTTCGGCGCCGTTTGTGTCTGACAGGTCTCCCCCCCAAAAAGCAAACACGCAGACATCTTCACCAGCGGCTTCCAGATCCACCTTTGCCCGCAGCCGGTAAAACGTCAGTCGCTTCAAAAGATCCGCGGATGTTTCTTTGGGCGCATCAATCAGGTAGCCGCCCCTCTGTTTGTAGATGAGGAAATCGAAGAGTATTTTGCCTTGAGGCGTCAGCAGCGCGGAAAGCGCTGCGCCCGGGTCCGCCAGCTCATCGATGTCGGCCGTCACGAGGTTCTGCAGAAAGTGCTCGGCATCCGGGCCAGAGACGCGGATCAGGGCACGATCATGAAGCGGTGCGATGTTGGGGGATGACACGGTGAAACGCTCCTTGACATAGGTCCTGACTTGAACTGCCTCGGCAGATAAGCGCATTCAGGCGTCCAGACAAGATCCATTGGTGGTTGTTGCCTCTGGTTCTTCGTCGTTTGGGCGCGTATAAGCTCGCCAAGTTCGATTTCCCAAGTTGTCACATTGGAGACGCCTAATGAGCGCGACGTTCGATCTGATCCTGAAAGCTGGAACTGTGGTTAACCAGGATGGAGAGGGACAACGTGATCTTGGTATACGCGACGGGCGCATTGCTGAAATTGGCACTCTTGAAACAAATCGCGCAGGTGAGGTCATTGACTGTACAGGCCTCCATATCTTGCCGGGCGTCATGGATACCCAGGTTCATTTCCGTGAGCCAGGGCTTGAGCACAAAGAAGACCTGGAGAGCGGAGCGCGTTCTGCAGTTATGGGCGGTGTCACCACGGTATTTGAGATGCCGAA
>CALDSI010000011.1 GCA_937911395.1 uncultured Labrenzia sp.
CAGGCACGCATAAACAGCGTCGATCTGCTTCGTCAAACCTCACAACCGTGCAGCCATCCCGCTTTACGCGCTTTTCCTTGCAGCTCATTGCCGTTTCTTGCGCCAGTTCGTCAAATTTAATGGGTCCTGACCCTAGAGCTTGATACTCTTGAATGCGCGGCTAATCCAGCTGCCACTGTCCTCAGAAGGCTCATATCCGCCACTGTTCAAGAGAGAATAGGCGTCTTTATACCACTGCGTGTCCGGGAAGTTATGCCCGAGCACCGCAGCAGCGGTTTGGGCTTCGCTGATCACCCCAAGCGCATAGTAGGCTTCGGTCAAACGAAAGAGCGCTTCTTCCACGTGCCGGGTGGTCTGATAGTTGTTCACAACGGTCTTGAAGCGGTTCACCGCTGCAACGTAATTCCGGCGTTCCAGATAGTACCGGCCCACCTGCATCTCTTTGCCGCCAAGTTGGTCTTGAACAATCAGAAGTTTGCGCTGCGCATCCGGTACATATTCCGATTCAGGAAAACGCTGGATCAGCTCGCCATACGCGGAAGCTGCGCGCTCGGTCGTAGCCTGATCCCGTGTGATGTCCGGCATTTGGCGGTAGTAACTCTGACCAACGAGGTAGAGCATGTAGGCAGAATCCGGATCGCCCGGGTAAAGCGTTACAAACCGATTGGCGGATGTCACGGTCTCCGTGTACTTGCCCCGCGTGTAGTTAAGATAGGCCAGGTTCACCAGTGACTTCTTGGAATATTCCGAGTACGGGTAGAGCTTGTCGAGCTCCTCGAATTTGGCGGTGGAATCTCTGAGTTTGCCCTGCGCCCGGAGTGCCAGGCCTTCGTTGAACAGAACTTCCGCAGGGGTGTCGTTCAGCGCCAGCTCATCGAACTCGTCCTTGCTGCTGCACGCTGACAATGCCAAAGGCGCAGCCAATACCGCGAGAGCCAAAAAACGCTTGAGATGTGGAGCCGTCCACGCCGAAAAGCCGAGTTGTCTTCCGTTCACACCCTATCTCCCGAGCTGCACATATCAGCCCAAACACAGCCCTGCACCGAGCGGCGCAGAAATTCCCGATTTCAATAACACGAGTGTTTAGCGGAAACGAACCGCCCCCGTCACGCTTTCAAACGCGATCTGCCGGATTTTTTAAGCTTTTTTGTGGCAAGCCGCCACAAACGACGGCTTCGCCTGAAATAAAAAGGGGAGGCGTTCGGGCCTCCCTTGAAAGAAAAGTATCAGGAAACGTCCGGACCAAAGGCAGCGGCAGCAGCCAAACCGCCTTTGTCGACCTGGCCAACCTGGCGGAAGGCCGGAGATTCGACGATCTCGAATGCAGACGGATCTTCGAACAGCTTGACCAGAATGGAGTGGTTCATCTTGTGACCACCCTTGAAGGAGCGGTAAAGCCCCAGGATCGGCAGACCGGCAAGCGCCAGATCACCAACCGCGTCAAGTGCCTTGTGGCGGGCGAACTCATCCGGCCAGCGCGTGCCTTCCGGGTTCAGAACCTTGTCGTCGGAGATGGCGACAGAGTTTTCCAGCGAAGAGCCGAGCGCAAAGCCCATCTTCCAGAGCTGCTCAACATCCTTCACGTAACCGAAGGTCCGTGCACGGCAAAGCTCGTTGCGGAACACGTCCGGTGTCATGTCGGACACAAATTTCTGGTTGCCGATCGCCGGAGTGTCAAAGTCAATCGTGATGTCGAACTTCGTGCCGTCATAAGGATGCAGCTCACACCAAGCGCTTCCGTTGTCGACACGTACGGTCTTCTTGACTTTCAGATACCGGCGGCCCCGATCCAGTTTCTTGATACCGACTTGCTCGATCGCCTCGACGAACGCGTGGCTGGAGCCGTCCATGATCGGCATTTCAGGGCCATCGATTTCAACGATCACGTTGTCGATGCCCATTCCAAACAACGCAGCCATAAGGTGCTCAACGGTCGAAATGCCATCTTTGGAGGGATCATCGAGAACGGTGCACAAAGCGGTCGCGGACACTTTGTCCCAAAGCGCCGGAATTTCCTTGGAAGAGTCGCTGTCAGTGCGTGAGAACACAACCCCCACACAAGCTTCAGCAGGCACCAATGTGATTGACGCAGGTTTACCCGAATGAACACCGCTACCTGTCAGCGTCACCTGATCGGCGAGCGTTGTCTGTCGGTCTACATATGCGGTCATATTCCCCTACCCTTCCGGTTTGGCGCCGGTAATGGTCAGTCATTTGCACGTGCAAAGTTACGGACTTTTAACGATCGCCAGCTGCGGGCAACATAGTCGGTAATTACGGTAGGGCGAAATAAAGCTTTATTACGGTTTGTAACGATTCACAGGTTGGCAAACCATTGAATTATCACGTTATTTGACTCAGTGTAACAAAAGCGGCCCGAAGTCGTGACTTCGGGCCGTTGCGATCAGGGAAGAAGATCGCGGGTCGAATCAGTTGGCCTGCCGGCGCAGGAACGCCGGGATCTCCAACTGATCGTCTTCCGACTGGCTCATCGGCGTTGGGGCCGAGCGGCCAGTGCTATCAAGTTGTCCGGTTGCCCCTTCGCTGTGAGAACGCGGCTGCGGAGCGCGCGGTGCCGGACGAAGTTGCGCTGCCGGGCGAACAGTCTCAACGGGAGCCTCTTCGTGGTGCTCTTCTTCGTCTTCCTTGCGGCCAAGACCGCTTGCAAGACGCCGCAGAAGACCCATTGGGCGCCGTTCGTCTTCAATATCATGCTCCAGATCCATAGCCGGATCGGCCGGAGCTTGCGCCTCTGGCGCTGCCGGAGTGCCGGCCGGAGCAGAGCTTGCCAATATTTCACGCTGAGCAATCGGCGGGAAATCTTCGACGCGCGGCATCCGCGGGGCCGCGGCATGCTCTTCAGCTGCCGGAGGGATGTAAGGCTGCGCCATCGGCGCTACATCGGCAACCGGTGCCGGCGTGTCGTTTTCCAGATCCATCATCGAAGATGTTTCTGTGACCGGGGCCCGCGAAGGCTGCACCTTCTTGATTTCAACATCCGGGTCGCTGGCAACGGAAACAGCAGCAGGTTCCGGGATCGCCAGTTCTTTTTCCAGGCTGGCCATCGCCTTTGCTGCAGCGTCCTGAACCTTCGGCATTTCTGCAGCCGGTGCAGCCTTTGTCTGGATTTCCGGTGTACGTGGCGCGACGGTCTCGGATTTCAGAGCTGGAGCTGTGATTCCGGGAAACGTGCCAGCCATCTGGCCTTCCTCGCGGTCAATTCCAGTTGCAACAACCGACACGCGAATGATGCCATCCAGCGTCTCGTCGAAGGTCGCACCAAGGATGATGTTCGCATCCGCATCGACTTCTTCCCGGATCCGGGTTGCTGCTTCATCCACTTCAAAGAGCGTCAAATCATTGCCGCCAGTGATGGAAATCAGCAGACCTTTTGCACCCTTCATGGAGGATTCATCGAGCAGCGGATTGGCAATAGCGGCTTCCGCAGCTTGCTGAGCGCGCTTTTCGCCAGAGGCTTCGCCGGTGCCCATCATCGCTTTGCCCATGCCGCGCATGACAGAGCGGACGTCGGCAAAGTCGAGGTTGATAAGACCTTCCTTGACCATCAGGTCGGTGATGCAGGCAACACCGGAGTAAAGAACCTGGTCGGCCATGGCAAACGCATCAGCGAACGTCGTCTGTGCGTTGGCGATCCGGAAAAGGTTCTGGTTTGGTATGACAATCAGAGTGTCTACGTTGCGCTGAAGCTCTTCGATCCCGCTGTCGGCAATGCGCATCCTGCGCGCACCTTCGAACTGGAACGGCTTGGTAACAACACCAACGGTCAGGATGCCCTGCTCGCGCGCTGCACGGGCAATCACAGGAGCTGCACCGGTACCGGTACCACCGCCCATGCCGGCCGTGATGAACACCATGTGCGATCCAGACAGATGATCGTTGATCTCATCGATCACTTCTTCGGCCGCTGCCCCGCCAACTTCTGGCTGGGAACCGGCTCCGAGACCTTCCGTTACGGCCACGCCCATCTGGACGAGACGATCGGACTGGTTCATTGCCAGTGCCTGGGCATCCGTGTTGGCCACGACGAAGTCGCACCCCTGGAGACCTGCTGTGATCATGTTATTGACGGCGTTTCCGCCCGCGCCGCCGACACCGAAGACCGTGATACGCGGCTTCAGTTCCTGAATGTCGGGCATCTTCAGGTTTATGGTCATGTTATCCTCGCGACCCGTTGGCGCCCCCGATACGGGAGAACCCTCTTCTTCCCTAATTTCCTCTGCCACTTCTGGCAGCTCCAACTCTAGGCTCTTGTCGTCTGTCATTTGCTCAAAAGCTTTCCCTGATCCATTGGCCCACACGAGCCAAATAGCCAGATTGCCCGCCCCACCCGGATCTGCGGCTCTTGTGTTCGAACTGCTCGATCTGCGCGACTTGCGGATAAATCAGGAGGCCAACGGCCGCGGCGAATGCCGGACCCTTTGCAGCCTCGGGAAGACCGGCGACGCCTAGAGGCCGGCCAAGACGGACGTTGCGGCCAAGGATATGACGCGCAACCTCACCAAGACCTGTGAGCTGACTGGCACCCCCCGTCAAAACGATCTGCTTGCCGACCCGCCCGGCAAAGCCGGACGCTGTCAGACGATCTCTCACAAGTTCAAGGATTTCTTCCACGCGCGGACGGATGACACGTGTCAACGCCGAGCGCGGGATCTGGTTTGGCAAATCGCTATCGCTCTCCAGCGGCGGAACGGTCAGCATATCCCGTTCGTCCGAGCTGGAAGCCAGCGGTGAGCCGTAAAGTGTTTTCAGCCGTTCGGCGTCCTGCAGACGCGTCGCAAACGCCCGTGCAATGTCCATGGTGACGTGGTTGCCACCAACCGCGATGGCATCGAGGTGGACCATATGACCGTCTACGAAGACGGACAGCGTTGTGGTGCCACCGCCCATATCAATGCAGGCAACACCGAGTTCAGCTTCGTCATCCACGATTGTCGACAGACCACTGGCAAACGGGGTTGCCACCATGGTTTCGACGTGCAAGTGACCGCGGTTGATGCAGAGTTCCAGGTTCCGGACCGGGGGCACTTCTGCCGTGACAACCTGCATGTCGACGCCGAGCTTGTGGCCCATCATGCCACGCGGATCCCGGATGCCCCGGCTGCCATCCAAAGTGTAAGAAATCGGCAGCGCATGGGTCACGGCCCGGCCATCGGTCACCGAGTGACTGGAACCAGCGGACAGAACCCGCTGGATATCCGCTTCGCAGACGCTTTCACCGGACAGGGGCACACTGGCGCTGTAAATTTCGCTCTGCAAGCGGCCACAGCTGATGTTCGTGATCAGCGATTCAACGGTCACCCCGGCCATGCGCTCGGCGCTGTCGACGGCAAGACGAATGGCGTGTTCGGCCGCATCCATATCAACCACAACACCGGACTTGATGCCACGGGACCGCTGATAACCATAGCCGAGAACCTCGACCTTGTGGGTCCGGCTGGACAGGATCGCATTGTCATCCTGAGGGATCAGTTTGGCAATCAGGCAGCAGATCTTGGTTGATCCAACGTCGAGGACCGACATCACGACAGAGCGCCGGCTCGGCAGCGGGCGCATCTTTGGCAAATACAAGGGCTGATCAGACCGGCTCATGTGTCCCGCCCTCCATTGCCCGAGCGCCCACGACCACCGGTCATGATTTTACGCTGTTCCGCGGCCTCTTCGCTCAAGCGAACCGTAATCCGATCCCCAAGGCGCATGTCGATGGCCATAATATCGCGGGCAAGCAGCCCGTCTTCCTTGTCCATTCTCACCAATTCAGCCAAAGCGGCTTCCATATTCTCTTCCGGCAAGCGGACAAAAATCCCATTTTCTAACTTCAAGTCCCAGCGGCGGTCACTGATCAGGAACGCAGCGCGCACCCGCGGACGAAGATCCGGCACTGTCGCAAGCGCAGCGCTGATCTCACCGGCCCGGCGCTGTGCGCCATGATTGACCACCAGCAGGAGGTTGGCGTACCGGCCATCCACCTCATCGGTGATGACCTCCCCAGCCTCGTTCACGATCGAAACCAGATCACCCCGCTGCCAAAGCGCGTAAGGCACTTTCTCCTCGATCCGGATCTGCAATGTGCTTGGGTAGAACTTCATCACCGAAGCGTTCTTGACCCAGGCCATGTCGTTCAGCCGTTCGCGCGCACCATCGGCATCGAACAGGATCAGGGACGACCCGTCGTGAATTTCGAGCGCTTCCAGTATCTGGAATTCGTTGATTTCCCGCTGCCCAGACAGCTTGACGGCCTCAATCCCGAAACCGACCGCCGACAAGAGGGCATCGCTTACGATACGCCCGTGTCCACCTATGACTATTGCGTAGGAAATCGTTAAGGTTAAGAAACCGACAGCAGCTGCAGAGCCCGTCCAGCGCGGCAAGTCTGCCAATCGGCCCGCCGCGCGCCAAACAGGTTGCCGGTGCAAACGCGCAACGCCGCGCCCACGCGGAGCCAGTTCGGCTTCCAGCGGCGCATATGCGTCCCGTTTATGTTTGCGACCTAACGACAGCAACTCGCGTCCTCAACCATCCAACTCACCAGTTCCTTGAAGCTCATTCCCTTGTAGGCGGCCATTTCGGGCACCAGAGAAGTCGGCGTCATGCCTGGTTGCGTGTTCACTTCAAGGCAAATCAGGTCCCCGCTTCCGTCTTCGCGCTCGTCGAATCGGAAATCGGCCCGGGACACCCCACGGCACCCCAAGGCCTGATGCGCCTTAACCGCTAGTGTCTCCGCTGTTTGGTAAACAAGTGGTGAAATTTTTGCAGGAAGAATGTGTTTTGAACCGCCTTCTGCATATTTTGCATCGAAATCGTAGAACTCCTGCCCCTGGGTCACGATGTCGATCACCCCGAGTGCCTGGTCGTCCTTGACTGCGCAGGTAAGCTCGCGGCCTCGGATGAACTTCTCGCACATCAAAACATCTGGATACGGCCAGTCTTCACGGTGCAGTTCCTGAGGCGGAAACTCTTGATCTTCCTTGACAATCAGGACACCGAAGCTGGAGCCTTCATTGATGGGTTTGAGCACGTAGGGCGGATCCATCGGATGATCCCGGCCAATCTCAAGACGGTTTACAACCTTGTGCTCCGTGACCGGAATTCCAGCCGCCGCCATGACCGCTTTTGCCTTCACCTTGTTCATTGCAAGGCTCGAAGCCATCACTCCGGAATGCGTATAAGGAATGTTAAGAAACTCTAATATTCCCTGAACGCAGCCATCCTCACCAAAGGGGCCATGCAAGGCGTTGAAGGCCACATCGGGTTTTAATTCGGCCAAAACGGCCGACACATTCCGGTCCACATCCACCCGTGAAACACGATATCCGGCCTCTTCCAGTGCGAGTGCGCATTCCTTGCCACTTGAAAGGCTGACCGGCCTTTCATTGACCCAACCACCCATCAGGACAGCAACATGTTTCTTGGTCATGGATGGGTTCTCCCTTGATACGACCGTTTCCCGGACTTGAATCCGGGAAAGCGGCACAAATAAAACGCAACTAATGGAAACTGTGGACAGAGACCGGCAACCCGGTTACGCCTGCCCCAAGAATGGCTCAATCGCGCCTTTGGGCCCGAATTCCCCGAGACGCTTGATTTCCCACTCAAGCCGGATACCGGTGGCCTCAAGCGCCTTTGCGCGGACGGTTTCACCGAGCAACTCCAGATCGTGGCCCGTAGCATCACCGGTGTTGATCATGAAATTGCAGTGCATCTCGGACATTTGTGCACCGCCGACCATCAATCCGCGGCAGCCGGCAGTATCAACCACTTTCCAGGCCGAATTGACGTCCGGGTTCTTGAAAGTTGACCCGCCCGTCTTTTCACGGATCGGCTGGGCGTTTTCCCGGTGCTCGACAACCGCGGCCATTTCCTCGCGGATCGCCGCCTCATCCTGGGGGATGCCTTCAAACACAGCAGATGTGAAAATCAGATCCGAGCTGGCACCGGAATGCCGGTAGCTGTATCCCATGTCGGAATTGCTCAGAACATGGCGATTGCCGTCCCGGTCGATCGCCGTGAGTTCAATCATCCGATCCCGTGTTTCCGTGCCATGAGCACCGGCATTCATTCGAAGTGCGCCACCCAGCCCGCCTGGAATGCCGGTATAAAACGCAAAACCTCCGAGGCCCGCCTTGGCTGCAGCTTCCGCAAGCCGCTTGTCCGGAACCGCAGCACCAGCGCGGAGACGATTGTTGCCAAGCTCCTCAATCTGGCCAAACCCCTTTGCGCTGAGGCGGACAACAACCCCTTTCAACCCGCCATCGCGGATCAGGAGATTGGAACCGAGGCCAACCGGCAATACGGGAATGTCTTTCGGCAATTTTTTGAGAAAGGCTGCGAGATCGTCTTCATCAGCCGGTTGGAACATCAACTGCGCAGGCCCACCTGTGCGGAACCAGGTCACGGCAGAAAGCGGCTGATTGGGCATCAATTTTCCGCGGATGCCATCAGCAAGGTCTGGGAACTCTTCCAGAAGGTTGGGAAAGCTCATGCTCCCTCCTTCTGCAGAGCATCAAGCTGTTCTGGCAGCGCGTAGGCCCACTGGGTAATGTTGCCGGCCCCGAGACAGATGACGAAGTCTCCCGGTTCCGCCAATTCCTTCACGACAGAGGCCAACTCTTCCGGACCGTTAATAGCCTGCACTTGCCGGTGTCCACGGGTTTTCAAACCGGAAACCAGATCGGTGTGGCGCGCACCCTCGATCGGCTGCTCTCCTGCCTCGTAAACCGGCGTGATGACGACCGCATCGGCATCGTTGAAGCAGTTTGAGAAATCGTCAAACAAACTATGCAGGCGGGTATATCTGTGCGGCTGCATAACCGCGATCACCTTGCCATCAGTGGATTCCCGGGCCGCGTGAAGCACGGCCTTGATCTCGACCGGATGGTGGCCGTAGTCGTCGAATACCTGCACGCCGCCAGCTTCGCCGGTGAATGTAAAGCGCCGCTTTACGCCGCCGAAGGACGAAATGCCCTTTTCAATGTCTTGCGGCGACACGCCAAGCTGGGAGGCAACAGCAATCGCAGCGGTGGCATTGGAAACGTTGTGAAGGCCCGGCATAGGCAGGACCAAATTGCTGAGTGCTGTCTCTTCCCCACTTCGGCGATCACGGATGGTCACCGAGAACGTCGATTTGCCACCATCCATCGAAACATCCGTGAACCGAACATCGGCCTGTGGATTGGTTCCGTAAGTCACAATCCGGCGATCCTCGATGTTGCCGATCATGGTTTGGACCTCAGGGTGGTCGAGGCACATAACAGCAAAACCATAAAACGGCACGTTGTCGATAAATTGGCGGAAAGCCTTTTGAACGCCGGAGAAGTCGCCATAGTGATCGAGGTGCTCCGGATCGATGTTCGTTACAATGGCAACGTCGGCCGGAAGCTTCACGAATGTCCCGTCACTCTCATCGGCTTCCACCACCATCCAGTCCCCGTCGCCCATCCGGGCGTTGGTGCCATAGGCGTTGATGATACCGCCGTTGATCACGGTCGGATCGAGATGCCCAGCATCAAGGAGCGCAGCAACCATGGATGTCGTGGTGGTTTTGCCGTGCGTTCCACCGACCGCGATCGCCTGCTTGAACCGCATCAGTTCGGCGAGCATCTCGGCGCGCCGGACAACCGGGATCAGCTTCTCGCGTGCGGCCACCAATTCAGGATTGTCTTTCTTGATCGCAGAAGAAACAACAAGGACTTCCGCTTCGCCCAAGTTTTCAGCCGCGTGGCCAACAGTGACCGGAATGCCGTTCGCACGAAGACGCTGAACATTGGCATTCTCGGCCATGTCAGATCCTTGAACCTGATACCCGAGTGTTTTCAGCACTTCCGCGATGCCGCTCATGCCGATGCCGCCGATCCCGACGAAGTGAACCGGCCCAATATCCTGCGGCATCTTCATGGCCGTACTCCCTTGTTTTGCGCGACGCTTTCAACAAGGTCGGCGAGCCGTTTGACGGCATCTGGTTTTGCAACTGTCTTGGCGGCCTTCGCAGCTGCCTCCAGCATCTCCGGCGCGTCCATGAAACGGATCAATTCCTTGGCAAGTCGTGATGGATGCAAATCCACCTGCCGGATCGGCCATGCGCCGCCGACTTTCTCGAGAACCTTTGCGTTCGCAGCCTGGTCTTGGTCAATCGCCCCCGGCAGCGGCACCAGGATGGACGGCCGGCCGAGCACGCTCAGCTCCGACACTGAGCTTGCACCGGAACGGCAAACAACCAAATGCGCCTGCGCGATTCCCTGAGGAAGGTCTGTGAAGAACGGAGCGCATTCCGCCTCGACCCCAAGATCCTGATAAGCCTTCTGGACCCGTTCCATATCTTCCGGGCGGCATTGCTGCACGATCTTGATCCGTTTGCGCTGGTCATCGGACAGCTCGGCAACTGCCGGAGGAACGAGATCTGAAAAGAACCGCGCGCCCTGAGAGCCGCCAAAAACCAACAGTTTCAAAGGGCCACTAGAGGCCGGCGGAGTGAAATCCAACTCGGCTGCATCCAGAACAGCATCGCGGACCGGATTGCCCGTCTCGACCAGTTTGCCCGACAAATCGGACGGAAGATCATCGATCGGGACGCTTGTGGCGATTGCCGATACACCTTTGGCCAAGAGTTTGTTTGCCCGCCCCATCACGGCATTGGCTTCATGCAGGATCGACGGCGTGTTTGTGAGACGCGCCGCGTACATAGGCGGAAAGGTTGGATACCCGCCAAAACCGGCAACGACATCCGGCTGCAATGCCTTGATGACCTTACGTGCCTGCAGTGTGCCAAACAGCAGCTGAAATGCGGTTTTCGCCAGAGCAATAGGATTGCGGCCACGGATGGTGGCAGAGGCAATGATGTGAACCTTGCGGGCTGGAAACTCAGTGCCGTATTTGTCGGCCCGCTCATCTGTTGCCAGCTCGACGGTCCAGCCACGGCGGCTCAGCTCACTTGCAAGTGCTTGTGCGGGAAACAGGTGTCCGCCGGTTCCGCCGGCTGTGAGTAAAACGGTTTTGCTCATAAATCCGGGCCAACAATTACATCAAGGAAGACGGAGACAGACGGCTGACCGTGACCGTGTCATTCGACATGGGCCGCGGCCGCTTGCGGGTCAGCGCGAGAATGGCCCCGGCAGACATCGCGGACGCCAAAAGAGAGGACCCCCCATAGGAAATGAACGGCAGCGTCATGCCCTTCGACGGAACAAGGTGCAGGTTCACCGACAGATTGATGGTTGCCTGAAGCCCAAACAGGACAACAAGACCGGCAGTCGCCAACCGGCCAAAGGCATCCTGGTCCCGGCTTGCATGCTGCAATCCACGGATCACGATAAAGGCAAAGACAATCACCAGCAAAAGGCAGGCGATCACACCAAATTCCTCGCCCACCACGGCGAAGATGAAGTCAGCATGACTGTCCGGCAGGATCCGCTTCACCGTGCCCTCGCCCGGACCCCGGCCGAACCATCCACCCGACATGAAGGCCTCGAGCGCGGTATCAACCTGGAAGGTGTCGCCGGTGCTTGGATCCAGGAACCGGTCTACCCGGCTGGTTACGTGCGGCAGGAAGGCATATGCGGCGAACAGACCGGCAATCCCGATGATCCCGAGCGCAACGATAATCACCCACGAGATCCCGTTCAAAAAGAACAATGCCGCCCAGACCATGCCGATCAGCATGGTCTGCCCAAAGTCCGGCTGGGCCACAAGTAGGGTCGCGCAGACAGCAAAAAGAATGAAGGCGAATAGAACGCCCGGCACTTCCCGGCGGCGGCCGCTTTCAGACAACAAAAACGCAATCAGCACAACAAAGGCCGGTTTGAGATATTCCGACGCCTGAACGGACACACCGGCAATATAGATCCAGCGGCGGGCGCCCTTGGTTTCAAACCCCATGAACAGGGTCGCAATGAGCAAGACCACAGAAATCGTGAACAACACAAGAGCAGCCCTGCGAACCATCCGCGGCGTCATGAGCGATGCCGCAAGCATGATCCCGAGCGCGGGGATCGTGAACATGGCCTGCCGTTTCACGAAATAGAAGGTATCAACGCCAATGCGCTCGGCGACCGGCGGGCTGGCGGCAAAGGCAAACACCACGCCGGAAACGAGCAGAATACTGAAGGCCGCCAGCAGATAGTGATCCACTGTCCAAAACCATTCGGCAAACCGGCTGCGATCGGCGCGTGAGACCATTTATGCGACCTCCTGAGTGTTTCCACCACCAGGCAAGGCACGCACCGCATCTACAAAAGCAGCGCCCCGCAGTTCGAAATTGGCATATTGATCGAAAGATGCACAGGCCGGAGACAGAAGAATTGCAATTTCTTCAGCGCCATCTTCTGCAGCCTCGGCCGCCGCATCCTGAACGGCTTGCGCGAGAGTACCGCTCACAGCGTACGGCACATGTCCATCCAGTGTTTTGGCAAACTCTTCTGCGGCCTCACCGATCAAAAAGGCCTTCGCGATATTCGGGAAGTACTCGTCCAGGGAAGAGATCCCACCGGCCTTGGCGCGCCCTCCGGCAATCCAGTAGATCCGGTCGAAACTCGCAAGCGCCCGGGCCGCAGCATCTGCGTTGGTCGCCTTGCTGTCATTGATGAAAAGCGTCCGGCCAGTCCGGGCAACGATCTCCATCCGGTGATGGAGGCCAGGAAAGCTTTTCATCGCCGCAGCGATCTTCTCCGCCGGTATTTCCAGCGCCCGCAGGCAAGCAAAGGCAGCGGCGGCGTTTTGACCATTATGGTCTCCGCGCAAGCTGTCGATCCCCGCCAAAAGGGCGACTTCGGTCTGCGCGCCATCATGGGCCTCAACCAGGCGGCCATGATGCGCGTAGATGCCGTCCGTCAATTCCCGTTCGCCAGCGATCCGGCAGACCGGTTTGCGGGCCAGCTCCAACCGGTCAGCGATCATGGACGACAGGCGGTCATCGACGCCGACAATCGCGACTTTCGCACCAGCCACCAGCCGCTCCTTGATTGCAGCATAATTTTCCAGCGTACCGTGCCGGTCCAGATGATCCGGCGACAGGTTCATATGAAGCCCGACCGTCGGCTCCAGCGTCGGGGCAAGGTCAATCTGGTAGGATGAACACTCAATCACATAGTGGCGGCCGGGGCGCGGCGGTTCCAGCTCCAGTACCGGTGTCCCTATGTTTCCGCCCATCTGAACATCCCGCCCGAGTTCGCGCAGCAAATGCGCGATCAGAGCGGTGGTGGTCGATTTGCCGTTGGTTCCAGTGATGGCAATGAACGGGGCTTCAGGACAGAGCTTGCGATGCTCGCGGCAGAACAGTTCGACATCGCCGATCACCTCAACCCCAGCATTGCGGGCCAGATCGACCGACCAATGAGGAACCGGGTGTGTTAGCGGAACGCCCGGCGCCAGTACAAGGGCGGACACGCCCGACCAATCGAGGGTCTTCAGGTCTTGGGTTTTCAGGCCGGCAGCCGCCGCTTCGGCAACTCGCGTTTCATTGTCGTCAAAGCACACCACATTGGCCTCGCCCGCCTGCAACGCCTTCGCAGTTGCAAGTCCAGACCCGCCGAGCCCGAAAAGCGCGACGGTTTGACCTTCAAATGTGGTGACTTCGATCATCGCCTTACCTCAGCTTCAGTGTGGCAAGGCCGATCAGGGCGAGGACGACCGATATGATCCAGAACCGGATGACCACCTGGCTTTCGGTCCATCCCTGAATCTCGAAATGGTGATGGATTGGAGCCATTCGAAACACACGCTTTCCGGTGAGTTTGAAGGACATCACTTGAACAATCACCGAGACCGCTTCAAGAACGAACAGGCCACCGATGATTGCCAGAACAATCTCGTGCTTCGTCGCAACCGCAATCGCGCCGATCATCCCGCCGAGCGCCAGAGATCCGGTGTCACCCATGAAGATGGCCGCGGGCGGCGCGTTGAACCACAGGAAGCCAAGACCTGCGCCGATTACGGCACCGCAGATGACCGCAAGTTCACCAGTGCCGGCCACATGGTGGATCTGCAGATAATTTGCGAACACCGCGTTGCCCGAGAGGTAAGCGATCAATCCAAAAGACGCGCAGGCGATCATAACCGGCACGATGGCCAAACCGTCGAGGCCATCGGTGAGGTTCACCGCATTGCCTGCTCCAACCATGACGAAGGCCGCAAACGGAATGAAAATAAGGCCGAGATTGAGCGTGAAGTCTTTGAAGAACGGGAACGTCAACGCTCCGGAGAACGCCGTCGTGTCGAGCACTGTGACGGTAAAGGCCGCGATTGCAGCAATCAGGAACTCAAGACCCAAACGTGCCTTGCCACCGAACCCTTTGTGCGAAGACTTGGTCACCTTCAGATAGTCGTCATAGAACCCGATTGCCCCGAAGCCGACCGTGACACCTATGACAACCCAATCGTAGGGGGTGCTCAAGTCGGACCAAAGCAGCGCGGCAACAAGGGCGCCAGACAGGATCATCAATCCGCCCATTGTAGGCGTTCCCTTTTTGGACAGGTGGCTTTCCGGGCCATCCGCACGGATCGGCTGACCGTGTCCCTGCCGGATCCGCAGGCTCGCGATAATCTTCGGCCCGAACAGAAAGACAAAGAACAGGGCCGTCATGATCGCCCCGCCTGTCCGGAACGTGATGTACCGGAAAACGTTCAGCGCAGAGATTTGGTCGGCGAACTGGCCGAGAAAATAAAACATCAGCTATCCTTCACGCCGCTTCGATCTCGTCTGCAGGCGGATATTCTTTTTTCAAGGCTTCGACAAGCGGGCCCATGCGGGTTCCCAAAGAACCTTTGATCATCACGACATCGCCAGGCTGGATGTCTTTGAGCAACAGCTCGGTAAGGTCTTTAGCCTCTTCGCGGTGATGGGCCTTTAAATCATCCGGCAATTTGTCCCAGAGCGCAGCCATATGCGGGCCGGCACAGAAGACCCTGTCAATCGCAGCATCGCAGATCGGACCGGCGAGCTCTGCATGAAGCTGGTCGGCATCGGTACCGAGTTCGCGCATATCGCCAATGACCGCGATCCGCCGCCCGGAGCCGCCAGGCGTGGCTTGCGCCAAAACCGAAAAGGCCGCACGCATCGACGCCGGGTTGGCGTTGTAGCTCTCGTCGATCAGCTGCATTTCGCCGCCACCAACGGACAACCGGCATTGCTCACCGCGCCCCTTGGGGGCAGTCATACCGCCGAGCGCGGCAGCCCCTTCCTGCAGATCCGCGCCCAGATCAGCCACAGCAGTCAAAACCGCCAGGCTGTTTTGCACATGGTGCGCACCCGGAGCACCAATTCCGTAAGACACGTCCTGCCCGAGGATCGAGGCTTCCACACTCGTGCCGTCGTCGGTAGCAACCGCCATTTTCAAATGGCTGTCTTCTGAACCAGCTTGGCCAAATGTCTGAACGTTACGCACGGCAGCGGTTGCCGCCAAAAACCGGAGAAGATCGTATTGCTTGTTGTCCAGATTGAGGATCGCAACGCCATCCGGCTCCAACCCATTAAAGATCTCCGCCTTGGCCTGAGCAATCTTTTCGACCGACTCGAAGAACTCGATATGAACCGCTTCAACGGTGGTGATGATCGCGACATGTGGCCGAACCATCTGTACCAGCGGCGTGATTTCGCCCGCGTGGTTCATGCCTATTTCAAAGACGCCAAAATCCGTATCGGCAGGCATGCGCGCCAGCGTCAGGGGAACGCCCCAGTGATTGTTGAACGAGGCAACCGATGCATGCACTTTGCCGGAGGGCGCAAGCGCCAGACGAAGCGCTTCCTTTGTTCCTGTTTTGCCAACAGAACCTGTCACCGCGACAATCCGGGCATTGGTGCGGGCTCGCGCCGCTATCCCGAGGGCACGCATCGCCTCCAGCGGATCGGCCACAACAACATACCGGCCGTCTTCGGGAAGCTCGTCGAGGCGGTCTTCGGCAACAAGCGCCAGCGACGCTCCTGCCTCAAGCGCGGCCGCAACATAATCATGGCCATCGAGCCGGTCGCCTTTGATCGCGATGAACGCATCTCCCGGCTCCAGAGTTCGGCTGTCGATGGAAATACCGGTTATGTGCGCGCCCACCTCCCCTTTGGCGGTTCCGCCACAGGCGTCGATAAAGGCCTCAGATGTCCAAAGCGGGTCGCTCATTTTACTCCCAGTAGATCTATGGCGTGGCGCACAGAGTCGTGATCAGAGAAAGGAATCACTGTGTCGCCAACAATCTGGCCGGTTTCGTGACCTTTTCCAGCAACGCACAGGATATCGCCTGATTTCAGACGCCGGACGCCTTCGGCTATTGCTTCTGCGCGATCGCCAATCTCCAGACCACCCGGCGCACCTGCAAGAACGGCCTTGCGAATGGTTGGCGGGTCTTCCGATCTCGGGTTGTCATCGGTCACTATGACCAAGTCTGCATGTCGCGCAGCCGCTTCGCCCATCAGGGGACGCTTGCCGGGATCCCGGTCACCTCCGGCGCCCACTACAACAGAGAGTTTACCTTCGGCAAACGGCTTTAGTGCCCCCAACGCTTTGTCGAGAGCATCCGGCTTGTGAGCGTAATCAACGAAAACCATACCGCCTGCCGGAGTTGTCCCGGCGAGCTCCAAGCGGCCTGGGGCGCCTTTCAGGTTCTCAAGAGCGCGAAGTGCAGCGCCGGCATCTATTCCGGCAGCAATCGCAAGACCTGAAGCAATCAAGGCGTTCGAAACCTGAAACCGGCCAATGAGCGGGAGGGTCACCTTGTACTCGCCGCGCGACGTCTCGACCGTCAAGAGCTGCCCGGCACCGCGCGGCCTCAAACCGGTCAGCTTGAGATCCTTGCCCGTCTCGCCAACGGTGAACACCGGCAATCCGCGCTGTTCTGCAATGGCCAACACGCGATCTGTGTACTTTTCGCCCGGATCTACAACAACATAACCGCCGGCCGGGAGCAGTTCACTGAAGAGACGCAGCTTGGCTTGCAGGTAATCCCCGATCGTCGGGTGGTAATCCATGTGATCCCGGCCAAGGTTGGTGAAGGCAGCCGCCGTCAGCCGCACACCATCAAGGCGATACTGATCAAGACCATGGGATGAGGCTTCCAAAGCGGCATAGCGAATGCCTTCATGCGCAAGGTCTGCCAGATCCTTTTGAAGCTGCACCGGATCCGGAGTTGTCAACCCGCCATAACTTTCGCCATCCGGCTTGATGATGCCCAAGGTACCAAGACTGGCCGCTGGATGGCCTGCAGCTTGAAAGATCTGACGCACAAAATGGGCGACCGATGTCTTTCCCGCTGTACCCGTGACAGCAACAATCGTATCCGGCTGACGGCCAAAGAAGCGGGCCGCCATTTTCGCAAAGGTCAGGCGCGGCTCATCGGAACTAAGAACCGCAATTGTTTGCGGAACGAGCGCACGAACAGCCTCGGCAGCATCGGTTGCGCACAGGACAGCGACTGCACCAGCTTCAATCGCTTTGGGAACGAACTGCACACCATCAACCGTGGAGCCCTTGAAGGCAGCAAAGAGAAAACCCGGTTGGACCTTGCGGCTGTCCGCTGTCAGTCCTTCTATGGAAAGGCCATTTGCCGTGTCCGGCAAATCCATGCCGTCGGCTAAATGCTCAAGGTGCATAACATCCGATCATCCGGTTCGTGCATCGTCATTATTTTGAAGCTTAAAACCGGACCGGATTTCGGCTGCGACCCCGCCGGACCAGTTCGCTTCTTTTAGTCTCCTTAATAGGAAATCTCGATCGGTTCATCCCCTTTGCCAAAGCGCGGCATCACACCGAGCATCGGTGCTGCGCGGCGAATGATCGCCCCGGTCGTCGGAGCTGTGTTCAAACCGGCGGTCGCGCCAATGCCTTCCCGCTCCGATTTCGGCTCATCCAGAACAACCAGAACCACGTATCTCGGGTCGTCCATCGGGAAGGCCGAGAGGAAGGAGTTGCGCCGCTTGTTCGACACATAGACACCGTTTTCAATCTTCTCCGCCGTCCCGGTCTTGCCGCCAACGGTGTAGCCGGGAACATCGGCCCGGCGCCCGGAACCGGACAAAACATTGAGGCGGAAGAGATAGCGCATCATGCGACTGACTTCAGGTGAAATCACTTGCTTCTTCAGCGTCTTAACTTCTTCCGGTGTCCGAGGCACAAAGGTCGGTGGCAACAAGGAACCACCGTTGACCATAGCCGCGGCTGCCACGGCTGTTTGCATCGGCGTTACCGACAAGCCGTGACCGAAGGAGATGGTCATCGCGGCCAATTCATTCCATTTCGGCGGCAACAGGGGAGCCGCGTTTTCAGGCAACTCCGTCTGCAATCGCTTCGTCAGATGCAACCGCTCCATGAATTCCTTCTGGCGCGCGACCCCGGTCGCCAGCATCATTTTTGCGGTGCCGATGTTGGATGAATAAATGAAGATTTCCGGCACGGACAGGATGCGGTTTTTCCCGTGGAAATCGGTGATCGTCCTGCCCGCCGCGCGCAGAGGACGCGTCGCATCGAAGCTGTCATTGATCGTAACAGCCCCCGAATCCAATGCCATGGCGGTCGTGAACGCCTTGAACACGGAGCCCATTTCAAAGACACCTCCGGTCGCCCGGTTCAACCGGTCCTTTTCCAACGCCTCGGATCTGTCGTTCGGGTCGTAGTCCGGCAGGGACGACATTGCGACGACTTCGCCAGTCTTTGCATCCAGGACGATACCGGCGGCCGCGATGGCACGATACCGTTCCATTGCCTTGACCAACTCATCGCGCACAACGTGCTGCACCCTGAGATCTACGGAAAGCCGCACCGGCTCCATGGTGCGGCCAGAGGCAAACCCGATCGACTGAAGATCACGCAGCCATTGATCGTCGACGTATTTTTCGATCCCGCTGAGACCCTGATTGTCGACATTCACTGCGCCGACGATGTGGCCCGCGGTCGGACCACCTGGGTAAAAACGCTGGTTCTCAGACAGGAAGCCGATGCCGGGCAAACCAAGGTCATGCACCTGCTCTGCCTTGTCCGGTGTCATTTCACGCTTCAACCAGACAAATCCGGCCCCGCTCTCAAGACGGCGGCGGACAAGCGCCTCATCCAGATCGGGCAAGATACGGGTGAGCCCCTCGGCTGCTTCGTCAACATCGAGGATACGGCGCGGCTCGGCATAAAGGGACGCTGTCTTGATGTCGGTGGCAAGGATCTCACCATTGCGGTCGATGAGATCCGGGCGGGACGCGGCCACAGAATCCTGGGCAGAAATCCATGCCCGGGACGGCGCTTCGTCCATCTGGGCAAGATAGATCAACCGGCCACCAATGGCCGCATAAACACAGGCAAAAGCGAGCATGGCGAGATAAACGCGCGACTTGACCGCACTCGACGAAACCGAACTACGCGCCGCCCTCGGCTGGGTTCGCCGAACCTGAAGAAAGCTCGCTGGTTCTGTTGCCAATGTCATTGCCCCTAAGCCCCTACCTGATCATCGCCGAAGAACCGGCATATCCGCCCATCTGGTCAGCCCCGCCAATCGGCTCCAGAGTCACCGGCCGTGCCGGAAGTTCATCCGGCATGACGATCTGCCGGACTTCCAACGCTTCGAGTTGAAGATACTCGTTGTAGCGCTCGACAAGATTCTGCAGCCGTTCCGGCTTGTTCAGCACACTCCACTCGGCGCGCAAGTGGCGGATTGCATTCCGCTCTTCGTCGATTTGCCGCTGTAGCTCCGCAACCTTCGCAGCGGATTTCGTTGCCGCCATTTTCAGGTCGTAAACCGTTGCCGCACCGATCACGACGGCCACGATGAAAAGGATGTTGAGCACCCGAACCATGTCAGCCCCCTAGTCCATGAAACGCTGCAAGGCGCGGCACACCGGCGGCATGAATATCGAGCTCGCGCGCCGGAGCCTCTATCCTCCGCCCTGCCCTCAGCTTCGCAGAGCGCGCCCGCGGATTTGCATCCGTTTCCATGTCGCGCGCCTCAACAGCCTTGCGCGTGAGATTTTCAAAAGTTGCCGGCGGAACCTCTTCCTCCGGCATATGACGTGACCCGCCACCCCGTGTTTTTGTCCGGTCCTGGAAGAACCGTTTGACGATGCGGTCCTCAAGCGAGTGAAAACTCACCAAAACCAGGCGGCCACCCGGCTTCAGGATGCGTTCAGCAGCGCCCAGCGCCTGAGCGGCCTGATGCAATTCGCCGTTCACATAAATCCGCAGCGCCTGAAATGTCCGTGTCGCCGGATGGATCTGCGCTTTCTTTGGAGAGCGCCCGAGGACTTTCTCGATCAGATCTGCAAGCTCAAGTGTGCGGCTGAACGGCTTCTCCTTGCGCGCATTGTCGATCGCATGCGCGACGGATGGCGCCCGCTTTTCTTCGCCCAAAAGCCCGATGATCCGGATCAGATCCCGCACGGGCAACTCGTTGACCACGTCGGCAGCAGATGGCCCGGCTTGCTCCATGCGCATATCCAAAGGGCCGTCACGCAGGAAGGAAAACCCGCGTTCGGCCTGATCCAGCTGCATGGAAGAAACACCGAGGTCGAGAACCACACCATCGACGCCGTCAAACCCGCTCTCGCGCGCATGAATGTCCAGATCCGCAAACTGACCCGGCACCAGGATCAGCTGGCCATCGGACTGGGCGACGAGTTCCTGACCGCCGGCAATTGCATCGGGGTCACGGTCAATTCCGACAACCGCCGTGCCGCGCTCCAAAATCTTGCGCGAATAACCTCCTGCGCCAAACGTACCGTCAACCATGACCTCGCCCGGCTGAGGGTCGAGCCATTCCAGAACCTCGTTAAGAAGAACCGGCACATGACGCTCTGGTCCGCCAGCAGCAAGATCATTCGTCTTGTCGCCGAGCGCCATCATACCGGCTCTCCTTGCGAGGGCGCCGGGAGTTGCCCCGACAGCATTGCGAGTGCGCGCTTTTGGGCCTCTGCGCGATACTCGCGGAACTGCTCTGGTTCCCAGATCTGAAACTTGTAATCCATACCGACAAACGTGACGGTGTCGGAGAGGCCAGCATGGTCGCGGATCATATCGGAGAGGGTCATACGGCCATCTCCATCGATCTTGATGATTTCGCTGGCGCCGAACAGCGCTGCGGCGAGCATGTCATGATCGGGTGTGAGCTTGGCGAACTGCTGGGCGCGGTTCTGAATTTCAGCCACGAGCTGATTGCCTCCGGCGTCGACCGCCGCGCAATGCGCAGATGAAATGCAGTAAAGCCCTTCAAACCCATCTCTCGCCAATACCGCGCGGAAGGGTGCCGGGATCGACACGCGACCCTTGGCATCCAGCCGGTTGGTAAAATGCGAAACAAAGCCGGCCATACATCCCCGCTACGGACCCCCGTCCGCGCAATCCCCGAAACAACCCAAAAAAGAAGGAAACGGCCCTACCTGTCAGAACATGCAAATTGCAACGGCAGCCCTTGCCAGCTCGTTAAGTCATGTCCTGAGCCCGTCGAACATGGGCCCGCGCTCCCTATTCTGAGTAAATATGGGATACCATGGGAAATCATGGGCGGTCAATGGAATCTCATGGATTCCTGCAGGATTTGATCGCACACGACCCCGTCGAGCGAAAGTAACGCCAACATGCTTAATGAAGCCTTGACAGAATAGTAGAATCGGAGTCGCAGAAATACGGAGGGTTCGCGCTCGAGCCGTCGGAGCGCGATGCCACCATCCCCAGTTTTCAAAGACTTGTGGATACAAAAAACGCCGCGGAAAATCCGCGGCGTAAGTTTGAGCATGCGCTCTTTGCGGCGCTCAAAGCGCTGAGGGTCAGGACCCAGCTATCTCACAGCAGAAAGTCTGTGTTGCCGAGGGCCCGCAGCTGGTCGGCCACACCGCCCGCATCTGCGACGACCGTGTTCCAGTCTGCCGCGGTCAGGTTGGCGAGTGACAGATCTTCAGCCTGAATGTCTTCCAGAACATAGGTGTGCCCGCCATTGTTCTGAACGGTGATTGTCAGATCGGTTCCGACCTCCTGGAGCGAGATGTCATTGACTGACAAGCTGCTGAAATCCAAAAGATCTTCAGAGGCATCAAAATTGAGCACAGAGACTTCCCGTCCCCAATCCCACGTGATTGCCACCGTCTCGGCACCCGATCCAAGGTTGATCGTATCCGAAGTGGACGGAGTAACCGTTGTGGCGGGCGGCGTTGGAACCTCCGAAGTGTCTGATGTATCGGGCGCATCCGGTGTATCCGGGGTTTCGGTTCCTGGCACGGCACCCACACCTTCACGGACCTGGAACCCGTCAGTTCCTTGGCCGGCCGGCGCTTCCGGTGTCAGCAACGCCTCCCGAGACACCAACGACACATCGTTCTGATCGATCCCGAACGGGGCTTCCAGATTGTCTTCCATCACCTGATCGAAATGGAACTCCAGATTGCCTGGAATGAGATCGGCTTTTTGAACGCCAGTGAAGGTGAAACTTTGACCACTCGGCAGAACACTGATGACCATTCCATTCGGCGTATCCTCAACGCTCAAGCGTTCACGCGTGCCGAAATAAAGGAAACTGATCTTCTGTGTTGCCGGATCAAATCCGTTGATCACTTCAGCCTGCCCATATTCATGAGAGCGGATGTAGACCGTGTCGCCATCCCGCGGGCCGATGCCCTTTTCCCAGGAAAGAACCCCGCCGAGGTCCTGACGCAAGTGCTCGTTGCCGACCACGCCAAAGTTCTCAATGGTGAGATCCGCCAGCTGGACACCTTGCAGGATCTGCATGTCCGGCCCCCACGGATTGTCGACGATCGGCTCCCCGTTGGGGGTCATGTTCAAGATCAGGCCATGAACTGAAGCGTTGCCGAAGTCGAGCTGATCCGTGGCAGGGTTAAAGCCAACGATATCGTCCTTGCCAAACTCCGCGGCCCATTTGACACCGCCAAGATCACTCGCTCCGGTCGGAACCGGAGTATTGGACCCGTCTGCATCGTAGATCACATCGAACCCGCCAGTGTTTGGTGTCTCGATGGTTTGGCCCAAAAGGCTTGCAACCTCATTGAGCGCAGATTCTTCGGCAACCATGAAATTGTTCATGGTCATGTCCGAGAGAGACACGCCCGTCAGCACCGTTGTGTTGGCGACCTCGCCGGTGGCCGTGTAAACGACGACCGTCAGACCGTTTGCCGTATCCTGGATCTCCAGACGTTCAGCAATGACGCCGGCTTCGAGATGAAGCATGTCCCCACCCGCCGGATCAAAATCCGTGATGACACGGGACGGGCTGTTCGGCATGATCATGATCATCTGCGCCCCGTCCGGCATGTCCGGCATGTCCGGCATGTCGGGCATATCCGGCATATCAGGGTTGTCAGGCATGTCAGGGTTGTCCGGCGTATCCGGTGTACCTGGTCCGGAAACCGTTCCCACTTGCGACAGGATTTCTTGACCGGTTTCTGTGCTTTGAATTGTGAAGTTCGACGCTGACAGATCGCTCAAGGTTACGCCTTGAAGTGTCACCGTCTGATTGTTTGACGCCATCGTGAAAATCACGTTGCCATTAACTTCAGCGACATCAATCGCTTCTGGACCAAACCAGTCGATGAAAATGGTATCACTCTGGGGGGTGAAATTGGACACAACACGATCCGTGCCCCATGCCCAGGTAAGCACAACCGAAGCATTGGCCGCCGTGACCCCCGCAGTTCCGTTCCAGCTGCCCGGCTCGACAGGCGGTGTCGGAGTGGGATCGACCGGGTCCGGGTCAACCGGGTCTGGATCGACCGGATCCGGGTCGACAGGGACCTCTGGATCCGGATCAACGGGATCTGGATCCACCGGCACTTCAGGGTCGGGCGCGCTACTATCAGCACCGATCAACCCGAAAATCTTGCTGGCTGTCCCAGAATCCAGAACAGTGAAATTGGACGGGCTAAGATCAGACAACTGGACCCCTTGAAGGGTTGTGGTCTGATTGTTTGATGGGACGGCAAACACAACACCATTTGCCGTTTGGCTGATTGTGAGATCGGCCGCGCCGATCCAATCAACGAAAATGGTGCCAGTTGCCGAATCGAAGTTCGACACAACCGCATCCTGTCCCCAGGACCAGGTGATCACGACATCCGCTGAGCCCTCGTCGACATCGGCCGATCCGTTGTCTCCGTTTCCAGGCGTCCCCGGGATGCCTGGTGTTCCAGGCGTGCCACCATCTGGCGTTCCAAGTCCTTCGTCCCCGGTTAGGCGGCTCTCATAGAAAGCGATCGCCTCGGCCACGGTCGGAGCATCAAAGCCACCGAATTGCTCCATGTATTGGAGGATAGACGTACCATATTCATCGGTGCTGACTGCCCCGCTCTGCAGAAGGGACGCTGTCCCCCAGGCACCGCGCAAATGGGCTGCAGCCATGATCCCGGTCAATGTCAGCTCAACTGTCACCGTCTGACCATTCTGCGTGTAGGTCGCGGTCTGGCCGATATAATCGCTCAGCGATTGACCACTGTTTGCGAGCTGGTTTTCGATGACCTGCAGATTGTAGCCAAAGGCTTCCTGGATCGCGACATCCTGGGCGGCCTTGGTTGTGAAATCCGCAAAGGAGTTCACGCCGTTCTTCCCGGTCCAGGTTCCATCCCACGTGTTGGTGGCCGCACCATTTCCATAAAACACCGTGTCGTCGTAGTAGCCGAGATCGATGAGCAGAGCTTCACCGAACTGGAAGCCGACAAACCCAAGCGAGTTTTGAGACTGGTAGGCCATCGCCTCCCATTCGGCATCTGTCAGCTGAGACCAGCTTGAATACTGCGGAAACCGGTCTTGCACCGGGCCGCCACCCCACTGATCAAGTTGCCAATCCTGAATGACACCAGCGTCGTAGCGCTCTCGGTCCCATCCCGATTCAAATGCCAGCAATGCGGACAAGAAGTCTTGATATGTTCCGGCCATTTGTTCCCTGCCTTGTGAGTACATAACGATCTCAAACTAGGCAGCGATTTAGCGTGAATCATGGGCGTAAAATTAAATAGTAGAGGTATTATTGTGGCGAATATTTCATTATTTGGCAATTTTGGGGCAATGATTACTTGGCAAAACCGATCATAACACTTGAGAACAGATTTCATTCCCGAGAAGTTCGATATTTATTAGACTATCGCCTCCCTCAGCAGAAAACACGGCTGCGAGCGGTTGCCTTGGGGGACTCTCCGAAGCGCTTTTTATAGGCAACAGAGAACCGTCCAAGATGACGGTGTCCTGACAATTCGGCGACGTCACTCACAGAAGTGTCGCCGTTTTGGGCAAGCAACAAATGGCGGGCCAGGTTTAACCGGCACTGCTGCAGATATTGGACCGGTGTCAGATCCATTTCGCGTTTGAAGACCAGCTGAAGGTTGCGCGGAGTGGTTCCGGCATGACATGCGAGCTCGATCAGGCTGATATCTTCCCGCAACCGGTCATGGATCATATCAACTGCTCGCTTCAGGACGGCAGGTCCGGACTTTGGCGTTTTATGGCAGAGAAAGGCGGAAGCCGTATTCTCCTGCACCTCAAGCAGGGAACCGATCAGTTCTTCTTCGAGATACAGTTGGGACGTGCGGTTGTCTGATCCGAACAGTTCGCCATTCTCCGCGGCATGAACCAGGCCCCACAGTTTGCGCATCCATTGGTGTGCTGCCGGTCGTGTCAGAAAAAACTCCGGCGCAAATCGCAACCGGGCGCCCAAGTCCATACCCGTGATCCTTGAGGCAACGTCATCCACAAACCGCCGATCGATCTGAACCAGCAACTGCTCGCAACCCGAATGCCAGCGCATGACCGTATGGCGGTCAGGATTGAGGATGGAGGCTGTCCGCGTGTTTGAGCTGACGGTCCTACAGCCGTTGGTGACTTGGGCAGCACCGGCAAGCGGGATCTGGATCAGAAAAAAGCGGGTCAACTCGCCAGGCTCAATCGTCACGTCGCCGCCATAGCGAAGGTAATTGAGCGAGACATGCTCTCCGGAAACCCGGTGCTGGCAGGCGTCGAACCTGTCATCGGAGGATTGCCGCTCCAGCTTGTGACTGCAGAAATGGCGCGCAACAATGTCCCGGGCCGCATCAACATCGAAGGTTTGAAAGCGGCGGAAGTCACTCAGCGGAGGGGGCCTTTGCGGTTGAGCCATCATCTTCAAATGATGCCTCCAGCTTTGCTTGTGGATCAAGCGTTCTCGCTGCTGCAATGCGGCATTTCGCAGCTCTCATCAAACTAATTTCGCAATCTGGATAAAATGTCCGGGACTTTCGGCGTTAGCCTAAGCCAGTCTTGAAAGAGAGGGGACACAAAAATGCAAAACGGAGCCGGGATCACCGCATCCAATGACGGGCTCGACGGCGTCAGCTGGAACGTCGTTGGCCACACGTACACACCCAAGGTCCACAGCACCAACGCCTTCATCTGGCATGCCGTGGTGCCGGCGGACACGTTCGTACCGCCGCACATCCACCCGACCCAGGACGAATGGATCGTCATGCTGGAGGGGGAATTGGAGGTCGAAATGGGCGGGCAGGTCCACAAGGCCGGTCCCGGCGACACTGTCCGCATGCCCATGGGCGAAGCTCACGGTATCTTCAATCGGTCCGGCCAGACCGCGACCTGCGTCTTCGGCGTCGCCCCAGCGCGCAAGCTCTTCGATTTGTTTGGTGCCTTGAACGGTGTCACGGATCCCGAAGAACTCGTGCACCTGTCTGCCCTGCACGAAGTTGATTTCCTGCCCCCGCCCGATCAGGCCTGATCGCCGCGCATTCTGGAGGGGAAGACATGACAAAACGGAAAACAGTCGCCGTCATTGGTGGCGGCGTGAGCGGCCTTGCGGCTGCAAAAGCCTTCGACGAACGCGGTCATCGTGTTCTCGGATTCGAGCGGAGCCACGATTTCGGCGGCGTCTGGGAGCTGTCCCGGTCCTATCCGGATGTGCAGACCCAGTCACCCAAGGATCTTTACCGGTTCACCGATCTGGCAATGCCGGACGACTATCCGGAATGGCCGAAAGGTCCTCAGGTTCATGCCTATGTCCACGCCTATGCGAAGAAGCACAATCTGGCCCGCCTGTTCCGGCTGAACACCAATGTCTTGTCCATGGACCGCAGGACGGACGGTCAGCCAGGATGGACCTTAACGCTGGAAGCAGCCGGCAAGACGTGGTCCCAGGACTTCGACTTTGTCGCTGTATGCACGGGGCAGTTCTCGGACAAAAATATCATCTCCCATCCGGGACAGGATGCGTTCGTCCAGACGGGCGGACAGGTCATGCACAGCTCGGACTACACCGACAGCAGCCTGGCGGTAGGCAAAAACGTAGTCGTTCTTGGCGGTTCAAAATCGGCAACGGATATTGCGGTCAACGCGGCCAAGAATGGTGCTAAGTCCGTCACGCTTGTCTACCGCGAACCGGTTTGGCGTGTGCCGTATTTCATCGGTGGTATCAACTTCAAGCGGCTGTTGTACATGCGGGCGCAGGAGCTGCAGTTCAACGGCTGGAGCCCGTCGATCACCGGCAAGATCCTTTTCACTTTGTTCAAGCCGCTAATCTGGGCCAATTTCCGCGGATTGGAAATGATGCTCAAAACTCAGCTGAAGCTGAAAAAGTGGGACATGGTGCCAAACGTGCCGATCGAGAAGGACGCTTCCTGCTCCTTGCCGATCGTGACGCCCGGCCTCTTCGAAGGCTTCGAAGCCGGAACGATAAAGCCGGTTCGCGGAACCATTGACCATTACGAAAACGGCCATGCGGTGCTGACCAGCGGGGACCGGGTGCCCTGTGATGTCTCGGTTCTTGCTGTTGGCTGGAAACTGGGCGTGCCTTATCTCGCCAAGGAGTATCAGGACAAGCTGATCGAGCCGGATGGGCAATACCGGGTCTATCGCCTGTCGGTGAACCCGGATCTGCCCGACATGGGCTTTGTCGGTTTCAACTCCAGTTTCTGCACAATCCTGTCGGCGGAAATGATCGCAAACTGGCTGGTGCGCTTCGCAGACGGTCAGCTCGCAATTCAACCAACTGGCCATGAAATGCGGCAAAACATCGACACTATGCTCGATTGGCGGCGCAAGGAGCGGCCCGCGGCCCAAGTCTATGGCGGTCTGTGTTCGGCGCCCTTCCACTTCCGCCACTTTGATGAGTTGTTGGCGGACATGGGTGCCACAAAGACCAAACGATCCAATCCGCTTGCCGAACAGTTCTCCTATCCGAATGCGGCTGCCTATGGCGGGTATCTCGCCAGCACACCGCAATATGTGGTTGGGTAGATGAAAGGAATAATGCCAGCCGGCCTATAAGCCGGGTTCTGTATGGCCCACGCCAATCCGAAGATCTGCGCGGACGTGACAGCCATTCATCTGGGACGCCTGTTGCCAGACGCCTCACGCAACCAACCCGGACAACTGGCCTGGAAACCGGCCTGGGCCCTGGATTGCTCCAGGGTCCGCGTTGTCCCTATTCGGTCTTGCTCCCGGTGGGGTTTACCGTGCCGCCGCTGTTACCAGAGGCGCGGTGGGCTCTTACCCCACCCTTTCACCCTTACCCCGGCAAAGCCGGAGCGGTTTGCTTTCTGTGGCACTTTCCCTAAGGTCGCCCTCGCCGGGCGTTACCCGGCACCGTGTCTCCATGGAGCCCGGACTTTCCTCCCCCGCGGCCTTTCGGCACTTGCGGCAGCGGCTGTCCGGCCGACTGGCGCTTCGGGACTTAAGTTGCTTTTAAAACAAGGTCAAGCGAGCCGCCATGCAATCCCCGCTTCTCCATCAAGCTGCTTTCAGCATCTTGTAGGCAACAGACGGCAAGAAACGGTGCAAGGTATAAAGAACCGGAACCCGGCCCAGCCGGATTTCATCTTGTCCAGCCGACAGCCCGCGGACAATGGTTTGCGCCGCATCGAGAGCCGACAACGCGGACTGTTCCCGTCCGGCAGCCATGCGCGTTCTCAAGAGATCCGGCACGATGTCCGTAACCCCGATGCCGGTTTTTTCGAGTTGGTACCGCAAGCTGCGGGCAAACGCTGACAGCCCGGCTTTTGTTGCGCAATAAACCGGTGTTGATTGCTTCGGCACCCGGCCCAGCGCGGAAGTGACGAACGCGATACGCGCCGGAGAGGTTTGTTTCAAAAGAGGCAAAAGATCCGACGTCAATTCGATTGGCGCCTGCAGGTTGATCGCCATTTCCGCCTCGATCAGCTCCGGCGATCCGCCGCCAATGGAAAAATCAACAGCCTGCTGGATACCAGCATTGTTGATCAGGAGGTCGATCGGCCGACCGAGGTCATAAATTCCTTCGACAAACTGGCGCCTGTCGCCTGGGTCTGTCAGATCAAGGCAAAAGGAGTGGACTTTGCCATAGTCTTCGGCGGCCCGAAGTGCACTTTCTGTCCGCCCGCAAATGATCACGCGATGCCCTGCATGCCCATAAAGACGGGTCAGCTGCGCTCCAAGACCGATGCCTCCGCCGGTAATCACGATTGTCTTTTCAGTACTCATGTCTTTTGTCTCCTGACCAAACTTTGACAGGAGCGATACCGATTTTGAGCGGGGCACTGCATTAACCCGGGTTAAGAAGCGCGATGCTTGCCGCGGCGGGCCCGTATGCGCGAAAGCGCGACCGGCGTAATCCCGAGATAGGAGGCGATCTGATATTGCGGCAATCTGGGAGCAAGATCTGAAAAGTCGGCCAGAAACGCCTCATATCGCGCGCCCGCATCCTGAAGAAGAAAAGACGCTTCCCGCTGTTCCTTCTTGAGCGCCAGCATGGCAACGGACCGGCTCAACAACCGTTCCCAATAGATGTCGGCCTCCACCTGCTCGCGCACAAACTTCATTGGCAAGGCAATTGTGACAGTCTCTTCCAGCGCTTGTGTGAAAAACGGGCTTGGTACCCCTGAAAGAAACGTCGACAGGCTGGTCACCACGCTACCCGCTGCCACGAAATTCTTGTTGAATTCCTTGCCGTCATCCGTGAGATAAAAAAAACGCAGCAAACCCGATTGGATGAAATAAAGATGATCGGGCCGCTCGCCAGCGGAAAACAAAAGATCGTCAGCCTGAAAACGCAGAACCACCGAAGCGCCCAAAGCTGCGTCGGCACTTTCAGCCGGCAGACCACCATATTTCCGGAGCCACGCATTGAACAGGGTCACTGGCGACTGGGTCATGTCTATCCTGTATTCTCCCATCACGCGCCAACCAGATGGTGCTTCGAAGGGACGGATCAAACACCAAACAGTACGGGTTTATGCGCCGCTATTTGGCTGCATGTCTAGTCGCGCATTGCCCATCACGACCCCTCACCTCGCCAACACGTTTTCTTGATCTACTCAACAATCGGCTGAATACAGCCATTTTTGACGGAAAGTATATTTTTGACTACTAAGTACAGAATACCTATCTGTGGTCTGGCAATCGCGCCACTCGATGGAGAATTCAATGACTGACTTTCAATTGCACACCAAGGAAACAGCCCCGGAAGGCGGCGCTGAACTTCTGGAAAGATCTGAAAAGGCATTTGGCCGGATCCCGGGCCTGCACGCAGTGATGTCTGAGTCGCCGCAACACCTTGAGGCCTATCAAAAGCTTCATGAGCTGTTCCAGCAGACCAGCCTTTCAACGGTTGAACAAAACGTCGTATGGTTGACCATCAACGTTGAACACGAGTGTCACTACTGTGTTCCGGCTCACACTGGAATTGCACACATGCAAAAAGTGCCGCAGGACGTGATTGATGCGCTGCGCGACAACACACCGCTGGCGGATCCGCGTCTGGAAGCCCTTCGCGACTTCACGCTGAAGGTTGTGCGTCAACGCGGGCATGTCAGTGATGCAGATGTTCAAACCTTCCTTGATGCCGGCTTCACCAAACGCAATGTGCTCGACATCATTCTTGGGCTGGCCCAGAAGGTCATGTCGAACTATGTCAATCACTTGGCAGAAACGCCGGTCGACAAGGTGTTTGAGAAATTCGCCTGGACGCCACCGTCCCGCGAAGCTGCAGAATAACCCCGTACCCGGCCGGCATTTTGTCGGCCGGGCCGCAACCTG
>CALDSI010000012.1 GCA_937911395.1 uncultured Labrenzia sp.
TCCATGTGGCCGATGTCGCCGGTCCGGAACCAGCCATTCCGGAACGATTTGGCGTTGGCGCCATCATCGTCCAGATACCCGGCGCAGACAGCTGATCCGACGACGCAGACCTCGCCAGTCTCATGCGGCCCGAGGATCTTGCCGGTCTCGTCCTGAATGCTGACTTCGATGCCAGTTCGCTCCACGCCGCAGGTTCCGACCCTGACGTTCGGTCCATCATCAACGCTGTGTTCGTCCGGCCGCAGCACAGTGATGTTTCCCGTGACTTCTCCGAGACCGTAATATTGGACAAGCACCGGCCCAAGTGCCTCCAGCGCCCGCTTCTGGTCTTCGCGGTACATCGGCGCCCCGGCGTAAATCAAATGCCGGAGGCTGGAATGATCGAATTGGTCAATACATGGGTCTTCAACCAGCCGCTTCACGATGGTCGGCACAGTGAACATGTTGGACACCTTGTGCCGTTCAATCAGCTGGAACGCGTCATGTGGCCGGAAGCCGCCCTTGGGCATTAGGATGTGCGCCGACCCGCAAGAGAGCTGGGCAATCAATTGAAGGCCTGCCCCATGAGAAAGAGGTCCAATCACCAGCGAAGCATCGGTTTCGCTGGTTCCGGGCAAAAGATCGGCCATGTAGTTGACGACAACGAAACCGATTTGCCCGTGTGTGAGAACGACCGCTTTTGGCCGTCCCGTCGAACCGGACGTAAAGAAGAACCAGCACGGGTCATTGTGAACAACCTCCGCATTGGCTATCCGCGCGCCTTGATGCTTTTCAAGCAAGGCTTTGTAAGACACGCCGAACGCGCTTTCACCAATCGTGACGATGCCTGAAAGATCCGGACATGCGGCTGCAACAGCCTCAGCTTGGGCCGCATACTCCGCATCACATAGGAAGATGGTCGCCTTGGATTTTTCAGCCGCATAAGCGGTTTCGCCAGGCGCCTGCCGGAAATTACACGGCACCCAAACAGCCCCGAGCCGAAAGGCCGCCAGCATGATCTCAATCATCTGATGCGAGTTTTGCGCCTGGACGAGCATCCGGTCACCCTTGGTGATACCGAAGTCTGATGAGAGCGCGCTGCAGAGGGCCGAGACACGATGATCAAGATCCTGCCACGACCAGGTTTGATCTTCCCAGATAATTGCGGGACGGTCTGGCCACCGCTTGGCGTTGCGTGTCAAAAAGTGCGCAAGGTTCGCCACGCGATTGGAACAGCGCTCAATCATCAGATGAGGTCCTCCCTGGAAATCTGTGCTGACAACCTAGGGCGCAGTGGTCTGATTTGACAAGCAATATGAATGGTCTATCGGCCATTTCATTTCCCGTCCAAATCATGCAAGGATGCGCGCCGGTTTAATTTCGCATGCAGTTGCAGGACGGTTTTATGACGACTTCGCCCGACTTTGATTGGAATGATGCTTACGAAAACGGCGCCTATATTGAGAACGCCCAAAGCTATCCGGAACGGTGGGCCGATGAGGCCCTCGACTTCCGGTCTGGCTGGATCAAAAAAGACATCGACATCATCTACGGCGATACGGACCGTCAGCGGCTGGATCTTTTTCACGCAGAGGACAAAAGCAAGGGTCTGGTGGTCTTTGTGCATGGTGGCTACTGGCGCCGTTTTGACAAGTCCTACTGGTCGCATTTGGCGCGGGGCGCGCTTCGAAGCGGTTGGTCTGTCTGTTTGCCTAGCTATGAATTGGCGCCAGACGTCCGTATCCCGCAGATTACGGCGCAAATCGGCACGGCACTCAACAAGGCCGCGCGGCGGGTCGAAGGACCAATCCGTCTGTCAGGCCACTCTGCTGGCGGCCACCTTGTCAGCCGCATGGTCTGTGAAGATACACCGCTCAATCCGGAAGTGCTCGAGCGCATTGAAAAGGTTGTCTCCATCAGCGGCCTGCATGATCTTCGGGCCTTGATGAAGACGTCTATGAATGATGACTTTTTGCTCACCGAGGCTGATGCGGTGAAAGAAAGCGCTGCCTTGCAGGTACCTGCCAACGATTGCCCTGTGACGGCCTGGGTTGGCGGTGACGAGCGGCCCGAGTTTATTCGCCAGTCACAGCTGCTGGCGGAGGCCTGGGACAACGCCAAGGCGTTTGTGGACGAAGGCAAGCATCATTTCGATGTCATCGAAGGGCTGATCGACCCGACAAGTCCGCTGACAAGTGAGCTGCTTTCGTAATTGCATCTAGTCTTCAACGGCATAAAACCGTTGTGCGAGGCGGCGGACACCGGTGTTTTCGTAGAAGCTGATCGAGGCTGGGGGAACCAGATAGGCAACCCCGGCCTCCAGTCCGTCGCGCCAGCTTAGGCGGACTTCCGCAATCGTCCGCTCGTTCACATCAAAAACATAGAACTCCTTCGGCAGCAGTATGTCTTCATTCAGCAGGATCCGAAGGCCGCCCGCAGAGATGTCTCGCGTGGTGCAGTCGCAAATGTATTCGTTCGTCAAGCTGGCAAGTTTTGCAGGCCGCAGGCGAGTGCGCCGGCGCGGAAACAATCGCTTTTGAACGGCATCCAGTGTTGCATGCCGGTTCAAGCATACTCCTTTGAACATCTG
>CALDSI010000013.1 GCA_937911395.1 uncultured Labrenzia sp.
AAAAAAATATACATATATAGCGAGAAAAAGCTTCCAATGTTGCTTGCTCCGTACTAAAAATACGGATCTTTGGCGTGCGGGTGGCCCGACTTCGAGAACCATGCTTGGAGCAGCGGAGCGTTCGCTGCCACGGCGAAAAACGGTACGCCAATTGACACACCAAACAGACCAATCAACCAGAATTCCTGCCCTAATTCCGGCGGCGTTTCCCAACCGTTTGCTATGCCAAGGGGAAGAAAGAGAAAGGCAGATGCAAGAACCAATGCGTGTATTGCAACTGCATATTGAATGCCGACATAACGGGTGAGTAAATGCGCATAGGCATACCCGAGCAAGAGTACACTTTGAAAAAATATCATCGCCACAGACCACACGCCGGGCGAGCCGCCAAGTTTCGGCAAAACAAGTTTTGAGAAATACGGCTGAATAGCAAAAAGAAGTAAGGCACTCACGAACAGTGTGACTGCGAAAATCGGGAGAACGATCAACGGGGTTTGATTTTTTGAAGAATTTTCGTCAGAAAATCTATCGAACGGCAATGACATTGAATGGTGATCTCCTTATCGCCAACAATGCGTAGCGAAAAATCTTTAACATTCGTTCAGCAAAAATGAGACCATTAGGATTTAGTATCTGAAGCATTTCAAACGGGGTCGCCCGCTGGAAGGGTGAGATGTCACCGGGAGCTTGTAGCCAGTCCAATGGGTAAAGGGCACATTGATGCGGACAACAATTTTTGTTGGGAACAGCAGGTTCATCTGCGCTCAATCACGCTGAATTTGCAGCAGTGAAGGGCGACAATGGCTTGAAATGGAGAAGACGATCGCATTGATCGCAAAGTCAGTAGATCCGGACTAAACGCCACAAACTCTGAGGGGGCGCGGATTTTCAAAGGCGCGCGAGCTGCGTGAGCACCTGCACTATCAGGGTGATATGCGTGCGGTGGGCAGCTACATTCTCGACCAGGTGCCGCTTGCACCGCGATGTGGCCATAGCTGCAGAATGGCGGCAAAGACGTTGAGCTCTGATAAAGGAGACCGGGTCAGCGCTGCTGGCCCGGTCTTTTTTATTGCTTAAAGCTCGCCTTAAAGGCCGCGCCAATCTCGGCTATGGCCTTGTTCCGCGCTTGGAACTCTGCCTCATTTTCGGTGACATAAACGGCGAGAGCCACCGGTGTGTGGTTGGGCGGCCAGATGATCGCAATGTTGCCGCGGGACCCGTAGGCTCCGGCACCTGTCTTGTCCCCGATGCGCCAGTCATGCGGCAGGCCTGCACGAAGCGTTGCATCACCGACCTTGTTCGCCTCCAACCATTGCATCAGTTGTTTGCGGGACGATACACTCAACTCATCCGAAAACAGAACCTTGTAGAGAGACTGCGCTGCAGCCACTGGTGTGGTGGTATCGCGTGGGTCCCCCGGAGTTCCTTCGTTCAAGCTTGGCTCATAGCGGTCCAGGCGGGTGACGTCATCGCCGATAGAGCGCATGTAGGTCGTCACTCCGATTGGACCGCCAAGTTCCTCCAGAATGATATTCGCAGATGTGTTGTCGCTGATCGTGATGGTCGCCTCGCAGTGATCGGCGAGAGTCAAATCCGCTGTGTTGATATGTTTTTCTGTAACCGGCGAATAAGAGACGATCATATCGCTGGTGATTATTGTGCGTTGATCGAGAGTGCTCTGCTTCTTGTCGACCCTGTCCAACAGAGCCGCGCAGGCAAAGGCCTTCATGGTGCTGTTCATCGGGAACCGTTCGTCACCATTATAGTTCCAGTTCAGCCTGCTGGCCGGATCGAACACGGCAACGCCAATACGTGTGTTCAAACGGCTTTCGATCGCCTTGGCGGCTTTGGCAAGAGGCGCCGGATCGAACTCTGGTCCACCGGAATACGCTGTTCCTTGAAAAGCCAGAAACAAAGCGGCTGCGCCCAACGTAAGCGCTTTGGGAAACGTCATGAGAGTTGTCCATTCGTTGTCAAAGATGGGTGCTCCAGCCGCGGTTCTGAAGCAATGCCGATCGGTGAAGCGGAATATGATTGCAACTTAAGGGATCGACAAATGATGGTTTCTCTGGTTAGGCATGAGAAAAAATTGGCCTTGGATAGCTTCCATGAATATTTCGCAATTGCCGTTGAATGCTCTTCGGGCCTTTGAAGCGTCTGCGCGCCTTGGAAGTTTCACAAAGGCGGGTATGGAACTGCGGGTATCCCAGACAGCCGTTAGCCATCAGGTAAAGTCGCTTGAGGCAATTCTGGGTGTGTCGCTGTTTGATAGATTGCCACGTGGCGTCGTGCTGACAGATGAAGGCCAGACACTTTTACCCGTCTTGAGCGATGCCTTTGGCCGAATGAGTGCAACGCTTAGCCGCTTCGAACATGGAAATTTTCAAGAGGTGCGCACGATCGGCGCCGTGTCCACTATCGCTTATGGCTGGCTGATTGATCGGCGTTCTGGTTTTTCGCAGGCTTATCCCGATGTCGATGTGCGGTTGAAGACGAACAACAACCGGGCCGATTTTCTTGAAGATGGTCTCGACTACTTTATTCGGTTTGGGGACGGGGCCTGGCACAGCACCAATGCGCTTCAGTTGATGAATGCGCCTTTGTCTCCGGTTTGTGCACCTTCAATGGCGGCAGCGCTAAAGACACCGAATGACCTTAAGGCTGTTCCGCTTTTGCGGTCGTACCGGTTGGATGAATGGAGCCGGTGGTTTGAGGCGGCAAAGGTTGAACCGCCGAGCATTAGAGGTTGGATGTTTGATTCATCGGTGACAATGGCTGCTGCCGCTGCGAAAGGCGCAGGTGTTGCGCTCGTACCTGTGACGATGTTTCGGGAGGAGTTGGAGACGGGCCGGCTGAAACAGCCATTCCCGCAAACCGTATCGCTCGGCCGCTATTGGCTAACCTCGTTGAAATCCCGCAATGAAACGCCGGCGATGCGCCAGTTCAGGGATTGGATCGAAGAGCAGGCTTCAGCTACCTGAAGCCTGCCCGATGGTGTCACCCCATCCACCCGTCGCGCTTCAAGATGCGGTAGGTATCGTTCAGTGTTTTTTCGGCTGTTGCGACAAGATGATCCGCCTCTTCGTGGGACAGCACCAAAGGCGGTGAAATGATCATGCTGTCACGAACGGCGCGCATCACCATCCCATGCTCAAACGAAACATCGCGGCACAGCGTGCCGGGCACGCCAACATCTGAGAATTTTCTGGTCGGGTTCTTTTTGTCCGGGACCAATTCCAGAGCGCCAACCAACCCCGTCATGCGGGCTTCGCCAACAAGTTCATGCTCACCGAGTTTCATCCAACGTTCTTTGAGGTACGGACCAATATCGGTCTTCACCCGGTCCACCAGGCCTTCGCGTTCAATGATCTCCAGATTGGCGAGCGCAGCTGCGGCGCAGACCGGATGTCCGGAATAGGTATAGCCGTGGTTGAAGTCATCACCTGCCAGCATCAACCCTTCGACGACGCGGTCAGAGACCAGAACACCGCCCATCGGCAGATACCCGGACGTCAGGCCTTTTGCGATCGGCATCAGATCCGGCTTTACGCCGTAGTAGGAGGATCCAAACCATTCGCCCAAACGGCCGAAGCCGCAAATGACCTCATCCGACACAAACAGAATATCGCGTTCCTCAAGGATGCGCTTGATCTCAGGCCAATAGGTTTCCGGCGGGATAATAACGCCGCCTGCTCCCTGGATGGGTTCTGCAATGAAGGCCGCGACCTTGTCCTCGCCAATCTGATCGATGGCTTCCTCAAGTTTGCGAGCCACATGAACACCGAAGTCTTCCGGGCTCATGTCCTGACCCTCACCGAACCAGTAGGGCTGGTCGATATGATGGACACCAGAAACAGGTAGATCCCCTTGTGCGTGCATGGCTTTCATACCGCCGAGGCTGGTGCCGGCGAGGGTCGACCCGTGATAGCCGTTCCAGCGGCCGATGATCACCTTCTTGTCCGGCTTGCCCATCTTGTCCCAGTAGGTGCGCACCATGCGGAACACAGTGTCGTTCGCTTCCGAGCCGGACGAGCAGTAGAACACGGTGTTGATGTGATCGGGCGCGAGCTTGGCGAGTTTTTCCGACAAAGCGATTGCGGGTGGGTGAGTCGTCTTGAAGAACGTGTTGTAATAGGCCAGCTCGTTCATCTGTTTGGTGACGGCCTCTGTGATTTCCGAGCGGCCATGTCCGACCTGCACGCACCAAAGCCCGGCCATGCCATCAAGGATTTTGTTGCCGTTGGAATCCGTCAACCAGACCCCATCTGCGCTGGTGATTACCCGGCTGCCTTCGGCGTTCAGAGACTTCATGTCCGAGAACGGGTGCCAATGGTGTGCGGCGTCCAGTTCTTGAAGCGCCTTGGTCGGGTAGATGTTGGAATGGGCAGTCATAAAAGGATGCTCCGGAAGAAGGCCAATCACACGTTCAGCAGAAGATATTCCCGCTCCCACGGGCTGATCACCGACATGAAGGTTTCGAATTCTTCGTATTTGATGGCGCGGTAGGTCGCGACGAACTTCTCTCCGAAAACCTCGATCATGTCTTCCGAGTTTTCGAACAA
>CALDSI010000014.1 GCA_937911395.1 uncultured Labrenzia sp.
GGTGTATTCCGATGGCGGCAAACACCCGCGCCCGGTGGATTTTGATACGCAGCTTGGAACCAGCGTCGACCTGCTGTCCCGATGGCACGGCGCAGACACCGGACGTCTCAATGTCGCGCTGCTTTATCCAGTACTGCGGGACGAACACGAAAACACAATGCCGGATGATGTTTATGTGACAGCCTGCAAACAATCGCAGCGCGTTGCACAGGTTGCTCGGGAAGCCGATGTCGTCTTTACTCAGGACGGGCATCAGGGCGGGTCCATCCGAAGGGCTCAGAAACTCGGGCTTTTGGGTGAGAATGCGCTGCTGTCCCATGCAGTCAACCTGCATGACGACGAGATTTTTCTGTGTGCGGATACCGGAACAAAAATTGCCCATAATCCATCGGCCGTTGCCTCCATCATGGGCCGCTGTCCGGCAATAGAGCTGATGGATCGCGGCGTGACTGTGGCGCTGGGATCTGATGCGACCGCGCCGGACCGGTCCTCGGACATGTTCCGCCACATGCAACAGGCGATGCACTATCATCGCCGCCATTTCCGCGACCCAAGTGTGCTTCCACCGGGCCGGGCACTAGAAATGGCAACGATAGAAGGCGCGCGGGCGCTTGGACTGGAAGATCGGATCGGATCGCTTCAACCGGGCAACGATGCCGATATCGTGCTGGTGGATATGCGCCGTCCGCACCTTTACCCGCCGAACATGCCGGCACATCGGCTGGGCTGTTTTGCAAACGGCAACGATGTCGACACAGTGCTGGTTCGGGGCGAAGTTGTTCTTGAGGGTGGAAAGGCCACCAAGGCGTGCGAGGAGGCGATCTTGCGTGATGCTGCCCTTGAGGCCGAGCGTATGATCGAACGGATAAACAGCAAATCCGCGCTGACTGTCCCGAAGGGCTTTTGGTCCTCACAACGCTACGGAGCAGGCGCATGAGCGTGACGGTTATTCGCAAGGCGTCCTGGGTGGTTCGGTGGGAAGGCGGCATGCATGTCTACGGGCGAGACCTGGACGTCGCCTTTGACAACAGTGGGCTCCTACATGTGGGGCCGGCGTGGCAAGGCGTTGCGGATCATGAAGTTGACGGGCGCAATCGGCTTATCATGCCGGGATTTGTGAATATTCATTGCCATTCTGGAGACGAGCCGCTCGCGAAGGGGCTTTTCGATGACACCGGAACACCGCAGCTTTGGGGCAATGCCCTTTACGAGTTCTCGACCCTGATCGACTCGGATGCCGAAGCGAAGGCCGCGTGTCAGACCTTGATGCTGTCGGAACTTCTCGCCTCGGGCGTGACCTCCTGCCTCGACATAGCGGGTGATCATCCCCGTTGGCTCGGCATTGCCGCGGAAAGCGGCCTCAGGGTCTGGCTTGCTCCGGGATTCCGTCAGGCCCGCTGGCGTCTGACGGACGAAAAGGCACTGAACTATGAGTGGGATGAAGCCGCAGGAGAAACAGCACGCGATGCAGCCCTGTCGGTTCTCGACCGAGTGACAGAGGACGGAAGTGGCCGGTTGACCGGCGTGGTGGCACCGTCCCAGATCGATACGTGCCATCCGGATTTTCTGGTCCGGACTCTGGATGAAGCCAGATCCCGCAAATTGCGGCTGACGGTTCACGCTGCCCAAACGATGGCGGAGGTCACGGAACTCTATCGCCGCCATGGCAAGGGGCCCGTTTCCTTGCTGCAGGAAATCGGTGTTCTTGGCCCGGATGTGATCCTGGGGCATGGCATCTGTCTGGATCATCATCCCCTGACCAGTGCGCGGACGGCAACGGACCTTGAAACGCTGGCGGCGACAGGGACTAATATTGCTCATTGCCCTGTGACTTTCGCACGCTCCGGACAGGGTATGGAAAGTCTCGGCCGGTACTTGAGAGCAGGGGGCAATGTGGGGATCGGAACTGACACCATTCCGTTCAACATGCTCGAGGAAATGCGCGAGGCCATAACTCAGTCGCGGTGCCGGTCCGGCGATTTCGCGGACATCAATACGGCCGAGGTGTTCCATGCAGCAACTGTTCGCGGTGCACAGGCGCTTGGTCGAAGTGATCTTGGCCGGTTGTTCCCCGGTGCCGCGGCTGATGTTGTTTCCGTTGACCTGACGGCCCCATCGATGCGGCCGGTGCACGATCCCTTGCGCAGCCTGATTTATGCAGGGGCTGAGCGGGCAGTTCGGGATGTCTGGGTTGCCGGCCGGCATGTGCTGGACAATGGTAAGCCCATAGGGCTCGATACTGCCGGGGCATTGGCCGAGATTGATGCGGCACAGGCGCGGGCGATCAGGGTCGCGGAGAATACAAAAGGGCGCAGTTTTGATGCAATCGCGCCCCGGTGCCTGGAGATGCCAGCATGACCATCTATGTGATCAATCCCAACAGTTCAGAACATGTCACAGACGGGATTGATGATGCCATTGCTCCAATGCGTCAGATATCACCGGTTCCTATTTCATGCCTCACCCTTAAGGAGGGGCCTGCGGGGATTGAAACGCAGGCGCATGTCGATGGCGTTGTTGGTCCTCTCCTGAAGCTTGCCAGCGGCTTGCAAGAAGATGCCTCTGCTTTTGTGGTTGCCTGTTTCTCAGACCCCGGTCTGGCGGCGCTTCGGGAGGCGCAGACCGTACCGGTTCTCGGCATTGCGGAAAGCGCCTACCTCCAGGCCATGATGCTGGGTCAACGTTTTGGGATCTTGTCTCTGGGCCGCGCTTCCATTCAGCGGCATATACGGTATCTCGGGGCTCTCGGCGTTCGGGACCGGTTGGCCGCAGATCTGCCGCTGGGGCTTGGTGTTCTGGATCTCGCGGATGCGGACAGAACCGTCGCCCGATTGGCAGAGGTTGGTGGAACGCTGAGAGATCAATTTGGCGCCGATGTCCTCATCACGGGATGTGCGGGGATGGCGCAATATCGAACACTGCTTGAAGAAAAGACAGGTTTGCCGGTTGTCGATCCGTGCCAGGCAGCAACAGCTGCCGCGATCGGTCAGTTGGCGCTGAGAACCTGCGGATAACAAAGGGAGAATCGGGTATGACCCGACTGACGGAAGAGGCGCAGGGCGTCTACGTGATCGCTGTGACGCCGTTCAACGATAATGGCGCTCTCGATATGGAAAGTGTCGACCGGATGGTGGATTTCTATCTGGAGGCCGGTGCGACCGGATTGACGACGCTGGGCATGATGGGAGAGGCACCCAAGCTGACAACAGCGGAGTCTCTTGAGGTGGTGAAGCGCATACTGACCCGCCTGAATGGCCGCATTCCTTTGGTCGTAGGTGTTTCGGCACCGGGGTTCGCTCAGATGGCGGAACTCAGCAAAGCGTCGATGGATGCCGGTGCAGGCGGGGTGATGATTGCACCGCCCGGGAACCTCAAGACCGATGCCCAGGTTGTGACCTATTACACCCAGGCAGCGGAATTCATTGGCGATGTGCCGTTTGTCTTGCAGGATTTCCCGTTGGCAACGGGGGTGCATATTCCGGTAAGCGCCATTGCCAGGATCGTTGAAGACGTCCCGACCTGTGTGTG
>CALDSI010000015.1 GCA_937911395.1 uncultured Labrenzia sp.
AGGCCGGCAGCGGGGAACTTCATGCCCTTGATGTCGGTGATGCCGTTCTTGGAGCCTTCAACCACGCCGGTCTGGAAGGACGTGAACAGCTCCGGCCACGGGATCGGGGTCGGAGATGCGCCAAGCGCTTTGACAAGGACCTGCGGCAGGTCGGCAACGACAGTTCGGATCTTCAGGCCTTCCATGTCAGCAGGTGCCGCAATACGGCGTTTTGTGTTGGCGAAGTTCCGCCAGCCGCCGGTGTTGCCGATGGTCATCAGGCGGATCATGTTGTCACTGTCTTCCAGCGCCATGTTGCGCATGGTGCGGGTGAAGTCACCGGACAGGACGTGTTCTGCGATCCGGTCATCGGACATCATGTAGGGCAGGTCGAGAACCTGAACATACGGGAAGATGCCGGATGCGCCGCCGGATGTAGAGATGTAAACATCGATCGCACCGCCTGCGACACCTTGCAAGCACTCAGCGCCGTTGGAGCACAGCTGCGTACCGATGTAGAGTTCGACTTCGATGGCACCGTTCGAAGCGGCTTCCACGAAGTTCTTGAAGACGACATGGCCGGCATAGTCTTCATCGTTTTCGTTGGAGTTTGCAGTGGCGCGCAGGGTGTAGTCGGCCGCCGTTGCACTCAATGCGGACCCGGCGAGCATCGCCGCGACCGTCAAGGATTTAAGGGCAGATTTGAGCATTGAAGTCCTCCCTAGGTAAAGCTCAGATCAGTTGGCAAATCCGGTCAGACGCGGGATCGTCATCGAAAGTGCCGGAATGTATGTGATCAGGAAGATCACTGCGATCTCCACCGCCAGAAACGGCAGAATAGCCTTGGATATCGTCTCCACCCGTTCCTTGGAGACAGATGCTGCAACAAATAGGACCAGCCCCATCGGAGGTGTTGCCAGACCAATGGTCAGGTTCACGCTCATGATGATGGCAAAATGGATCGGATCAACACCCAGTTCGAGAAAGATCGGTCCAAGGATAGGTCCAAGAATGATGATTGCCGGTCCCGCATCCAGAAACATGCCCACAATGAAAAGAAGCAAGTTGATCAGGAACAACAAGAGCAGCGGGTTTTCGGTGAGGCTGAGGACAAAATCAGCCATGATTTGCGGTGCGTAGCTGAGGCTGACCACGGTTTTGAAGGCCATGGCGGCCCCGACCAGCAACAACACAACGGCTGATGTGATGCCAGCCCGGTTCAAAACACCCGGGATTTCATGCGGCTTCAAGCTTCTGAGAACAAACAGGCCGATGAAGAGGGCATAGGCCACAGCAACGGCAGCCGCTTCTGTCGGTGTGAACACACCGGCCAGAATGCCGCCGAGGATGATCACGGGGGTCAAAAGCGGAAAGAAGGCCTTGAGAGACGCCCGGCCGCGTTCGCCCCAGGTCGAATTCTGCGAAGCGATGGGAAAATCATACTTGTCGGCCATGAACTTGACCATCAGCATCAGGCCGACACCGACCATGACACCGGGAACGATTCCGGCGAGGAACAGCGCTGCAACACTTTCGCCCATCACATAGGCGTAGATGATCATGATGCCGGACGGCGGAATGATCGGACCGATCACCGAGGAGGCTGCCGTGATCGCGGCGGCGAATTTGCGGGTGTAGCCCTGTTTCTCCATGGCGGGGATCAGCATGGACCCGAGCGCTGAGGTGTCGGCAACGGCCGACCCGGAGAGGCCGGCAAACAGCATTGACGACAGGATGTTGACGTGCGCCAAACCTCCGCGCAGGTGCCCCATCAGCGCTTGGGAAAACTCCACCAGCCGCATGGTGATCCCGCCCTTGTTCATCAGCTCGCCCGCGAGCATGAAGAACGGAATCGCCATGAGAGGAAAAGAGTCCATCCCGTTGTAGACGTTACGGTAGAGAAGAGTGATATCCCGCTCTTGACCGTTCAGCCACAACAACATGCCGGGTGCTGCGAGCAAGCCGAAAAAGACCGGCAGCCCCATCATCAGGAAAACGAGGAAGACAGGAAGAAACCAGATTAGCATCAGTCTGCTCCCGCCATGTCGATATCCGGAATGCCCGGAAGGTCATCCTTGCCACCAATCAAGGAGATCAGGCTGCGCAAGATGAGCTCCACATTGACCAGGGCGAGAAGAATAACGCCAACGAACATTGACATCATCATCCAGCTGCGTGGCACCCGGATCCACTCGGCCAACGTCAAATTGCCGGGAACGTAGAGAGAGGCGGTCGCGAATTTCCCGCCAAAACCGGTCACTTCGGCGTAGCCGATCTGAACGGCGACGATCAGCACCACGAAAGAGACGCACAGCAAGAAGAGGGACAGAACGCTCGCCAGGATCTTCGGCAACATGATCACCAGCGTGTCGATGGCCACAACCCCGCCGCGCCGGAAGGCAGTCGGTGCCATCAAACCGGTCATCCAGAGCATGCAAAAACGGGCGGCCTCATCAGGCCAGGGGAGGGCATTGTTGAATCCATAGCGGGCCACGACCTGTATCAGGATCGCAACCACCATCAACGCAACGGCGACGACGCCGATCCCCCGTCCGATCCGCAACAGATGCGAATTGACGAAGGCAAGCGGTTTTAAAACCGCCAGCAATGCCCCCATACGGGCTCCTCCCTGGTACGTCCATTATGGCGGGGCGATGGTCGTCCCGGCCTTTCTCTATTGAGCGCTCTTACTTTGGCGCGATTTGTCCGAGTTTGCCGGAAAAAAATGTCAGCGCATCCCCGGTACGCATTTCAGCCTGCATCACCTGGCCCAGAACAATCAAATGATCGCCGCCCTCGTACGCCGCAAACCGCTTGCATTCGAAGCGCGCCAGGCAGTTCTCGATCAGCGGTACGTTGTTCTCGCAAAGCTGGTATGTCAGCTGATCAAAAGCATGTGCGTTCTTGACGAACCCATTGCAGATCTCCGCTTGCTCGTGGCTCAGAACGTGGATTGCATAGCGTTCTGCTTGCTCGAAGTAGCCGAACCGGCGCGAGCCCTTGTCCGGCATCCAGAGGACCAGCGGCGGGTCCATGGAGACGGAAGAGAAGCTGTTGGCGGTGATCCCGACTGGGCCGTCTTCAGAATGGGTGGTCACAACAGTGACGCCGGTCGCAAATCGGCCGAAGGCATCCCGCAAAAGCCGGGAGTTTTCCGAATGCGGCGCGAATGTCACGGTGTGATCTGCATTTTGCATGGTCATCAGGGAACCTCGTTTCCAAGGGCTGCCTCGTAGAGGCGGTACCAGGTTTCGCGGTCAAGTTTGACTTTGAGCGCGTCCGAGATTTTCCCGATACGCTCCAGATTGTTGGTGCCCATGACCGGCATGAGGTGTGCCGGATGCGCCAAAAGGAACGCAACGGCAACTGCTGAGCGGTCAACACCGAAGGAACTTGCGATCTCGTCCATCACCGACCCGAGCTTGCCGCCTTCCGAAATCAGCGATCCGCCACTAAGCGGTGACCAGGCCATCAGTTTTGTGCCGAGCCGCTGATGGAAGACCAGATCGCCATTTGTAAATGGCGAGATTTCCTTCAAGGAGATCTCGATCTGGTTTGTCACCAGCGTGTTGGACATGGCGGATTGTAGCAACTCCCAGTCCCACGGACGAAAATTGGAAACGCCGATGTTTTTAACCTTGCCGGACTTAACCAGATCATCCAGCGCGGCACCGGTTTCATGGTGATCCATGAACGGATCCGGGCGGTGGATCAGAAGAAGGTCGATCGTCTCGATGGCCATTTCGGTGAGAGAAATCTCGACCGATTTCTCAATGTGAGCGCGGGACGTGTCGTAGTGCTTCACCTTTACGTCTGCATAGCGGCCGCAGGGGGCGACGATGTCACACTTGGTGACAATCTCGATCTTGTCCCGCAAGGACGGATTTGCCTTGAGCGCGCCGCCGAGCACGGCCTCCGCACCGTAATCGCCGTAGATATCCGCCTGATCGAAGGTCGTGATGCCCTGATCAAGACAGGACTGGATTTTCCGTTCCACATGCGCCGTGGATGTGTCCGCATCATCGCCGAGCCGCCACATGCCATAGATGAGGCGGGAAAATTCAAGCGTGTCGTTAAGTTTGACGCGATCCATTAGCGGCGGACTCCATTGCCGAGCGGTGTTGCAGCGGTTTCGGCCGGAACGCGGCCGTAAGCTTCGGGAAGCGAGCAGGTCTTCAGGTTTGGCATGACCCGGGCACCGAAGTGCTTGGCTTCTTCTTCGTGCGGGTAGCCGGAGAAGATGAACGCGCGGATGCCCATTTTCTGATAGGCCTCGATCTTGGACATCACCTGATCGGTTGATCCGACAAGAGCCGCCCCGCAACCGGAGCGCGCCCGGCCGACACCGGTCCAAAGGTTCGGCTCGATGTAACCGAACTCGTCCGCGATCTCGCGGTTCTTGGATTGGTGGCTCACGCCCAGAGACTTTGCGTCGAGCGCCCGTTCGCGGATGGCTGTGCCTTTGTCATCATCCAGTTTGGAAACGATGTAGTCGGCGTATTCCTGAGCTTCCTTTTCCGTGTCGCGCACGATCATGTGGACGCGCAGACCGTAGTCGAGAGTGCGATCGTATTTCTCGGCGACGGCATGAACAGCCTTCATGCGGCCTTCCAGCTCTCCGATCTTTTCCGGCCACATCAAATAGACATCACAGTGCTGTCCGCAAAGATCCAAGGCGTCCGGGGAATAGCCGCCAAAATAGAGAAGGGGGCCGCCGGTCTGGTAAGGCCGGGCTGGATCCGTGGTCAGGCCCTTGAAATTGTAGACTTGGCCTTCGTAGTTGATCTCGTCCTGTGTCCAGGCTTGCTTGAGGATTTCAACCACTTCGCGGGAGCGTTGATAACGGTATCCGCTGTCGGCTTCTTCGCCCGGGAAGTTGGAGGAGATGATGTTGACCGTCAGCCGGCCTTCCAGCATGTGGTCCAGCGTCGCGATGGTCCGCGCCAGCATGATCGGCTGCATTTCACCACAGCGGACAGCCGCCAGCAGGTTGATCTTGTCGGTAATCGGCGCGCAGCCAGCGACGAAACTCAAGGTGTCCTGTCCGACCTGATAGGAGGACGGGCAAAGAATATTCCGGAAGCCCTGGGCCTCGGCTGTTTTGACGATGGATGAGCAGTGCTCCCATGAGGACCGCAAGTGGCCTTCCGGCACGCCGAGGAACTGATAGTCGTCCGAGCACAGCGCCGCAAACCAGGACACTTCAGCTGCATCTAGGTCAGGCGAAGTTACGGGAACAACGGTCATTTAAGGCTCTCCTCCCCAATATTGTTTTGGGCATTTCGTTTGTTTTCGAAGGCCTTCATCTGGACCTTCACTTTTTCCTTGCTTATCACCCGCCTTGATGTAAATCAATAGTGTATCAATTTTCGAAAGACAGATCGCCGCACCACAATGCCAACAGCCTCGCAGACCTCAAATGCCCTGCCTCTTTATGTCCAGATAAGTGAGCTTCTCATTCGGGATATCGCGGCTGGCCGCCTTCTTGATGGAGAGCGTTTGCCGCCGGAGCGGGACATGGCGGAAGAGCTTGGGATCTCCATCGGCACACTGCGAAAAGCGCTGGCTGATCTTACGGAAAAAGGCTTATTGGAGCGGATCCAGGGCTCGGGAAATTACATACGTCAGGGCGGAACGAACGAGAGCGTGTACGCGATGTTCCGTCTGGAGCTGCTGTCTGGCGGAGGACTGCCCAAGGCGGACATTCTTGAAGTCGACCGGGTATCCAAGCCGGAAGACTTGCCAGCATTCGGCACGAGCCGCGAGGGGACGCGCATCCGCCGTCTGCGCTACCTCAACGAAACAATCATCGCGGTTGAGGAAATCTGGCTGGATGGGGACTGCGGTTTTGTCCGCCGCGACCAGCTTTCAGATTCGCTTTACCGTTTCTATCAAAAGCAGCTTGGCTTTTGGATCGTTCGCGCTGAAGACAGGGTGACGATCAAAGCCGTGCCGGACTGGGCACCAAAGGTTTTTACCAAGGCGCCCGGCACCCTCACAGGATACATCGAACGGTTCAGCTGGGCGGACAAGCCCGAGCCGATCGAGTTTTCGCGCACCTGGTTCGATACCGACAGGGCGCATTACGTTCAAAGACTGAAATAGGCGGGCACGAAACGATCTGCCGACTTAAGGAGAGCCAAATGCCTGCAAAGGTAAAATACGGTGTCATCGGCTGTGGCATGATGGGGCAGGAGCACTTGCGCAACATCGCGCTGCTTCCGGACACCGAAGTGGTGGTTATTTTCGAACCGGATACCGGGATGGCAGAGCAAGCCGCCCGGTTTGCGCCGAATGCCAAGCTCGTTGATTCCGTCGACGCCGTTTTGAGCGTCGCAGAATTGGATTGCATTTTGATCGCAAGCCCCAACCACTGCCATGTGCCGCAGATGGAGGAGATTCGTCAGAAACGGCCGCTGCCGCTGCTGGTCGAAAAGCCGCTGTTCACCGACCCGAAGGATATTGCAGCGCTTGAGGCCTTCAAGGCATCGTATCCAGCCCCGGTCTGGGTCGCGATGGAATACCGGTACATGCCGCCGATCGCAGCCCTGATCGAACAGGCGGAACAGGCGACGGGCGGCATCAAGATGCTGACCATCCGCGAGCATCGCTTTCCGTTTTTGGACAAGGTTGGATCCTGGAACCGGTTCAACCGTTATTCCGGCGGGACGTTCGTCGAAAAATGCTGTCACTTTTTCGATCTCATGCGGCTGATCATTAAGAGCGAGCCGGTTCGTGTGATGGCGTCAGCGGGGCAGGACGCCAACCACAAGGAGGAGATATATGACGGCGAAACGCCGGACATCCTCGACAACGGGTATGTGATTGTTGATTTCGAAAACGGCGCCCGTGCAATGCTGGAACTGTGCATGTTCGCAGAAGGCTCCCGTTACCAGGAGGAGGTGTCCGCGGTCGGGCCAGCTGGCAAGATCGAAGCCTTGGTCCCGGGGCCGGGCCGGTTTTGGCCAAGAGATCTGGGCGAGCCGCCAGTTCCGCAACTGATTGTGTCGCCCCGCAATCCAAAAGGCCCGCGCCAGGTCGACATTCCAGTTGATCCGACAATCCTGGATGCCGGCGACCACAACGGCTCGACCTTCTATCAGCACCAGCATTTCGTTGCTGTCGTTCGCGGCGAAAAGACCGACGTGGAAGTCTCCCTGGAAGATGGCCGGAAAGCGGTGGAGATGGGGCTTGCTGCCCAGCAGTCGGCGCGGACCGGTCAAGCTGTTGCGGGCATTGGCATGGCTGTGTCTTCCATGGCGTGCTGAAGGCGATTCGAAAGACTTCATCTCGCCTGAAATTGTGTTTGTGCAGTCCCGGGCATGAGCCGGGGCCATTTGTTTTTTTGAACCGGCTAAAGGACGGGGCGGTAACATAAAAATAGTACAAAA
>CALDSI010000016.1 GCA_937911395.1 uncultured Labrenzia sp.
GTCGGCGACGATCGTGTGGCGTTGATTGAGGTCTTGCTGCCGGCGCAGCACATCCATGACCTGGATTTCCACACTTTCCCGGTCGACCAATTGCCGGCTGTTCAGCCGCTCAATCTCAGCGCGGAGGCGGGCAATGCGATCCTGATACTGAAGTGCAACCTCGGTGCGCTCGGCATTGACTTCCGCCACCATGCCGGATCGCATGACCTGATAGCTGATGGCACCGGTAACGATTAGCGTCGCCGCGATGCAGGTCAACGCGCCGGCAATCAGATGAACCGGGCGGAGGATATAAGTGGTCGTTCTCAAATCGCCTTTCAAAGACTCCCGGTGCGGTGCCTCTGTGTGGGGCACTTGGTAGGTCCGCGTCATTTCTGGGCGCTTTTGGGTCATCACTCGATCACTGCTGCATTCTGCATTTCACTTGTGATGATTAGAATTCCTTAAGGTTAACAATTCGTCTTCAAATGCGGGTTTTCAGCCGGTTAATCTGGCAAGAGGCTTGTAAAAACCGGGGGTTAAGCCTGCCTCGGATCGCGCGCGATCGTTGAACGGCGGTTTCAAAGCGCCACGAAAATGCTTGCGTACATAGCTGTGAAACGCTGGTTCTGGGCGAATCCCCTGCCGGTCACACAAGAATCGGAACCACTTGGCGCCGAACGCAACGTGGTTCTTTTCGTCGCGGTAAATCACATCCAGGCATTTGGCTGTGTCTTCATCGCCCAAGCTCCGAGCCTTCTCAATCATTGGCGGTGTGATATCGAGGCCGCGGGCTTCCAGGACGAGGGGAATGATTGCAAGCCGCGCCGCCAAATCGTGACCGGTGTCTTGGGCCGCCTGCCACAGACCATCATGGGCGGGCATGTCTCCGTAGGAGGCGCCCAGTTGGCCGAGGCGGTCCTGCAACATTGAAAAGTGTTTGGCTTCCTCAAGCCCCACCCGCACCCAGTCATCATAATAGGAACGTGGCAGGCGGACATGCGCAAACCGGCCGATCAGATCCCAGGTCAGGTCAACCGCATTGAGTTCTATGTGGGCGAGCGAGTGGATCAGGGCCAACCGTCCTGCGGTTCCAGACAGCTTGCGTTTCGGCATGTCGCGCGGGGCAAGCAACTCCGGCTTGTCCGGTCGTCCGGGACGGTCCGGCATCTGGCCGTCTTTTGAAGGTGAGCCGAGAGCCAGGTCGCGTTTGAACCAAGCCTTGGAAACAGCATAGGCGAGCCGGACCTTTTCGGCAGTATCGGCTGCTTCGACTATGGCGCGGGCGCCGGCAACAAGGTTCGCCGGCACCGGCTGAGTTTGTGTGTTTGTCATCTGAGCGTCTGACTTTGTTATCAGCGCGCCGGGGGATGCAAATCTAGAGGGCCTTTACGGCCTCAAGAACGGCTTCAGCATGTCCGGGCACTTTCACTTTGCGCCAGATCTGAGCGATTTTTCCGTCTGCGTCCACCAGAAATGTGGCTCTTTCAACGCCCATGTACTTTTTGCCGTACATGGCCTTTTCGACCCACACGCCATACGCCTCGGCAGTTGCGTTATCGGTGTCGGCGCCGAGACGCACCGCAAGATTGTGTTTGGCAATGAAATTGTCGTGTTTGCGGGCACTGTCCGGTGAAATCCCGACAATCGTTGCGCCCAGCTCCCTGAAAGCGTCGATGTTGTCGGTAAAGGCAATCGCTTCTTTGGTGCAGCCCGGTGTGTTGTCCTTTGGGTAGAAGTAAACCACGGCCGGTTTGCCCTTCAGGTCGCTCAAGGTGATACGGCTGTCGCCGTCTGCCTCAAGGTCAAATTCAGGTGCAGCGTCTCCTATGGCCAGATCGCTCATGTCGCCATCCTTCTGTCAAGTTTTGTGCGTTAATGCCGAATTCGGCAGCTGGGTGGGTAGCGGCTATCGCTTTTGGTGCTTGTTTCACATTATCATATGCATTGATACGACTCGTTCAATGCAACGGATGTGCGGGCTTCTTGGAATAGTACGCAGTTGAAGAGATATCCCGCGGGTTGCCCGAGGGACAACGGACGGAATGTAATTGTCGCAACCGGACGGAATGAAAGACGAACTGCCCAAACCGGCCCCATGGAAACGCCGCAGACTTCTGCGTTTGGCCGGTGGTCTGGTCTTTGTCGGCCTTATTGTGTTCGCGGGTGCGATCTTTGCCTCAGGCCCGGTCACAGTTCCTTTTCTTGGAAATCTTCTGGCATCGCAGGGAACGCGCGGGCCCGTCACCCTTTCGGTTGAAAGCGCCAGTGTAGACTTTACAGCCGATGACGGGATCCGGATCGTCATTGAAGATGTGCGTGTCGATATCAGCGGCGGCGCACCGGTCACACTGGAGCTTCCACGGCTCGAAGCGCCGTTGACCCGATCAGCCCTGTGGTCGGGAGACATCCGGTTCGCATCCCTTCATCTAAAAGAGCCGCAAGTCACGATCGCCTTGAAAGGCGGACCGGCAGTCATTCCCGAGATCAGTCAATTGTCCGAAGCCGTCAATCGCATCGGCAATGTGATCGATGATCAGTTTGTCCGCCGGGGTCTTACCTCCGTCACGGTCTCCGATGGGGCTTTCGACATAACGGGACCTGCACCGCGATCCTTCACGAACATCAATGCGGATGTGTTCCGGTCTCCATATGGCGAAATTTCTGCGAGCGCCCGCGTTGGCGGACAGGTGACCTCTTGGCGATTGGATTTCCTGAGAGCACCGTCCAAGACCGGGTCAGGCACCCGCATGGCGGCCGTCGTAAACGGGATTACACTTGCCGAACTTCTTGGGCCCGATGCAGCAACAGCCTATGGCAAGGGTTTGAGGCTGCCGGCGTCGGCGAAACTCGACAGCGTACTGGATGAAAATGGGGAACTGATCTCTGCGAACGCTGTTGCGAGGGTCCAAAACGGCTGGTTCCAGATGGGACGGACGCTGGTGGCTTTCGATGATGTCGCGCTGTCTGCAGTATACCGCGGGCCAGACAAGCCGATTGAGATCCAGACGTCCCATTTTATCCGGGGCAATACGCGGATCTTCTTTTCCGGACAAATTGATCAACCTTCCGGCGACGCGCCGGTCTGGGATTTCCGCCTTGAAACGGAGCATCCTCAGGTTGGGCCGTTGGATGTGCGTGAGCCGCCGCAAATGCTGGATGGTGCCGCGGTCCAGGGCAGTATCAACCTGGCTGAGAAGCAAATTGATATCAGCCGCTTTTCGGTGCGCTCGGGCAAAGCAAGCGCAACGGGTGTTGTGAACATCCAGATCGGCTCGGATGGGCCTTATCTGGCGATTGCCGTCGATGGCAAACAGATTCCGATCTCCCTTGCCAAAAAGGTTTGGCCTATCACATTGGTGCCACCGGCACGCAAATGGATCATCGAGCGGATCAAGGCCGGTCTGATTGAAACTGTGTCCTTCACAGCCGCCATCCGTCCACCCGCGTTCAACTACCTCGATCCGGATGCAGGCTGGTCTGGCGATGACATGGAAATGACCATGAGCTTCGTTGACGGCGCTGTTGCGCCGGTCGGCGATGTTGCCGTGGTGGATGGCCTGTCCGGAACCATGACCATCGAAAACGAGGTCCTGACCGTCAAGGCCAGCGGTGGCACAGCCGATCTGCCCGGAGAGGATGATGTCGTCGTTCCTGAGACGGTTTTTGAGATCCATAACCTGCCTCTGCGTGTCGGAAAGATCGCGAAGGTCGAGACGCGCCTCGAAGGCGGGAACGCGGAAATCGGTGCATTGTTGAATGCCAGGCCGTTTGAGGTTCTTGACCGTGCGAACTTGAAAACCGGTGGTGTGACTGGCAGCGGCGTTGTCGATATCATCGCGAGTTTTCCGATGGAACGCGTGATCGACATGGACGATGTCACATGGAAAGCGGTTGGCCGATCGGAAGACTTTTCCGACGAGAACCCGATCATGGGGCACCAGATCCAAAATGCTGATCTGTCCATCGAGGCAGATCGCAGCCAAATCGTGATCTCAGGTAACGGAGAGTTTGACGGTCTGAACGCGGATATCAACCTGGTGGTCCCGCTATCTGGAGCAGGCGACCCACGGCGTCAGGATGTCGTGGCGTCCGTGACAGCAGATCAGCTGAAGGCCCGTGGAATTGATCTGACAGCTTTCCTGGACGGCCCGATGACGGTCAGCGCGGGCAAGGCCGAAGGCGGTCAGAACATCAGCATCGACCTTCAAGAGACGGAAGTCCGGCTTCAGGCGCTTGGTTGGCGAAAAGCAAAGGGTGTACCGGCGTCCGCCTCCTTCAAGCTGATCGAAACCGACGACAAGAAAGTTGTTCAGGACTTCGAGCTGGTTTCGGAAGGCGCGGATATCTTTGGTCAAATCCACCTGTCGGCGACTGGCGAGCTTACCGAGGCATCTTTTCCGAGGTTCCAGCTGCGGCCCGGCGATGATGCGCAAATCGACATCACCCGGGCGGACAGTGGCCGGTATGACATTATCTTTTCCGGCAAGAATTTCGACGGCCGTGGCTTGATCCAAAGCCTTAGAAGCCCCGGAGGAAGCCAAGGTGCCGGCGATTTCGCCGACGGGGCCCGGATCGCCGTGGATCTTGACCGGATGACTGGGTTCAACAACCGTTGGATGGGGACCGTCAGAGGCCGGGTGGACACCGGAGCCCGCGGCTTAATGGCCGCCGATATCAGCGGGCTCGTTGGTGGCAGCTCAGACTTCCGTTTCACGTTGACGAGCAATGGCGGTGCGCAACAGGCAGACGGACGTTTTGACGACACCGGCGCCATGCTAGCGTTTCTGGATCTTTATAAACGTATGCGCGGCGGACGCGGAACCTTAAGTGTTGCCATGGCCGACGCCGACAGCTGGGTGGGCGATTTCAAGGTGCGTTCGCTGGTCATTACGGAAGACCCGGCCATTCAGCGCATCAGCACGACCAACTTGAACACGCGCGATGAGGCAAGCCGTGTGATCGTGCGCCAGCCCCAGGTCAACTCTGCGGAAGGCGCGCGCGGCACCGCTTCCTTTGAAACACTCGACATCAATTTCACCCGGGAAGGGGATCAGATGACGATCAGCCGCGGCGCGTTGCAGGGCAACGCGCTTGGCGGCACGGTGGCCGGCACGGTGGATCTCAAACAGCAAACGCTCAATCTTACCGGAACATTCGTGCCGATCTATGCGCTCAACAATTTCTTTTCCAAGATCCCGCTCTTGGGGTTTGCGCTTGGCGGCAGTACGGGAGAAGGGTTGATCGGTGTGACCTACCGCTTGTCCGGGTCCTTGTCCGACCCGGTTCTGTCGGTCAACCCGATTTCAGCGATCGCCCCCGGCATCTTCCGCCGGATGTTTGAGTTCCAGCCGGAATAGCAACCAGATAACAAAAAAGCCGGGTAGGGGCGCCCGGCTATTTCCAGTGTTGAACTCACTGAATTGATCAGACTGGTTTCAAAAGAACGTGTTTCTTCTTGCCAAGCGACAGCTTGATGATGCCGTCTTCGGTCACATCCGCCGGAGTGAGCTGACGGTTGGCATCCTGCTCACCCTTGTCGTTGATCTTGACGGCGCCACCCTTGATGTTGCGGCGGACATCGCCGTTGGATGCGCACAGCCCGGCTGTGACAAAAGCGTTCAAAACACCCAGCCCCGCCTCAAGGTCTGCACTTGCCACCTCGACAGTCGGCAGACCCTCCGCGGATTGGCCTTCTTCGAATGCCTTGCGCGCAGTTTCTGCGGCCGCTTCCGCCTTTTCCCGGCCGTGGATCATCGCGGTCGCTTCGGTGGCGAGCACCTTCTTGGCCTCGTTGATGCCCGCACCATCGAGCGCTGCCAAACGGCTGATCTCGTCAAGCGGCAGGATCGTGAAGAGCTTCAGGAATTTCTCGACATCCGCATCTTCGGTGTTGCGCCAGTACTGCCAGTAGTCATAGGCCGACAGCTGTTCCTCGTTGAGCCAGACCGCGCCGGCCGCCGTCTTGCCCATCTTGGCGCCGGAAGAGGTCGTCAGGAGCGGAGCGGTCAGCGCAAAGGCTTCCTTGGATTCTTTACGGCGGATGAGATCCACACCGGACAGAATGTTGGACCACTGGTCCGAGCCGCCCATCTGCAGGCGGCAGCCAGTCTGTTGGTAGATCTCCAGGAAGTCATACCCCTGAAGGAGCATGTAGTTGAATTCCAGGAAGGACAGGTGCTGTTCCCGCTCCAGGCGCAATTTGACGGAATCGCGCTGGATCATCTGGTTGACCGAGAAATGCCGGCCGATGTCACGCAGGAACTCCATGTAGTTCAACTTGAGCAGCCAGTCGGCGTTGTCCATCATCAGGGCGTCGGTCGGGCCGTCGCCAAATGTCAGAAGCTTTTCAAAGACCTTGCGGATGCCGGCCTTGTTCTCTTCGATGGTTTCATCGGACAGAACCTTGCGGCTTTCATCCTTGCCGGTCGGATCGCCGACCCGTGTTGTCCCGGAGCCCATGAGCGCGATCGGCCGGTGGCCGGTCTGCTGGAACCAGTAGAGCATCATGATGGTGACAAGCGACCCGGCATGCAGGCTCGGCGCCGTGCAGTCGAAACCGATATAGGCGGTCACGGTTTCCTTGGCACAGAGCTCGTCGAGACCTTGAGGATCCGAGATCTGGTGAACAAACCCGCGCTCGGAAAGAACTTTCAAAAACTCTGACTTGAACTCGCTCATGTGTCTGCCCGTTAGATGCAACTGTCGTGTGGCCACTCGCCTGTTGGGCATGGCTCTATACCGGCAAAGCAATGATGTAAATTGCACAGGGTCTAAAAGTTCGGTCTTCAAAGGTTTGGCGAGCTTCGTTTCTTGCGCAATTTCCATGACGAAGGATCTCAGATCGGGTCATGGAGACGGCGCGGCGAGCAATCCTGCGCAAAAAAATATCAAGCGTGACCCTAATCACAGCTGAAAGAGCGGTCTCATCCTAGGGTGGGGGTGTTGGCGCTGAGGAGCGCATGTTCATCCTGAGGAGGAGTTGAAATGTTTAGGAAATTCGCAATCGCAGCAGTTGCAACTGCTGCCCTCGCCACGGCCGCAGTCTCATTTTCGCCGACGGAAGCCCAAGCCGGAAACCGGGCGGGCGCTGTTGCTGCCGGGGCCATCATTGGACTTGCTGCGGGCGCAATCATCGCAAGTCAGGTACAGCCCAGATATGTCGCACCCGTCCGCTGCCACAACCAGGCCGTTCGCCGATGGAGCCCTTATGAACACCGCTATGTTGTCGTCGGTTATCGCCGGGTCTGTTACTGATCAAGCAGATACAAGAGTTTAAAACGAAGGCCTCCAATCGGGGGCCTTTCGTTTTTTGGATAAGCTTTTGTTTCCAAACAATGCTCCCTAGGCCGTGTGGACGAATTGGAGATGCATTTCGCCGGGATTTGCATCGTTCAAG
>CALDSI010000017.1 GCA_937911395.1 uncultured Labrenzia sp.
GACCGGCGCTCCGCACGCCGCCGCCAGCGTCATCTCGCTCTCCCCGACCCCGCCCACGCCGGACAGCAGACTGCGCGCACCGACTTCGTCGGCTCCAAGCTCGTTCAGCGCATGTGCAATGGCCTCTGCAGAGCCCTGTACGTCGGCTTTAAGAACAAGCGGGAACTCCTTGCGGCCTGTTTCCTGCAGACGGTTCATCATTTGCTCGAGCGAACCGCGTGTGCCGGATGCAACGACAGATGCCTTCTCACGGATCTGGCGCTGACGATAGTCGGTGATTTCACGGGCACGAGCTTCGTTTTCAACCACTGCAACCATGTCACCGGCAGCCGGCGTTCCCTGGAAGCCGAGGACTTCGACCGGTTTCGCCGGGCCAGCTTCACTGACCTGCTTGCCATTTTCGTCAAGCATCGCGCGGACACGGCCCCACTCGGAACCTGCAACCAGAATGTCGCCCGGCTTGAGGGTACCCTTCTGCACGAGAACCGTTGCAACCGGACCACGGCCACGATCGAGCTGTGCTTCGATGACGATCCCTTCCGCTGTCCGATCCGGGTTGGCCTGAAGTTCCAGAACTTCGGACTGCAACAGGATCATCTCGAGCAGTTTGTCGAGGTTCTGACCGGATTTAGCCGAGACTTCAACGTCGATAACGTCACCACCCATGGATTCAGTAACGATTTCTTCGCTCAGAAGCTCGGTACGAACCCGGTTGGGGTCTGCATCCGGCTTGTCCATCTTGTTAATGGCGATGATGATCGGAACATCCGCGGCCTTGGCGTGCGCAATCGCTTCCTTGGTCTGCGGCATGACGCCATCATCGGCGGCAACAACCAGGATCACAATGTCAGTCGACTTCGCACCACGGGCACGCATCTGGCTAAACGCAGCGTGGCCCGGAGTATCGATGAAGGTGATCTTGTTGCCGTCCTGCTCGACCTGATAGGCACCAATGTGCTGGGTGATGCCACCTGCTTCGCCGGTTGCCACTTTGGCCTTGCGAACAGCATCCAGAAGGGATGTCTTACCATGGTCGACGTGACCCATAATGGTCACGACCGGCGGACGCGCCTGCAAGGTGCCCTCGTCGTCGTCCGAAGAGAAGAGTCCTTCTTCAACATCGGCTTCAGAAACGCGTTTAACCGTGTGCCCCATTTCTTCAGCGATGAGTTCGGCTGTATCGGCGTCGATCACATCGTTGATCTTGAGCATTTGGCCCTGCTTCATCAGAAGCTTGATCACATCAACAGCGCGCTCTGCCATACGGTTGGCAAGCTCTTGAATCGTAATCGCTTCGGGCAGCGTCACTTCCCGCATGACCTTCTCGCGAACAACCTGCTGCTGGCCACGCTTTGCCTTTTCCTGACGGCGGCGCATGGATGCAAGCGAGCGTGTGCGCTGCCCATCGTGACCACCGGTTGCGGCAGAAATCGTCAGCTTCGAACGCCGGCGATCATCACCACCCTTCGGACGTGCCGGAGCTGGAGCCGGGGCCTGTTTGGGACGTTTAACCGCGCGCAGGTTTTTGTTGGCTGCGCCGCGATCATCAGCGCCAGCAGCCGGACGCTCTTCCGGTTTCGGGCTGGCCGGAGTTTCTGTCTTGCGGCGGCCCATGTCATTCAGGTTGCGCGGCTTGCTGTCGTCGCGGCCCGGCGCCTTGCGAACTTCGCGGCGCTGAGCTGGACGTTCTTGAGGCGCAGCCTTCGCGGCAGGCGCTTCAGCCGGAGCTTCTTCAACTTTCGGAGTTTCGGCAACCTTTGCCTGCTCCGCAGCTGCCTGAGCTTCTTCGGCTTCACGTTTTTGACGCTCTTCAGCTTCCGCCTTGGCGCGAACTTCTTCTTCCTGCTTACGCTGAGCTTCTGCGGCAGCACGGCGCTTGGTCTCTTCCTCGCGGAGCTTGGCTTCTTCGACCTCGCGCTCTTTTGCCATCAGGAGTGCGGCCTGACGCGCTTTCGCTTCCTCAGGCGTCAGCGTGCGCAGCACATTACCATTGCCTTTTTGCCGCTGGCCGCCGCCTGGCTTGCGCCCCTGGCGGGCAGCCGGTGCGTCCGGCTTGCGCGGCGGCACTTCGGAAGGTGTGTCGAGGCGTTGCGTCACCGGTGCCGGAGCTTCGGGTTTCGGCTCCTGACCCGGCAAAACGACACGCTTGCGCTTTTTCTCCACGACGACGGCTTTCGACCGGCCGTGCGAGAAGGACTGGCGAACCGTTCCTGAATCGCCACCACCGCTCTTGAGGCCAAGCGTCTTGCCACGCTCAACGCTGATTGTCTTGTCGCCCGGATTTTTCGTATCGCTCATATTGCCTTCAGTCCTGCGCAACCGCCCTGCTATGCGTTGCTCTTTTCGTCGTCTGCGACGGAATAGCCGCGAAAACGCTCCAAGTCACGTACCCGTGACAGGAAATTTTCGCTGGCCTGCCCCGCAAGCAGTGCAGCATGTATCACATTTGACCGGCCCAATGCCAAATCCAATTGGTCCGAATCGAACAAACGGACGATTTGGCATCCGTTTGCTTCTCCATTTCTACCGGCGGCCACGGCCGCCAATTTCCTTACCCCGTCTTCTGCAGCATCCGAGGCATGGATCAGTCCTGCGACGGGATCCCGCCGCAAGGCTGCATCAACTTTCGAATAACCGGTTATCAGCTCGCCGGCCTTGCGCGTCATGGAAAGCGCCTGAAGCGCACTCTTTTCCATGAGCGCATCAACACGCTCGGCCAATCCAGGTTCGACGTTCACTTCGGTCTTGAAGCCCCGGCCAAACACTTTCTTCCGGTCTTTCTCGGCAACAGCGACGACATCGCTCGACGCTGTTAACCACACACCGCGCCCCGGCAAAACCCTTTTCAGATCCGGAACAACCTGACCCGTTGGATCAAGCACGAACCGGATCAGCGAGCTGACGGGCTGAACCTCCCGGGTAACGGCGCATTGCCGTTCGGTTGGCTCATTCTTCCTTGGCACGCTGCCACTCCTCTCGATCAACCATGCGCCCGATGCTCAGGCCGCGACGCAAACCGCGTTGACCATTTTCAGTTTTGTTTGAGCGTTTGCCGCCGAGGCGATACCGCTCACTAGGGCCACTCGGCCCTTTCAATCCTGCCGATGGAATTATCCGTTCAGGATCGCACCGGTCGGTGCCTCCTCAACAGCCTCTTCTTCAGCTTCGATTTCTTCCGATTCCGCTTCCTCGTCCGCCATTTGGGCAGCGAGCTCTTCTTCGGTAATCCAGCCGGCCGCCAGACGGGCTGCCATTACCATGTTTTCCGCATCGGCGCGGGAAACATCATAAGCGGACAGCGCACCATCATATCGCTTGGTCTCGCCATCCTTGCGCTCAGTCCAACCAACGAGATCGTCCGCAGCGCAACCGGCAAGGTCTTCCATCGTCTTGACGTCGTCTTTGCCGAGAGCCACCAGCATAGCGCTTGTGAGGCCATCAATCGAGCGCAACTCGTCTGAGACGCCGAGTTCGATCCGCTCTTCATCGAGCTTTGCTTCCAGCTCATTCAGAAAGTCACGGGCGCGCGCCTGGATTTCAACTGCCGTGTCGTCGTCAAAACCTTCGATCATGGAGATTTCTTCGATCTCCACATAGGCAACTTCTTCAACAGACGTGAACCCTTCGGTTGCCAGCAACTGACCAACCATTTCATCCACATTGAGTGCATCCATGAACAGTTGAGATCGTTCCTGGAATTCCTTGCTGCGGCGCTCGGATTCTTCCTGCTCTGTCATGATGTCGATCGCCCAGCCGGTCAACTGGGATGCCAGCCGAACATTCTGACCACGGCGTCCGATCGCCAATGACAATTGGTCATCCGGAACGACAACTTCAATACGCTCGGCATCTTCATCGAGAACAACCTTGGCAACTTCGGCCGGCTGCAGCGCGTTGACGATGAACGTCGCCGCCTCGTCATTCCACGGAATGATGTCGATCTTCTCGCCTTGCAGCTCGCCAACGACGGCCTGCACCCGGGAACCACGCATACCCACACACGCACCAACCGGATCTATGGAGCTGTCTTTCGAGATCACAGCGATCTTTGCGCGGGACCCCGGGTCCCGAGCGACAGATTTTATCTCGATGACACCGTCATAGATTTCCGGGACTTCCTGTGCAAACAGCTTGGACATGAACTGGGGGTGGGTCCGGGACAGGAAGATCTGCGGACCGCGTTGCTCGCGGCGTACGTCATAAATGATTGCCCGGATTCGGTCGCCAGTACGGAAAATTTCACGCGGGATCAGCTCATCGCGGCGAACAATTCCTTCGCCCCGCCCAAGATCGACAATGACGTTGCCGTATTCGGCCCGTTTGACAACCCCGTTGATGACTTCGCCAACACGATCCTTGAATTCGTCATACTGACGATCACGCTCTGCTTCGCGAACCTTTTGAACGATAACCTGCTTTGCAGACTGCGCAGCAATGCGGCCGAAGTCCAGCGGCGGCAGCGGCTCAGCAATGAAGTCCCCCAGACCGGCTTCCGGGTTGCGCGCCGTGGCATCGTCCAGGGAAATCTCAGTGGAGACGTTTTCGACCGCTTCAACAACCTGAAGCAAACGCTGCAAACGGATATCGCCGGTTTTCGGATTGATCTCTGCGCGAACTTCCGTTTCCGTGCCATAGCGCGAGCGGGCTGCCTTCTGGATGGCATCTTCCATTGCATTGATGACGATCATCCGGTCGATCGACTTTTCCCGAGCAACTGCGTCCGCAATTTGCAGCAGTTCAAGCCGGTTTGCGCTGATTGCCATAATCCACTCCTCTTGCGCCAAGGGTCGGGTCGGGCGCGTTCATCCTTGTGCCAACGAGCTCAGGCTCAGTTCGGCGTGTTATCCTGTGTCAACTCATCGGCACTCTCGCCGCGTGCGGCCAAGGCCGCTTTTTCGGCCTGAAGAGCTGCCGTAATCAAGTCATCGGTCAAGACCAGTTTGGCTTCGCCTATATCTTCCATCGGAAGCAAAACTGTATCCGCTTCACCTTCCGGCGCATCAGGCAAACGCATTTTTGCCGACGCGCCCTCAACGCCGAGAAGCGTTCCGCGGAACCTTTTTCGGCCGTCTTGCATGACGTCCATCTCGACTTTCATTTCGTGACCGGCCCAGCGGTCAAAATCACCGGCGCGCACGAGCGGCCTATCAATTCCGGGAGACGACACTTCAAGGTGGTACGCCCGGTTGATCGGATCTTCGACGTCCAAAGCAGGCGACACAGCCCGGCTGATTGTTTCACAATCGTCCACCGTCATGGTGCCGTCAGGACGCTCCGCCATGATCTGCAGCGTGCATCCGTTTGCCGCGCTGATCCTGGTGCGCACGAGCCGATAGCCGAGATCTTCAATGACCGGCTCAACAATTGCCGCAACACGAGCATCAAGCCCTTGTTCGGTGACAATTCTCGGTTCTTGGTCGCTCAATACCCGGCTCCATTCTGCCATTTAAAGGCAGCTTTGTTTCAGTTGGGCATCAAGCTTTGAGATAGACTCAGGCGATGCCCGGTAAGATCACATTCGGTTTCCGGCATGGGGTTAAGCAAAAAAGAGCGGGTCCCCGGCGGGCCCACCCTCAATAGCTCATATAAGCCGTTTGAGATGAAACACCGGCTGTATAACGCCAAACACCCCTCAATGGCAAGGGGCTTGGGGTGAATGCCGGAAAAGAGTCTGCCTTTGGCCTGCAGCCACTGCTCCACCTGACACCGCGGTGGCACAGGATTCACCGCCTTAAGAAGGTAAAATACCGGCCAATGCGTCCCTCTCGGATCGCCTTGGCCTCATACCGCGTGCCGGGCCAACCTTCCCAAGGGGTTTTCCAGTCAGACGCGGTTTCCGCGGCCCATTGAAAAGCCGGATGATCGCGGCAATGGCGCAGTGTCCAATCAATGTAGGTGTCGATATCGCTGGCAAACCGGAATTCGGCTCCAGGCTTCAAGGCGCGCGCATACCGATCCAGGTTCTGTGCGTTGATAAAACGCCGTTTCCAATGGCGCTTTTTTGGCCAGGGATCCGGATAAAGCTGGTATGCAAGATCGAGCGAAGCCCTCGGCACCCAGTCCAGAACATTAACCGCATCGTCGTCATAAAGCCGGACGTTTTGAAGGTTTTCATCCGTTACGGCAGCAACGGCTTTCGCCATGCTTCCAACAAACGGCTCGATGCCAATGAACCCGGTTTCCGGATTGGTCCGGGCTCGATGCAACAAATGCTCACCACCGCCGAAGCCCACCTCCAAACAGACGGATGTAACCTCTGCCTTGAAGAGATCCTTCAAATCTGCAGGCGGCGGCGCTGTAAGATCCAGGGAAAGCGCTGGAAGCACATCTGCCATGAGCGCTTCGCGGCGCGGGGTGAGAGGCTTGCCTTTTCGGCGTCCAAAAAAAGAACCTTCGTATCGATCATTCATTGCTTCAAACCAAATCGCCGGCCTCAAAGGCCGGCGATTATCATTCTGGTGAGTGGACCTTTCAGGGTCCGGCTTATCCTGCAAGCGGGCGCAGTTCGTCAACCAGGTCGGTTTTTTCCCAGCTGAAACCGCCATCGGCATCTGGCTGCCGGCCGAAGTGACCGTAGGCTGCGGTGCGTTCATAAATCGGATTGTTCAGTTGCAAATGCTCGCGAATGCCACGCGGGCTGAGGCCCATTACGTCACGTAGCGCTGTTTCTAATTTGGCTTCATCGCACCGGCCAGTGCCGTGGAAATCGACATAGACCGACAGCGGATCGGAAACGCCAATTGCGTACGACAACTGGATCGTGCACCGATCGGCCAAATCGGCTGCCACAACATTCTTCGCCAGATAGCGGGCGGCGTAAGCGGCAGAACGGTCAACCTTTGTCGGATCCTTGCCGGAGAACGCGCCACCGCCGTGTGGGGCTGCACCGCCGTATGTATCAACGATGATCTTGCGGCCTGTCAGACCTGCATCGCCATCCGGACCGCCAATAACGAACGCGCCCGTCGGATTGACATGCCAAACTGTTTCATCCGTAACCCAGCCGTCCGGCAAGGAGGACAGGATGTAGGGCTCGACGATTGCTTTGACATCAGGCGAGGTGAGCGCCGGGTCCAAATGTTGCGTCGACAGGACGATGGACGTGACACCGACCGGCTTGCCGTTTTCGTAGCGAACAGTCACCTGGCTTTTCGCGTCCGGACCAAGCACCGGCTCCTTGCCGGTTTTACGGGCCTCTGCCAGCGTTTTCAGGATCTTGTGTGAAAATAGAATTGGCGCCGGCATCAACTCTTCGGTCTCGCGACATGCATAACCAAACATGATGCCCTGATCGCCCGCACCCTCATCCTTGTTGCCGCCGGCATCAACGCCTTGAGCAATATGAGCAGACTGGGCATGCAAATGCACTGCAATATCACAGTCTTCCCAATGGAAGCCGTCCTGCTCATAGCCGATGTCTTTGACGGCCATGCGCGCCAAATGCGCGATGTATTCGTTGGTGATGGTCGCAGGCCCGCGGGTTTCGCCGGCAATCACGATCCGGTTGGTGGTCGCCAGCGTCTCAGCGGCAACACGGGCTTCGGGCATTTCTCGTAAGTAAGCATCTACAACCGCGTCAGAAATACGGTCGCAAACCTTGTCTGGGTGACCTTCGGAGACGGACTCAGACGTGAACAGGTAATTTTGACGTGCCATTGGCGATCGTCCTTCTGGGAATGAATACAAAGAAGCGGCGATTACGATCGCCGCTTCAGGTGCCATCAATCTAAGAAGTTTGGGGCCACGTCAAGAAGATGGTTGTTTTTATTATTCGTCGCCGGCGAGGGATCTGACCAGATCAACAATGCGGCGGCGGACCTTCGGGTCTTCTATGCGCACAAATGCCTTGTTGAGGGACAGGCCTTCCGACGAGGAGAGGAAATCCACGACATAAGACGTGGGTTGGGTTTCGCCAAAGCCTTCAGCTTCTTCCGGCGTTCCAGGCGCATCTTCAAAAAAGAAGGAAACAGGCACTTTCAGAATCGTTGCGATATGCTGCAACCGGCTGGCACCAATGCGATTGGTGCCTTTTTCGTACTTCTGGATTTGCTGGAAAGTGATACCTAGCGCTTCGCCAAGTTTTTCTTGACTCATGCCGAGCATCATGCGGCGCAAGCGCACACGGCTTCCAACATGGATATCGATTGGATTAGGTGATTTCTTACTGGGCATTGGCGTTATTCTTTCTAAGTCGTTTGGCTTTTTGCAGCCAATATTTTTTATTTGGCGCAAGCCCAATCAGGTCCCCACAAACCTGAGAAGAAGAAAGTTTGCCCGCAACTTCCCGCTTACGCCTACGTTAGCTTTCAATCAGCTATGTCACGGTTGTATCACAATTCTTTCACTCAACTCAAACAAAAAATATCAATTTAGACGGGAATTGCGGTTGTATCGACGAATACTGATGAAAATTACAATAATTGCCGAAATGATTAGTATCGGAATATCCTGAAAAGTACTATAAATCGTTTCCGGTTCTCGCACAGGTAGCCCAGCATCAATCACACCGCGTTCAAATACCGGAAGTTTAGTCACCACACGCCCTAGTCCATCTATCACAGCGGATATCCCGGTATTGGCGGCACGAAGTGTGGGCAAACCCGTTTCGATAGAGCGCAACCGAACCTGCGCAAAGTGCTGGTAGGGACCTGGTGTTCGGCCGAACCACGCATCGTTGGTCAGATTGAGAAGAAATGCAGGTCTCGGTACCACACCTGCAGTCTCTGTTGGAAAAATTACCTCGTAGCAAATCAGCGGCAGAAACAAGTACTTGTTCATTGCAGACAAGGAGTGCCGCACATCTCCAGCCTCAAAACCCGCACCGGGGCCCGCCAGATTGCTGATACCCAGTTTATCCAGCAATGGCCGGAACGGGACATATTCACCGAACGGGACCAGGCGCACCTTGTCGTAAAGCCCACGCACGGTGCCATCATTTCCGATCAAATAGATGCTGTTGAAATAGACTTGGCCGGTTTCACCCGGCTCCGCACGGACTGCGCCGACCACCAACTCTTTGTTCTGTCCAAGCGCTACCGAAATCCGATGCAAGGCACCAGGCTCCCTTGTCAGCAAAAACGGAACCGCAGACTCAGGCCAGACCACCAGCTGTGGTGTTCCAACCCGCCCATCCCCGCCGAGCGGCGCTTCTGTCAAATCAAGGTAGGTTTGAAAAATCTCGTCGCGTAGCTCCGGTCGCCATTTATCCTGCTGGTTGATTGAAGGTTGAACGATCCGGATATCCAGATCTTCATACTCAGTGGTGTCAGGCGCCAATCGGTATGCGCCATAGGTCGCCATTAGAACCAGAACAGCTGCTGCCAAACCAACAGGCAAGACGCGCACCGGGAGCGGCCGACTGTCCGCGAACGCGGCCGGCGCTGCAAAGATGCTCCACGCCAGAAACGTTAGACCGTATATGCCCAGAACGCTGGCCGTTTGGGAAAGAACCAGATTGTCTGAAAAAGCATAGCCGTAAGAATTCCAGGGAAATCCGGTCAAAATCGTTCCCTTGAGCCAGTCGGCAAGCGTCATTGCCGCTGCCAGGAGCAGCACTCGGGTCCTGGTGTCCCCCCAAAATGCCGCTGCAATAGCTCCGGCGAGGCCCGTAAAAAGAGCCAAGCCAAGCGGCATGGCCATGACGGCAAACGGCATCAGCCAGGCAAACTGTTCGGCATCGACCAGAAAGGCCGAGCCAATCCACCAAAGACCGGAAAGATAGTATCCGAAGCCGAACAACCAACCGAGCGCAAAGCCGGTGCGCAGCCGCTTTAATGCGCCGCTCCGGTTTGTTTCCAAAGCCCCATCCAGGAGCCAAACGAACCCGGGAAAGGTCAGAAAAAGGATTGGAAAGATACCATATGGCGGTAAGGCAAAGGCTGAAGAAGAGCCGCATATAAAGCAAAGCAAACGACGTCGCCATCCCCAGGCGAGCAGAAACGTGTTTGGAATGACGGAAAGCTTATGAAAAAGCGGGCTCATGTTGATCCGATTCGCTGCAAAAACGTTGGCAGATTTGTCTGCTTGCAGCGAGCCGGTCAACCCTTTCCCCGGCGCGGCGCTCTACCGGCAAACGCCGGGCTTAGTTCATCAGGGGCCCGATTGACCAATTGCTAGGACGCAATTGGCCGCTGTTCTTTGTTTTCTGGCGCATCTTGATCGGTCTCAGACGAGTCAGTTTCCGGACGTTTCAAACGGCGCCTGACTTCCGGCGACCGAACATCCGCGCGCCGACGGCGAATCTTCAAGCGTTTGATCCGTCTCGGATCCGCATCCATGATCTCAAACTCGTAGCCCGGGACGTCATCCACAAGCACGAGCTCGCCGCGCACCGGCACGCGGCCAACGGTGACATAGAGTAATCCGCCGAGCGTATCGACATCTTCGGATATCTCGCCTTCGCTCAACTGTGTTCCAAGGGCCTCATCAAGATCTTCCAGTGGCAGCCTTGGATCCGCGATCCAAATGCCGTCACCGGCATCTGCAAGCATCGCTTCCTCGTCTTCATCGTGCTCATCCTCGATGTCGCCGACAACTTCTTCCACAAGATCCTCAAGAGAGACCAGACCGTCCGTGCCACCGTATTCGTCGATAACAAGCGCCATCTGGATCCGGCCAGCCTGCATTTTCGCCATCAGATCCGTTGCCGGCATGGAAGGCGGAACAAAAAGCAGGTTGCGGATGAGGTTTGCATCCCGGAGCGAAATCGACAAATCCACCGACGACAGATCCAGATCTGAAGAGTTATGGCCGGGCGTTGGCGCCACGATGGTCAGGCGTTCGGTGTCTCCGGCCTGACCGAGCGTATCTGATCCATTTACACTCGAATCTGCCCCTTGTTCGGCTATGAAGGCCATCAGGTCCTTGATGTGAACCATGCCGCGCGGATCGTCGAGCGTGTCCTCGTAAACCGGCATGCGGGAGTGCCCGCTGTTTCGGAACAGCTCCATAACCCGGCTAAGGCTCGTGCCTAGGTCGACCGCTTCAATGTCGGCCCTTGGGATCATGACATCGTCAACACGCTTTTCGCGCAAACGGAGAATGTTCCCGAGGAGCATGCGCTCCTCAGGCGAAAACGCTGTATCTCCCGCCCCTTCGCGGGCGAGTTCATCTTCCAGATTTTCACGCAAGTTGGATGTGTCGCGCCCCAGGCGAAGAAGCCGTTTGAGCGAGGAGAAGAATGCCGCAGGTTTCTGCGGCCTGGTCTGTTGCGGGTCTTCCCCGTCCTGCGCTGTTCCGTGCTGGGAGGAATCCGCCTCGCCACCGGAACTGTTTGGTTCAACTGCGTTCATCATCTATCGTTTCAGGGCCCTGAAGCAACGGGTCATACCCCTACTGTCCCTTTAATCACCATCAGCTTCAAGTGGCCGGCCAGCATAAGGATCATCAACACCCAAACCGGCCAATATGGCCGTTTCCAAGCTTTCCATCAGTTCAGCTTCGTCTTTCTCTTGATGATCATAATCGAAAAGATGAAGCAAACCATGAACAGTGAGATGGGTAAGGTGATTATTAAATTCAATTCCAAGTTCTTTTGCTTCTTTGGCGACTGTCTCATAGCCAAAGACTATGTCGCCGAGCAGAGGGCCATACACATCATCATAAGGGTCGCTGCCGGGAAAGGATAACACATTGGTCGGTTTGTCCTTGTCCCGCCACTGATGATTCAGTTTGCGGATCCCCTCATCATTTGTGAAGAGCAGTGATACCTCGGTTTCTTCCAGAACTTCCAGATCCGCGCCTTTAATTCCTGCTGCAATCGCGGTTTGCGCCAGTTTGATCAACGCGGCCTCATCCGGCCAGTCACCGGCCTCAACCGCGATATCAATCAAAACCTCTTCAGGCGCATGTTCAACTTCGGTCACACAAGCCCCTTCAGGAAGCCGCGGCGCTGCTGCGCGCCCGTTGATCCTGATCTACGCTGTCTCCTTGACGAGCGGCAAACCGGCGTTCACGTGCTTCTGATTCTTCGCGGGCAGCGTTATCGTAGGCCGTGACAATCCGGCCGACCAACTCATGGCGGACAACATCGGTTTCGTTGAACCGGATATGCGCAACGGCTGGAATATCGGTCAGCAGACCCAAAGCTTCGCGCAAGCCGGATTTCTGCCCAGAGGGCAAATCGATCTGGCTCGGATCGCCGGTCACGATCATCTTTGATCCCTCGCCAAGCCGTGTCAGAAACATTTTCATCTGCATGGACGTGGTGTTCTGCGCTTCATCGAGAAGAACCACCGCATTCGACAGGGTGCGGCCACGCATGAAGGCGAGCGGAGCAACCTCGATCATGCCTGACTGGAGGCCTCTGTCGACCTTTTCAGCCGGCATCATTTCGTAGAGCGCATCGTAGATCGGGCGCAAATAAGGGTCGACCTTGTCTTTCATCTCACCCGGCAGGAAGCCCAAACGCTCACCGGCCTCAACTGCAGGCCGGGACAGGATCAAACGCGCCACGTCGCCGCGTTCCAGCAGCGCTGCCGCGTAGGCAACCGCGAGGAACGTTTTACCCGTTCCAGCCGGACCTGTTCCGAAAATCAGATCCGCCCGGTCCATGGACCGGATATAGGCATCCTGTGTTGGCGTGCGCGCCACAATCGTTTTCCGGCGCGTCGCAATTTGTGCAAACGCCAACCGGGATTTCGGCTCAAGGGTCGGCAATGGAAGCTGGGCTTCGTTGGCAGCCGCCATGCGCAAGGCCCCATCGACATCGCCCGGATGAATTTCCTGTCCCTGCAACAAGCGCTGGTACAGAGCTTCCAATGCTGTCCGAGCCTGGGCACAGCCGGCTTGCGAGCCCTTGAGCGTCACCTGATTGCCGCGAGCAATAGCATCCACACCAAGGCGCTGCTCGATCAAGGCAAGGTTTTGATCAAACTGGCCAAAAAGATCGCCGATCAAACGGTTATCTTCAAAAGCGAGAACGATGTGGGTCATGTCGGAAGCCGAAGCGGCTTCATCAGAATGCCTGCGGGAAGAAGATTGGCTGTCGCGCGTCAAATGACGTCTCCTTAGGCGGCCGGGGCCGGTATGGCACCGGATCCATCAACAGTATCTTGCCCCGCAATCAGCCGTCCGAACAGCGAATTGCTTCCGATCTCAACGATTTCCACCGCTTGTACACTACCGATCATGGACTCTGATGCATCAAGCTGGACCGGCTGCAACCATGGAGACTTGCCAACAAGCTGTCCCGGGTTCCGGCCCTTCTTTTCCAAAAGCACATCACAGATCATCCCTTTGCGGGACGCATTGAAAGCTTTTTGTTGCTCGCTCAGAAGCGCTTGGAGTTCCTGCAGGCGCGCAGATTTGACGTCTTCCGGCACCTGATCTTCCATGGTAGCGCCCGGTGTGCCAGGTCGCTGGCTATATTTGAACGAGAAGGCAGAGCCATATTCGACACGGCGGATCAGATCCATCGTGTCTTCAAAATCCTGATCCGTTTCGCCCGGGAAACCGACAATGAAATCACCGGAAAGGGCGATGTCAGGAGCCGCTTCACGAATCCGGTCGATTAGACGGAAGTACTCGTCCCGCGTATGTTTGCGGTTCATGGCCTTCAAGATCTTGTCAGACCCGGACTGCACCGGCAGATGAAGATAGGGCATCAAGCTCTTCAGCTCGCGGTGGGCTTCAATCAGGTCATCGTCCATGTCACGCGGGTGGCTGGTCGTGTAGCGGAGCCGATCCAGCCCATCGATTTCCGACAAGCGGCGGAGAAGTTTGCCCAAACCCCAGGTTGACCCATCCGCAGCTTCGCCGTGATAGGCATTGACGTTCTGACCAAGCAGGGTCACTTCCCGCACACCAGAGGCCGCCATGCGCTGAGCCTCGGTGACAATCTGCTCCACGGACCGGGAGACTTCGGCACCGCGTGTGTAAGGAACGACGCAGAAGGTACAGAATTTGTCGCAGCCTTCTTGAACTGTCAGGAATGCGGCCGGCGGGCGTTTCATGATCGGCTTTTCAGCCCGCGCAGACAAATGGTCAAACTTCGCATCGATGTCGAACTCTGTTTCGACAACTTTCTGGCCTTGGCGCGCCTTGTCCAAAAGCGAGGGCAGCTGATGATAGCTCTGCGGACCGACGACCATGTCAACAATCGGTGCCCTGCGCGAGATCTCCTCGCCTTCCGCCTGCGCCACACAGCCGGCCACACCGACCATCATGTCCTTGCCGGCTTTCGCCCGTTCTTCCTTGACCTTCCGAATCCGCCCAAGCTCAGAATAGACCTTTTCAGCGGCTTTTTCCCGGATGTGGCAGGTGTTCAGAATGACCAGATCGGCCTCTTCCATGTCTTCTGTCGTGGAATAGCCCTGGGGTGCCAGCACATCGGTCATGCGCTCACTGTCATATACGTTCATCTGGCAGCCATAGGTGCGCACAAAAACCTTGCGCGTATTGTCACCTGATGCGGTCTTTGTTTCCGCGGCTGCGGAGGTGTCCAGTTCTGCTTCCTGGCGGCTCGTCATTCGCTCCTCATGGTCCTTTTGGGACGGACGGCATATCTCGTGGTGATCGTGCTATTGGTGCCAGGCTCTATCTAGCCCGCACCTGTGTCTGCCCGCGCTTAAACACGTCTAAGGCAGGCCGCACCTCAATTCAGGCGCCAGCTTTAGCGGTTTTTTCTTCATTTGAGAAGAACTCAGGCGCATCGATTTCGTCAGAATCAAACCGTTCGACCGGTTTTTGGCGCAAGGCAGCCATGGTCAGGGCGCGCACCTCTCGCTCCAACTGCAGAGTCAGGGCTTTCCGGTCCGTTGCAGCATCGACACGAACAGGCTCTCCCCATTGGACCGCAACGTCGAGAGCACCATGCCGAAAGATACCCCAAAGATGGCCCGCCAACTCCATATCCCCGTACCAAGCGACGTGCGGACGGTGCACACGCCCCATCGGCATCCCGAACAAGCCCTGATAGGCAATTGACAATGGCTGGACCCAAACCGTGGTGTCTTGGTCATTTCCCGCGGCGCGCGTTGCAGCTCCTAACAGAGCCGACCGGAACGGCAAAACGCAATTCCCATCGTTGGATGTGCCTTCCGCAAAGAGCACCATGGCATCGCCCTCTGCCATGCGGCCCGCAATCGTGTCAGCAACTTCTGCCGTTTGCGATCGCCGGGTTCGGTTGACAAAAACCGTCCTTTGAAGCTTGGCAAACAGACCAAAGACCGGCCAGCCGGAAACTTCCGACTTGGCGATAAAGGACAGCGGCATCAAAGAACCGATAATGGTGATATCCACCCAGGATGCATGGTTGGCGGCAATCAACAAAGGACGCTCTGCCGCCGGCTGGCCTTCCTGATGAATGCGTATACCAACGAGACGGGTTGCAATCTTGTGCCAGAGATGAGGAAGGTGTTTCTGGATTGGGAGGTTCAGTTTCACTGCAACCCACTGCAGTGGAATCAAGATCAGCGAGACGACCGTTAAAACCAGGATCGTCAAAACCGCCTTGATTTCAGCCATCGGTGTCCCCGCCCTTTTTCGGATCGATCGGAACGCCATAAAGTTCCAATCGGTGATCCACCAGCTTGTAGCCCAGCTTTTTGGCAATGAACTCCTGCAAGGCCTCGATTTCCTCGTTCCGGAACTCGATCACCTGTCCGCTGCGCAGATCAATAAGATGATCGTGATGCTCATCGGGCACAGTTTCATAGCGGGAGCGGCCATCGCGAAAATCATGTCGCTCAACCATGCCGGCATCTTCAAACAGTTTGACGGTGCGGTAGACTGTGGAGATGGAGATTTTCGGGTCAATCGCAACGGAGCGGCGATAGAGCTCCTCGACGTCCGGATGCTCTTCTGAGGCATGCTCGATCACCGAGGCAATCACGCGGCGCTGTTCGGTCATGCGCATGCCTTTTTGGACGCAAAGTTCCACCAGTGATAGTGTCCGCTCGTCCGTCATAAACTCCAATTGCCTTCCGCTTGCGGTTGGGTCTCAAAGCGCTCTAACCAAGATCGACGCGCATGACAAGCGCTGTCCCGTCTCCTCCACTGTCGCTGTAATACCCTTTTCGCTGGCCAACTTCCCGGAATCCGAGGGAGCGGTACAGCAAAATGGCGGCTTCATTTGCCGAATCCACTTCCAGAAACAAGCTCTTGCAGCGTTCTCCATAGAGGCGGAACAAACCGGCCTCCATCAGCTTCTTTCCAATCCCGCGGCCACGCTGACGTGGACGTACAGCGATCGTGATAACTTCCGCTTCATCCGCGACTGTTCTGAGGATTAAAAAACCAAGTGGCCCTTGTGTTCCGTAAGGGCTCGCCCGCCGCGCGACCAGAATGGACGTTCCGGATTGCGCTTTCATGCGGGCAAGCTCTTCTACATCCCAGGCATGTTTGAATGAATCAGCGTGGATTTCGGCGACCTTCAGCAGATCTTCGTCCAGCGCCTCTTCAACGACCGGCGGCTGGCTCCAGAACCACCAAAAACTCATTGCCGTTCAATCCTTCCCTTCATCTGCGGCGTCGCATCCGGTGGCCGCAAATACAATGGGGAGGGGGACGCCCTTCGCGGATCCGTTATGAGACCAAGTTCGGCAACGGCCCGTATTCCCGGATACCCGCACCTGGAAATCACGCGAGTGTTTTCTGCTCCCACTGCATCGGCAACACGGTCTGCCGCCGAACCGGCAAATCTTATGTCCTCAGGCAGTGTCCTTGCAAGATCTGACAGGGTATGGACACCAGGAAAGTCAAGCGGTTCGCCATCGTGAGAAAAGAGCTGACAATATACTTCGTCGCCTTTTCCGGTGAGAGCGACGAGGATCGCAGGACCATTGTCGCTGGGCGCACAGGACCGTGCAATCGCCGCCAAAGTTGTGACACCGACAACCGGCTTTTCCAGAACCAGGCCGAAGCCGCTGGCTACGGCCAACCCGACACGAAGACCGGTGAAACTTCCCGGTCCGACAGTTACAGCAACCCGATCGAGATCGGAGAAGGCTGTCGAGCTCTCGGCCATCACGGTTCCGATCATATCCGTGAGCTTTTCCGCATGACCACGGCCGATCTCTTCGCCGCGGGTTTCGAAACACGCTGAGGTAGTGCCATCATCAAGAACGGCGGCGGCGCAATTGGCCAGTGCTGTATCGATTGCCAGAACACGCATGATAACTTGCCACTACCCCGGCAGCCCCGCAGAGTCGAGCCGGGCTTTGGATCTAGGTCCAATGGGGGGCTTGAAACCCACAGAGAAATACCAGCGGGAATAAAAAGGCCCGGCATGCAGGCCGGGCCAATAAATCAAAGCGGAAAATCGTTTTAGATTGGACGCACTTCCTCAACTTCCGGCACAAAGTGGCGCAGAAGATTCTGGATGCCGTGCTGAAGCGTTGCGGTCGAAGACGGGCATCCAGCGCAGGCACCGCGCATGGAAAGGTAGACGATCCCCTCCTTGAAGCCCTTGAATGTGATGTCGCCGCCGTCTTGCGCGACAGCAGGACGCACACGGGTTTCGAGCAACTCTTTAATGGTCGCGACAGTTTCCTGATCGCCGTCCTCAAAGAACTCGCCTTCTTCGATGTCTTCACTTTCACCGGCGTTCATAACCGGCTGGCCCGACATAAACTGCTCCATGATGACGCCGAGAATTGCAGGCTTCATGTGCTGCCAATCCGTATCGTCCTTGGTTACAGTCACAAAATCATGGCCAAAAAAAACGGCCGCAACCCCCGGCACGTCAAAAAGTTTCTCCGCAAGAGGAGATGCGCCAGCATCGGCCTTGGACCGGAAATCATACGTCCCTTCCGGCAGGACAATCCGGCCTGGAAGAAACTTGAGAGTTGCCGGGTTCGGTGTGGCTTCGGTTTGAATGAACATGTTTTCCGTCCTTGCGCTGTCGCGCTGTGTCACCTGTGCGCCCAATTTGGCAAATGTGCTTGCGGCCTCTCCATCATCGCAAAACACCGATATGATGTTGTAACCGATCCCGCTTCAGTTTGGAACCGTTAAAAACTAGATAGGTTTTAACCGCTGGGGATCAAGCGCCTGAAGCGTCTATGTCCAGCGGGCGGTCAGGCCAGAGCCGCGATGGAATCATCATCCAGATTGCCTGGAACGATGGTCACAGGGATCGGAAAGGTTCCCGCGGACTTGCCAGCGATCGAGGAAACCAACGGCCCCGGCCCATCCGCGTTGGTGCTTGCCGCCAAAACGAGGATGGCTATATCGGCATCAGCCTCAATCAGCTCGAGGATTTCCTCACTCATGGTACCTTCTCGGATAACCGTTTCCGGTTCCGTGCGGGCAACCGAGCGAACCCGTTGCGCAGCTTTTGCCAGCGTGGCTTCTGCCTCTTGGTGCGCTTCGGCACGCATAATGTCCTCAACACCCAGCCAATGCTGGAAATCTCCGCGTGCGATGATGAACAGCAATGTGACCACACCACTGGTGCGCGCTGCCCTCTTGGCTGCATAGACAATTGCGCGATCACATTCCGGTGTGTCGTCGACCACCACCAGAAACTTCCGGCGGTGGCCCTCTTCGTTACTTTTTCGAATTGCTACCATGACCGCATGCTGCCATCGGTCCCGGCAAGCCGCAAGCGGCGAATTCGCAGCCTGCGGTACCGGTTCAAATTACAGAATAAACTTCGACAGATCGACATTCTTCGCCAGATCGCCAATGTTCTCGCGAACGAACTCTGCCGTGATTTCGACCTCTTCCCCAGACCGGTCCGGTGCCGTGAAAGAGATTTCATCCAGAATCCGTTCCATGACGGTCTGCAAACGCCGCGCACCGATGTTTTCGACAGACCCGTTCAGATCCACGGCCACCGACGCGATTTCCTCAATGGAATCCTCGGTGAACGACAGTTTCAAGCCCTCAGTTTCCATCAGGGCGACATACTGTTTGATCAGGCTGGCCTCAGGCTCTGTCAGGATCGCCCGGAAATCTTCCTTGGTCAGTGCCCGCAACTCAACCCGGATCGGCAAGCGTCCCTGCAACTCGGGCAAAAGATCCGAGGGCTTGGCAACATGGAACGCGCCAGACGCAATGAACAGAATATGGTCGGTGCGAACCGGGCCATGTTTGGTCGACACGACCGTACCCTCGATCAGCGGCAAAAGATCGCGTTGAACGCCCTCTCGCGAAACATCACCACCGGCGCGGCCTTCCCGGGCGCAGATCTTGTCGATCTCATCGAGAAATACAATGCCTGAATTTTCGACAAGCGAGATAGCTTCCTCGACGATCTTGTCTTCATCCAGAAGCTTGTCGGATTCCGCATTCACCAAGAGCTGATGGGAATCACGCACATTTGTCCGCTTCGTTTTCGTTTGGCCGCCAAACGCCTTGCCGAGCAGATCCGAGACATTCATCACACCGACGCTCGCACCCGGCATGCCCGGCAAGTCAAAGCTTGGCATTTGTGCCTGTGCCGGCACTTCCACCTCAATTTCCTTGTCGTCCATCTCACCGTCGCGGAGCTTGGTGCGGAAGCTCTCCCGGGTCGCCGGGCTGGCATTTGAACCAACCAGCGCATCCAGAACGCGCTCCTCTGCCAAGACATGGGCCTTGGCTTTAACGGACTCCCGTTTTTCCTCGCGCACAAGCGAGATACCGGCTTCCACAAGGTCACGAACGATCTGCTCAACGTCCCGGCCCACATAGCCGACTTCGGTGAACTTGGTGGCCTCAACCTTGGAAAAAGGAGCCCGCGCCAGTTTCGCCAAACGCCGGGAGATCTCGGTTTTGCCGACACCGGTCGGGCCGATCATGAGGATGTTCTTTGGCAGAACCTCTTCGCGCATCTGTCCCTCAAGCTGCTGGCGGCGCCAGCGGTTGCGCAAGGCAATGGCGACCGCCCGTTTGGCGTCCTTCTGGCCAACGATGTAGCGATCGAGTTCAGATACAATTTCACGCGGAGAAAAGTCAGTCATTCAGGGGTTTCACTCGCACAGAAGTAGATGATCATTGCCGGTTATGTGGTCGCAGGAAGGTAGCGCAGCAAGGGCTGACCTGAAAAGGGCGCCAAAAGCGCGCGCCGCAGCAGGCTCCAGCCGGAGCCAATCAGCAGTATGAAACCACCCAGCAACAATAAGGTTACCGCAAAGGCGGCCTCTTCCGAAACATTGGCTTCCAGGATCAGATACCCGATTGCAAAACCAAGATAGCTCATTGCGGATACCAGGAGGGCGCGCCGGTCAACAACCAGCGCAACGATTGCCAGGATCATGAAGAGCGCAATGACAGCAACCGAATAACCGACCGAACCTTGGCCTGAGTAACTGGAGACCAGGGCAAGGATCGAATGCACGATAAACGGTGCAGCCATCAGATGAAGCCAAAAGGCCTTGTCGGAATTTAGCGTTACCCTTGCTGGGTCCTTGATGTCTTAGCTCATCGCCAGCGCAAAGGTAACGAGCCCAAGAGCCAAGAAGAAACCAACGTGATGCCGGTCGATCAGCCCGGGGGCCGCCATCTCGATAAGCACAGCCACGATAAACAGGCATCCGCCAGTAATCCCTGCAATCCCAACCGGAACCTTGAAGCGGAGGTAAAACAGCACCGCGCCTGCAAGGGCAACCAACGAGGTAGGGATTACCAGCCAGGTTTCATAGTTTTGCCGCCAGCCACCGAGGCTCAGACCCGTCAGATCCTGATCAACGACCAGTCCGAAACAGGCCATGAAGAAAAACGGTGTGAATGCAAGGCTCAGCAGGAAAGATGGCAGAGCCAATCGCATACGGCGGGAGAAAACTTCTGCCAGCCCCCAAATGGATACAGCGCCAACAGCGGAGATGGCCCAAGCCGGCAACAGGTTCTGCAAACCATAAATCAGCCCGACCATCAGTATCCCGATCCCAAGGCTGATAAAAATATCATGGAAGCCGCGCACGAACCGCACTTCTTCGATGTCCGCGTGCGGCATTGTTTCAGCCAATGGACTGGTAATGCCGCGGCGGGTCCAGAAATCGGTGAGCCGCTCAGCCTGGTCCTCGGTCAAAATGCCCTCGGAGACGGCGGCCGCCAACCGCGCTGAATCCAGCGGGCTCTCTCTGTTGTTCAACTTTTGGCTCGCCTCGCTCAAGGGATCCTCCGTCCGGTATGCAAAGAAGTCAGTTTGCCCGAATTTTTCAAGCTCCCGCCAACCGGTCATGCAAGCTAGGCGAAAGCAGTGCAATCATAGTTTCGATGTCACGCAATTGCATGTGCCTTGCATTGATCTGGATCGTTTACGGGATTTGGAAGACCAGCTCATTCGGCGGTTTCGAGGACTTCCACCGTGATGCTTTCGTTGGTGTAGACGCAGATCTCTGCGGCCACGGCCATTGCCTTGCGAGCGATCGTCTCCGCGTCGAAATCGGTGTCCGCCAAGGCGCGTCCAGCTGCCAGCGCGTAGTTGCCACCAGAGCCGATTCCCATAATCCCGCCTTCCGGCTCCAAGACGTCGCCTGTCCCAGTCAGAACAAGAGACGTATTCTTGTCTGCAACCAGCATCATGGCTTCCAGCTTGCGCAGGTACCGGTCTGTCCGCCAATCCTTGGCCAGTTCGACACACGCACGCATCAACTGGCCCGGATACTGTTCAAGCTTGGATTCCAGACGCTCAAACAAGGTGAAGGCATCGGCCGTTGCCCCCGCAAATCCGGCAATCACCTCGCCTTTTGCAAGCGGGCGGACCTTGCGGGCCGTGTGCTTGATAACGGTTTGTCCCAGCGATACCTGACCATCGCCCGCGATAACCACTTTGCCGCCCTTGCGGACCATCATGATGGTGGTGCCGTGCCAAACGGCCGGCTCACGCGATTCGCTCATCTAATCCTCATAATGTCTTTGGTGCGGCGCTGTATGTAAGTACCCTGCCACAGTTTGAAAAGCGACCAGGGCGAGGAGACTGCTTTCACTCGCCTAATTCAGTGAGAAAGCTCTATCCGGGTCGCGCGCAAAAGTGCATCGACCATCTTGTCGAGATTGGCAGATGCCCGCTCATCGGTGAGATCCCCGCGCTCATTGAAGGCCGCGCTTGCCTTTGCGACGGAAACCATCTGCGGCAAGACCATTGCGCCCAGCCCGACCTCGAGGATCGTTCGCATGCCGATCAGGCCGCGCATGCCCCCAAAGCCGCCAGGCGACGCAGCGCCCAAAGCAAAAACCTTGCCCCGATAGGCATCTCCTGGTCCTTTGACCCGGCTGATCCAATCAAGCGCGTTTTTTAGCAGCGGCGTGATTCCCGCGTTATACTCGGGGCAAGCGATAAAAACGCCGTCGTGTTCAGCAAACAGCTTCCTCAGTTTTTCCGCGTTCTCCGGAACACCATCCGCCTCTTCAAGATCGCCGTCATAGATTGGCAGTGGATAGTCTTTCAGCGAGATACGCGTCACCTTCGCATCCAGAATTGCCAGATTCTTCGCAGCAAGAGCCACAAGCTGGCTGTTGTAGGATCCAGCGCGTGTGGAACCGGACAATACGAGAATTTTTGGGTTTCGCATGAAGCCCTCTCCAAAGACATACAATCTGCTAGGGAAACTTTAAGCTACGGTCAGTTCGCCTTGCGGTAAACCCAAACACGGGCCGGAGGCAAATTCTTCCAGATCCATTCCGAACTGTATACTGAAACACTCCGGGTGAGCGGCTTCACAGGTGCTGCCAGACCGTAGGAAAACTGAACCAGCGGCGCACCGGGCTTCAAAAGCTGGAGAGCTTCATCAACGAACGCACGGCGATGAACGTCCGGCCTGTTGAGCAGAGGCAAAGACGACACGATACCATCGAGAACATGATTGGCTTCTGCCGCTTCATGCAAAAAACCACCAGGTTTGGAAAGGGTTTGCCTCAAGGCATAGGCGTCACCTTGCAGGACGGGCAAACCCGGATACCGTCCGCCAAGATGTTCACAAAAGTCCGTGCTGTATTCAATAAGGTTCAAATCGCGGTTCGAAAACCCAGCATCAAAGAGTGCTCTTGTCACCACTCCTGTTCCCGGGCCGAGCTCAACGACTTTTGAGTGCGGCCGCGGGATCAAGAAAGAGACCATTTTCGAAGCAAGTTCAGGTCCGGAGGGTGCAACAGCCCCCGTGCGAAGCGGGTTTTGTGCCCAGGAACGGATGAACTTCACTTCATCCAGAACTTTCATGCGGACCGCATCCGCCTTTTCAAGTTTGTCCCGAATGGCTTCCCGCTTGATCCCGATCCGCTTCAAAATCCACCCTCACACCTGTCATGAAATTTACATATAGGCGTGTTCGGTCAGCGTTACTAGGAGCAGGACACGGCGGTTATGTGCTTAAATTGTCGATAAAATCCTTGACCTTGGAGAAAAACCCAGCCGACGCCGGGTGGTTTTCGCCAGAGGATTCCTTTTCAAACTCCGCGAGAAGTTCCCGTTGGCGTTTGGTCAAATTGGTCGGTGTTTCAACGGTGACCTGAATATACATATCACCGTGCTGGCTGGACCGCATGACCGGCATGCCCTTGCCCCGAAGGCGGAACTGTTTTCCGGTCTGAGTTCCTTCCGGCACTTTCACACGGCTCGTTGAACCATCGACCGTTGGCACATCGAACTGACCGCCGAGGGTTGCCGTCGACATGGAAATCGGAACGCGGCAGTAAAGGTCAGCCCCGTCGCGCTGAAACAGGTCATGCGGACGGATGGACAGGAAAATATAAAGATCACCGGAGGGGCCACCGCGCACACCGGCCTCGCCTTCACCGGCAAGACGAATCCGAGTGCCGTCTTCGATCCCGGCCGGAATATTGACGGACAGGGTCCGTTCTTGTGTTTTGCGGCCAGAGCCGCCACACCCGGTACACGGATCAGATATCACCTGACCTTTACCCTGACAGGTCGGGCAAGTGCGTTCCAATGTAAAGAAGCCCTGCGCAGCACGCACACGGCCAGCGCCGCCGCAGGTCCGGCAGGTCGTCGGGCTTGTGCCCGGTTTCGCGCCGGAGCCTGAACAGATATCACAGGTAATGCTTGTCGGGACTTCGATCTCTACGGTCTTGCCGGTAAACGCATCTTCGAGTGTAACATCGAGATTGTAGCGCAGATCTGCGCCGCGCTCGCGGCCGCCGGATCTCCGGCCACCGCCGCCCATTCCGAAGAATTCTTCAAAAATGTCGGACATAGTTGAAGAAAAGTCATGGGCGCCGGCACCGCCACCACCGCCAAACCCGCCGTTTTCAAAGGCCGCATGGCCGAACCGGTCGTAAGCTGCGCGTTTCTGGCCGTCTTTCAGCGTGTCGTAGGCTTCATTGACTTCCTTGAATTTCGCTTCAGCTTCCGCATCCCCTGGATTGCGGTCTGGGTGGAACTGCATCGCCATCTTGCGGTAGGCGCTCTTGAGCGCCTTATCGTCCGCATCACGTGCAACTCCCAGAACTTCATAGAAATCACGTTTCGACATCAAGATCTCTCGGTCTTGTCCTGCCGCTGGCTGCCATTATCACTCAGCGCCATCACGGCAAAGGCGCAGGGCGCATGTGCCTTCAATCAGGCAACTGCGCAACCGGCGCCGGAAATCAAGCAGCCAGCCGGTGAACGGCTGGCTGCACAGGTTTTCAGTTATGCAGACTTCTTGTCGTCGTCGTCTTTGACTTCTTCAAAATCCGCATCAACGACATCATCATCGGCTTTTTCAGCATCAGCGTCACCGCCTTCAGCATTCGCCTCAGCATCGGCCTGGGCCTGCTGATACATGGCTTCGCCAAGCTTCATGGACGCTTCGGCCAATGCCTGTGTCTTGGCCTTGATGTCTTCAAGGTCTTCGCTTTCAAGCGCGGTCTTCAGATCGCCAAGAGCGCTTTCGATCGCGGACTTGTCGTCTTCGGAAACCTTGTCGCCATAGTCGGCCAGAGACTTCTCGGTCGAGTGAACGAGCGACTCGCCCTGGTTCTTGGCTTCGACAAGTTCCTTGCGCTTCTTGTCTTCGTCCGCATGCGCTTCCGCATCTTTGACCATCTGATCGATGTCGGCATCGGACAGACCGCCAGATGCCTGAATGCGGATCTGCTGCTCTTTGCCGGTTCCCTTGTCTTTCGCAGACACGTTGACGATGCCGTTCGCATCAATGTCGAACGTCACTTCGATCTGCGGAACGCCACGTGGTGCCGGCGGCAATCCGACCAGGTCAAACTGACCAAGGACCTTGTTGTCCGCGGCCATTTCACGCTCGCCCTGGAAAACGCGGATGGTCACAGCCGTCTGATTGTCTTCAGCGGTTGAGAACACCTGGCTCTTCTTCGTCGGGATCGTCGTGTTCCGGTCGATCAGACGTGTGAAGACACCGCCAAGCGTTTCGATACCGAGAGACAGCGGCGTGACGTCGAGCAGAAGTACGTCTTTTACGTCGCCCTGCAGAACGCCGGCCTGGATGGCAGCACCCATGGCGACCACTTCGTCCGGGTTCACACCTTTGTGCGGCTCTTTGCCGAAGAACTTGTGAACGGTTTCCTGCACCTTCGGCATACGGGTCATGCCGCCGACCAGAACAACTTCATCAATGTCACCGGCTGTTAGGCCCGCATCTTTCAACGCGGCTTCCATCGGCTTGACGGTGCGCTTGACCAGTTCTTCGACCAGCGCTTCAAATTTCGCACGTGTCAGCTTCAAGGTCAGGTGCTTCGGACCAGACGCATCTGCTGTTATGAACGGCAGGTTGATTTCGGTCTGAGACGAGGACGACAGTTCGATCTTCGCTTTTTCGGCAGCTTCTTTCAGACGCTGCAGAGCCAGCTTGTCGTTTTTCAGGTCAATGCCTTGGTCTTTTTTGAACTCGGCAGCCAGATAGTCGACAAGAACCATGTCGAAGTCTTCACCACCAAGGAAGGTGTCGCCGTTGGTGGACTTCACTTCGAAGACGCCGTCGCCGATTTCCAGGATGGACACGTCAAAGGTACCACCGCCAAGGTCATAAACCGCAATGGTCTTGCCGTCGTTTTTGTCGAGACCATAGGCCAATGCGGCCGCTGTTGGCTCGTTGATGATACGCAGGACTTCAAGACCGGCAATCTTGCCGGCATCCTTGGTAGCCTGGCGCTGAGCATCGTTGAAGTAGGCCGGAACGGTGATGACCGCCTGCTCGACCTTCTCACCGAGATAGCTCTCAGCAGTTTCCTTCATTTTCTGCAGGATGAATGCAGAGACCTGAGACGGAGAGTACTTCTCGCCGTTGGCTTCTACCCACGCATCGCCGTTGTCGGCCTTGACGATGTCGAAGGGAACCAGCTTCTGATCTTTCGCAACGGTCGGATCATCGAACCGGCGGCCGATCAGGCGCTTGACTGCGAAAAGGGTGTTTGTCGGGTTTGTGACCGCCTGGCGTTTTGCCGGCTGGCCAACAAGACGTTCACCATCGTCCGAGAACGCCACCATGGATGGGGTGGTGCGGGCGCCTTCTGCGTTTTCAATAACTTTGGAATCTTTGCCGTCCATGACAGCGACGCACGAGTTCGTCGTGCCGAGGTCGATACCAATGACCTTTGCCATTTTTGCCTCTCTTTCTAGCAAACCGGTGAGACCCTTAAAGGCGTCAAACCGGCTCCTCTTTGGGTTTCCGGGATCCTCCCGGATGCCGCGCCGGGGCAACTGCCCGGGATTTGGCGCGACGCTTGACCGCTATATAGGTGGATGAAACTTTGCCTGCAAGAGACCTTTTCACAGGCTTTTGCAGGCTTTGGGATATGTCGGCGATATTTCTTCCCAGAAGGTTACCGAGCTTTGCGGATACCAGAGAAAGACAGGGATATCGACATATCTTGCTATTCCGCGCTCAATGAGTTCAAACCAAATAATCCCAAAGGTAACCGGCTTTCAAATTCAATACTGTTTTAGAGAAAGAAAATGGACGACGAAACTGTTCGTATGATCATTATCATCGGTATTTTCACAGCATGTGGTATTTTTATGCTGAAACTGTTTTCACCTGACGGTTCCAAGAAGACACGCAATTATCGGGGCAATGCCAAGGGAACAAGACTACTGGGGACTCGATTATTCCAGGTCACCCACTATGATGACACAGGTTCGTCTAATAGCTCCGGCGGATCCGGCGGGGCCGATTAGGAGGACACTCAATGCGCAATCCTGATCTGTGGCACCGGATATCGAAATGCCACCCGGATGATGTGGAGGCAGCGTTTCCGTTTTCCTACCGTTTGGCGCGCGACAATGGATGGTCCAAGGCTTTTGCGGCCCGTGTTGTCGTAGAGTATCAGCGGTTTGCCTATCTCAGCCGTTTGGGGGACGGGATGGTCACGCCCAGCGATGAAGTCGATCAGGCCTGGCACTTGCACCTGACCTACACGCGTCATTATTGGGGGCCATTTAAAGAGGCCTTGGGGGCAGCACTGCATCACATGCCAACCAAAGGCGGCGCGGAGCAGGCTCTGACATTTCGTAGGGCCTATGAGGATACGCTCGCTCTCTATCGTCAGGAATTTGGGGAACCGCCGCCAGACATCTGGCCACCTGCACATGTCCGATTTGGCAAGGCACCGCATTTCCTCCGGATTAACACACAGGATTTCTGGGTTCTCCGCAAACCGGACTGGCTTTCCACAGTCAAAACCGCTGGCCACCGTTTGCGACGTGTTCCTGCATCTCTTCAGGGGGGCGCTGTGGTGCTGTTTGCGCTTTTCGCAGGCACCGGTTTGGCCCTAGCCCACGGCACACCGGCGGGCGACACCTTGCTGGAACAGCTCCGCAACATGGTGTGGCACTGGGCTACACAGCATACGCTCTGGTTTTTCTTCGGGATCGTTGCCGTCGCGCTGGTCCTGATTGCACTGCTGAAAAAATCGACCAAAGGATCCGGCTGCGGCTCTGGCGGTTGCGGGTCTGATGGCGGTGGTGGCGGTGGTTCCGGGTGCGGCGGATGCGGTGACTGAGGTTTTAATCTATATCTACCTCTATGCAGACCATCGCCATCAACAGCCTGACCGGCCTCAAATACCTGCCGGAATATTTTGACAAAACGGCGCAAGAAGCTCTCCTCGCCGAAGTCCGTGCGATTGTTGGAGAAGCGCCGCTCTTTCAGCCGGTCATGCCCAAAACAGGCAAACCGTTTTCCGTAAAAATGAGCAATTGCGGTCCCCTTGGCTGGGTGTCTGACATCGACGGCTACCGCTATCAGCCAAACCATCCAGTTTCCGGACAAATTTGGCCTGCCATTCCGGCGCATCTATTGGAACTCTGGAAAGTGGTGGCTCCCGACGCTCCCGAGCCGGAAGCCTGTCTTATCAACTTCTATGACCCCACCGCTCGCATGGGTCTTCATCAAGACAGGGACGAAGCGATGTTGGAAGCACCTGTTGTCTCAGTGTCGCTCGGGGACACTGCAACATTCCGCGTGGGTGGGACCAACCGGAAGGATCCGACGAAATCGTTCCGGCTGAGTTCCGGTGATGTGGTGGTGCTCGGCGGAGATGCGCGCCTGGCCTATCACGGCATTGACCGAATTCTCGGCGGCACGTCCAAGCTCTTGAAAAACGGTGGGCGGATCAACCTGACCCTCCGACGTGTGACCGCGCCATAGGTCTCAAACTATTTTGTAACTCGCCTCAAATCGCACCGGAAAATTCACCGAACGTGCAATGAAGCATACTTTGTGGATCTCACCGTGGATGGCATCCGCGGCCGTCAGATCTGTGCCCTCTGGTACCGTTATTGTCGGCCTAAGCGTTGCGTTTAAGAACCGACCGGCTCCGCTTCGTTCCGTTTCACCCACGGCGAGCGGTGCATCCTCGTAACCCAAAACGGCGATACCTGCGTTGCTAGCCAGATGCAGATACCACAGCATGTGGCAACTGGAGAGGGCGGAAAGCAGGAGATCTTCAGGGTTATGCAGAGACGGATCACCTCCCAGAACCGGATCATTCGAACATTGCACAGGCGGTTTCCCCCGTGTGCGAATTTCCCATGTGCGATCATACCCTTGGTACGTCTTTGTGCCCTGCCCGCGATTTCCTGTCCAAACGATGTTGGAGACATATTCATGGGTTTTGGTCATGCGCCCTCACAAAATGTATACATTTATACATTTTGAAATTGCACGGCTTTGTCAAGTGCCTTACTCAGTCATCAGATGGCCTTTTCCGAGGGAACGATGTCCGCAGAACACATCGCTGACAGCCTGCAAGCAGATATCATTGCCGGGCGCTACCGGCCTGGCGCAGAGTTGAAACAAGGCGAGATCGCTGAGCGGTTCAATGTGAGCCGTATTCCGATCCGCGACGCCCTTCAGCTTCTGGCCGCTCGCGGCCTCATCGTGCTTGTCCCGAACCGCAGAGCCCGCGTCATCTCGCTGACACGGGAGGAAATCCGGGAAATTTATGACATCAGAATTCTGCTGGAATGCAATTGTCTTGCTGCAGCGATTGATCAGATGCGGGACGCAGACCTGGAGCGGATTTCCGCAGCTTTCCGTCATTCATCGATCGATGCCAAGACAATAAACTGGTCAGATGGAGACTGGGCCTTTCACAAGGCACTTTATTTGCCTTCCGGAAAAGCCCGCCAGATCGAAATGATCGACCAGCTTCGCCAAACCTGCCGCATCCATATTTCAGGGTATGGCATCCTGCCCGACCAGACCGCTCAATGGCTTAAAGACCACCAAGACATTGTGGACGCGTGCCATACCCGCGACAGCGAAAAAGCCACACTTGTTTTGAAGCTGCACATCGAAACCGCGGGAAAGACATTGCTGGACGCCATACAGTGACAAACCGGTTCCAGTATCAAAGGGTGACGTGAGCCAGAGCCCAAGAAACAAAGGTCAGCTGACCAGAAGTCCAATTTTGCCTGCATATTTCTTGGACAAAAACGCTTCTTGAGCCGCGACCATATCTTTTAGCGGAAACGTTTTTGAGATCATGGGCCGGATTTCACCGCGCTCGATGTACCCAATCAGGTTTTCAAAGACTTTCGGATCCTGTCTGGTGCAGCCAAAAAACGCCAGATCCTTCAGGTAGAGCGTCCGCAAGTCCAACTCGACAATCGGACCGGCGATGGCCCCAGCAACCGCATACCGGCCACCGTTTTTCAGACAGTGGAGCAAGTTCGGAAAGTTTGCCCCCCCAACGAGATCAAGAACAACGTCATATGCCCCCTCAGGCAATGCATCCATGCGGCCAAGAGTTTCGTCCGCCCCCATCGCTTTCAAGGCTTCGGACTTTTCAGGGGTCGTGACGGCCGTGACATGCGCGCACCGGCGCTTGGCCAGCTGAATTGCAGCCGACCCAACACCGCCCGAAGCTCCGGTAATGAGGACACGTTCCGCAGAGAGGGAACTCTTTTGGATCATTCCTTCCGCTGTTGAATATGCGCAGGGAAAGGACGCCAGTTCCACATCGCTGAGTTTTGAGGAGACAGCAAGTGCGTCTTCCGAATTTGCAACGGCATAGTCAGCAAACCCACCGTCGAATTCAGAGCCGAAGGTCACCAGCGGGAGATGCGCATGCTCAGGTTTCTTGGGCACCTGCATTGGCCGAACCAAGACGCGGTCTCCGACACGGCTTGCGCCTACGCCTTCACCAACGGCAACTATCTGCCGACAGCTATCCGCTCCTTGCACCAAAGGATAGTTCAGCGCTCCCGACCAGCCATCATCTGTATTGGTAGCTCCGCTAGATCCCTCGGACGCAGTCGCAGCAGTATCGCCTCGGACGCTCTTTGAATACCAGCCGATCCGGGTGTTGATGTCGGTGTTGTTAACGGCCGCCGCCCTGACCCTGATCAAGACCTGTCCCGGCTCCGGGACCGGCACGACAAGATCCTCCCGCCATTGCAAACACTCAAGCCCCCCATGGGCAGTGAGCACCATGCCACTCATGCGGTTCGGTATGTCGGGCATCGGATCTCCATGCAGATAACAAAACAACACTGCATGGGTAGAATGATCTTTCTACCTCGTCAACAATACGGGTGTTTCATCTCATGAACACGCACCAAATTTAAATGAGAGCGTCTACAGCAATCGCACTCAGCGCAAGAGCGATCACCCACAGCGCGATGCGGCCGGAGCGTGTATGCCGGGCCTCGGCCTTTCCAATCGATTCAGCCGTTTCCTCGCTAAACCGCAGCCCCTGGGTCGTCATCTTTTCTATTTCTTCCGACATGCGGCCAATCCGGTCGGCAAACAGCGGCATATCCGTTGCAATCCGAGCTAGTGCAGACAGCGCATCCCCCGCATCCCGCACCCTGCCAACAGGCCCAAGATGCTCCTTGATCCAGGTTCCAACCACCGGCTCTGCGGTCCGCCACATGTCCAGACGCGGGTTAAGCGATCGGGCAACCCCTTCCACAACAACCATGGTCTTCTGAAGCATGATCAGTTGAGTCTGGGTGCGCATTTCGAACAGTTCGGTCACCTCGAATAGTTGCGTCAGTAACCGGGCCATAGAAATTTCACTCGCATCGTGACCATGGATCGGCTCGCCAATGGCCCGGATCGCCTGTGCAAACAGATCAACATCCTGATCGGCGGGCACATAGCCAGCCTCAAAGTGGACCTCTGCCACCCGCTTGTAGTTGCGCGTGATGAACCCAAACAGAATTTCGGCCAAAAACCTCCGTTCGCGCTTGCTCAAGCGTCCGGTTATTCCGAAATCGACCGCGACCAAAGTGCCATCCGGCTCAACGAATAAGTTACCCTGGTGCATATCTGCATGAAAATAGCCGTCCCGTAGTGTATGGCGCAGAAAACTTTGGATGACAGCTGCACCGAGTGCTTCCAGATCCTGTCCGTCTTCTGTGAGACCTTCGATGTCCGACATTTTGCGGCCATCGATCCACTCCATCGTCAGGACGCCTTTGGCGGTCCGGATCCAGTCAACCTTCGGGACGCGGAACCCAGGATCCTCCACGGTGTTCTCCGCCATCTCTGAGAGGCCCGCGGCCTCGAGGCGAAAATCCATTTCCATGGCGACGGATTGCGCAAGAGTGTCGACGACCGCCACCGGACGGAGCCTGCGGGATGGCGCGTGAAAACGTTCAACCAACCGGGCGACCAAATAGTAACTTTCGAGATCACGCTGGAACCGGCGCTGCACACCGGGCCGGAGAACTTTCACCGCGGCTTTGCGCTTGATACCGTCTTTATCGCGAACGATCGCGGCATGGACTTGTGCAATTGAGGCGGCAGCGACTGCCTCGCCGAACTCAACAAAGACATCTTCAATTGGCAGGTCCAGTTGCTCGGCGACCGCTGCCCGCGCTTCCTCGTGATCAAATGGAGCCAGTTGATCTTGAAGCGCCGCGAGATCCTTTGCTGCCTCTTTGCCAACAACATCTTCGCGTGTTGCCAGGAATTGGCCAAGTTTCACATAGGATGGGCCAAGGCGGTTCATCGCATCTGAAAGACGCAGTTCCGCGCTTTTTTCCTTCACCGCCCGGCGCTCCAGCAGCCGCGCCATACCGATCGCAAGCCGAGGCCCCGCCGGCAGGTCGGGTAAATGCGCAAGACCGAACACGCCTTCGCGTGCCATGACATAACCAGCCCGCACAAGGCGGAAGAAAGGCATCACCGCAAATGCCATGAATCAGAGTTTCCAACCAGAATGCAGTGCGGCGATCCCGCCGGAATAGTTGCGATAATTGACCCGCGCGAAACCAGCTTCGCGGATCATTTCGGCAAAGCGTTCCTGGCTCGGAAACTTACGGATCGATTCCACTAGATACTGATACGGCTCACCGTCGCCGGTCACCCATTTGCCCATAGCTGGGATCGCATTGAAGGAAAACGCGTCGTAGACCTTGTCGAGACCCGGAACGTCGACTTCCGAAAACTCAAGACACATGAAGCGGCCACCGCGTTTCAAGACCCGGTTCGCTTCACGAAGAGCCTTGGGAATGTCCGGCACATTCCGGATGCCAAACGCGATTGTATAAGCATCGAAACTCTTGTCCGGGAAGGGCAGATCTTCCGCGTTGCCCTGCGAAAACGTGATCAGATCGGAGAGGCCCGCTTTTTCGGCCCGGTCACGGCCAACATTGAGCATGGAATTGTTGATGTCGCAGACAACGGCCTTCGCAGACCGGTGAGATTTCTCAACCACGCGGGTCGAGATGTCGCCTGTGCCACCCGCGACATCCAGAAGACGCCAACCGGATGCACTGGACTTTGGTGGAGCCAGATAGGAGACCATGGCATCCTTCCAAACGCGGTGCAGACCGCCGGACATAAGATCGTTCATCAGGTCATAGCGGGATGCGACCTTGTGGAAGACATCGTCCACGAGGGCCTGCTTCTGCCCCGCGCCGACCTTTGTAAAGCCGAAACTGGTCGGCATATCTTCCGGTGTGCGGGTCTGGCTATTAGCCTGTTGCGTCATCTGCGCGGCTCCAAGCGTCATTCATTTCCAAAATTTGGCCGGACCATAGTACAAGCGCCTTCAGAGCGCTATGTTTGCCGGTCACGAAAACACCATATGCCGCAGGCCTATATCGCGCTGCCTTACCGGAGACCAGAGAATAAATGCCTGAATTGCCCGAAGTGGAAACGGTCAAACGTGGATTAGCGCCAACATTTGAAGGTGCACTCCTGACCAAGGTCGATCAGAACCGGCCGGACTTGAGATTTCCATTTCCCGGCGATTTCGTGGAGAGACTGACCGGCCGGACTGTCACAGCTCTGTCTCGCCGGTCCAAGTATCTGCTGACGGACACAGATAGCGGTGATGTCTTGATCATGCATTTGGGTATGTCGGGATCATTCCGCATCGAAAACGACATCGATCAATCAACACCTGGGGCGTTTGCGCACGAGCGGAACAAGGATCCGAAACACGATCATGTCGTTTTTCACCTGAAACACCCAGACGGCCGGACAGCCCGGATCATTTACAATGACCCGCGCCGCTTTGGCTTCATGGACCTTGTTCCACGCACAGACCTGTCTGTGCATCCATATTTCCGGGAGCTTGGGCTGGAACCGCTCGGAAATGCACTGAGCGGGGAGGTCTTGGCGCGACTGTTTGCAGGCCGAAAATCCCCGTTGAAAGCCGCACTCTTGAACCAGAAACTGATTGCCGGCCTCGGCAATATATATGTGTGTGAAGCGCTTTGGCGCAGCGGGCTCAGCCCCAAACGATTGGCGAGCACGCTTGTCACTAAGTCAGGCAAGCCGACAAAGAAAGCAGACCTGCTTGCCCAAAACATCCGCCAGACGCTTGAAGATGCCATCTTGGCAGGGGGATCTTCTTTGCGGGACCACACCCAAGCAGACGGCACGCTCGGTTATTTCCAACACTCCTTTGCCGTCTATGACCAGGAGGACCGGCCTTGCCGGACACCGGACTGTACCGGCACTGTTCGCCGCATCGTTCAGTCGAACAGATCGACGTTCTATTGCCCTATTTGCCAAAGGTAGTACTCCACCTGAAACGGCAGTCATGCCTTGCCAGACACGGGCCCGGTCGGCTACCCATGGCGCACGCAAACGAGACATCCTGCCACGGGGAGCAGACACGATGGGATACAAGAACATCCGGGTTGAAAAACGCGGTAAAGTCGGACTGATCACTCTTGATCGGCCAAAAGCACTGAACGCGCTCAATTCGGAACTGATCGCGGAACTCGGCTCCGCGCTGGATACTTACGACGCAGATGAAAAAATTGGCTGTGTGGTGATCACGGGCTCCGAAAAAGCATTTGCAGCAGGCGCTGACATTAAAGAAATGCAGCCGCACACCTTCTCAACCGCCTATCAGACTGACCTGATCACTCCGTTTGACCGGGTGTCACAGAACCGGAAGCCGATCATTGCCGCCGTTGCCGGCTACGCTTTAGGCGGCGGCTGCGAGCTTGCCATGCTGTGTGATTTCATCATTGCGGCTGACACGGCCAAGTTTGGCCAGCCGGAAATCACGCTTGGCGTAATCCCCGGCGCAGGTGGCACCCAGCGTCTTACCCGCTTTGTTGGTAAATCGAAGGCCATGGACATGGTGCTGACCGGTCGGATGATGGACGCGGAAGAAGCAGAGCGGAGCGGTCTTGTAAGCCGCATCGTACCAGCTAACGACCTCCTGGAAGAAGCTATGAAAGCCGCGGAAAAGATCGCAGATTTCTCCTTGCCGGTGGTTATGATGGCAAAAGAGAGTGTCGACCGGTCTTATGAAACAACCTTGTCAGAAGGAGTTCGCTTCGAACGCCGTGTTTTTCAAGCCATGTTTGCCCTTGAAGACCAGAAAGAAGGCATGTCAGCCTTCACCGAAAAACGCTCGCCGCAGTTCAACAACAAATAATCTTGGTCCGCCAGCGACAAAGCCGTTGACGGCGGCCCAAGTCAGGATTATAAGCAGCGCCCAATCGGTGGCGGTTTTCCGCCGCCGTTGTTTTTTGATCGGGTTCCATCGCTTAGGCGTTTAAGTCCCGATCGTCACCGGACAAAAGTCCCAATATACCGATCAGGATTGAGCCCATGGCCAACACACCATCGGCCAAGAAGGCGGCCCGCAAGATTGCCCGCCGGACGGCCACGAACAAAGCTCGCCGGAGCCGGGTGCGCACTTACCTGCGCAAGGTTGAAGAAGCAATCGCTTCTGGTGACCAGGCTGCCGCAAACGACGCATTCAAGGCGGCACAGCCGGAAATCATGCGCGCTGCTTCCAAAGGCACCATGCACGCCAATACGGCGTCACGGAAAGTCTCCCGCCTCAATGCTCGGATCAAAGCACTGAGCGCATAATTCTGTCCCAAGTCGGACAACAAAAAGAACCCGGCCATCGTGCCGGGTTTTTTTAGCCGTGCAATTTTGTGGATTGCCTACATCAGCTGTGGCACCCGGACAGATTGTAAAAAATGCCTAACTTCTCTGTAGCAAAGAAATGTTATATTTTTCAAACTCTTAGAGATATGTAGGCTATTCAAATCCGGTTCAAACCGGATTCGATACGAGTCAAGGAATCAGTTCCGAAATTTTTTTTAACAATGCCCAAATCCATTCAATCCGGATGCGAGAATGGCAAAAAGTTATTGCAGTAAAAAGCGTTTGCAGCATCACCCACAGACCACACCCAATGTGGCATTTTGGGCTCATTTGGCACCGGAATCGATAATCCTTCAGAACGGCTGTTGAACCGAATGGGCTGGCTGTATATTGTCTCATTGCTGGCAGAGAAAAGACCGGCGCGACACGAAAAACAGTGCTTGGACCTAACAATGAAAAAGTCGAAATTTCACATCGCTGAGCACTTACCCAGCCGGGTTACAGATGAATACATTGATGTATTCAGTATGCATCATTTTTAGGCGCGTTCCGGACCTACTTAAACTCTCATTCTACTGATAAGAACTTTAAATCAATGGCCAAACGGCCTTTGGAAGGGGGCATTGTGTTTAGCGAATTGGGGTATGCGGGAAACGTTGACGTTCAAACTGCATTTACGGCTCTTACCGAAAAAACTCAGGCAGTTCTTGTCGATGTGCGCACACAAGCGGAATGGACTTTTGTTGGTGTGCCGGATCTGCGTACGTTGGGCAAAGAAACCATCTTTGCCGAATGGCAGAGCTTTCCGCCCAGCGGCCCTAATCCTGCGTTCGTTCAGGACCTTTCTGACCGCCTGAGCAAAAAAGAACTTGACCCGGAGACGCCAATCTATTTTCTGTGCCGCTCCGGCGCGCGCAGTCAGGCGGCTGCCCAGGCAATGACCCAAGCCGGCTACACAAATTGCTACAACGTATCTGAGGGTTTCGAAGGCGGGCTTGATGCACATGCCCACCGCGGGACGCAATCTGGTTGGAAGGCCGCCGGATTGCCTTGGGTACAGGGCTAAGAAATTCCCCTGGCAATCAGGGGAGATAATCGGGCTGTGCCCGGATCGTAATAAAATCGCCCCAAAAACGGGGCACATAAGCTGCTAAAGCGGCAAGGCGTTGGAACGAAGAACGGCTGTGGCGGACTGTTCTTCCCAGTACAGGAGGCAGATAACATGCAGGTTCAGGAGGCAGGCGGCTCCGAACAATGGACGCGGGTCAAAAAGCAACTCCGTGCGGAACTGGGGGACGACGTGTTCACCAGCTGGTTCGCCCGGGTTGATCTGGAAGAACATCAGGACGGCACTGTGCGGTTGTCCGTTCCCACCCGGTTTCTCAAGCAGTGGATCCAAAACAACTACAATGAACGTCTAATGGGCCTTTGGCAGCGCGAATGCGACAACGTCCATCGGATCGAATTGACTGTTCGTGGTGCCATCCGGCCACGTCAGGTGACGGCTGTTCAGCCGAGCCTGCCGGCAGGGACAGCTGGCGCACAGAACGCGGCCATCGACACACGCTCGGAAAACATTGGCGATGCGACGCATGTGACCCGCGCGCAAGCGGCAACAGCCGCCGTTGGCCGGGGTGACAGCGCATCGGACAGTGCCCGAGATGTTTTGCAGGGCGCAGCGCTAGATCCGAAATACACGGTCGTGACATTCGTTGAGGGCGAATCCAACATCCTTGCTTTGGCCGCTGCTCGTCAAGTCGCGGCGGGCGGAGCGGGCACGTTCAACCCGCTCTACATGCATGCGTCCGTGGGTTTGGGCAAAACCCACCTGATGCAGGCCGTTGCATCGAAAGCGCGCAACAGCGGACGTAAAGTGCTCTATCTGACGGCCGAGCACTTTATGTACAAGTTCGTTGCGGCGCTAAAATCGCAGTCCGCCCTTGCCTTTAAAGACAACCTGCGCACCATCGACCTCCTCCTTATCGATGATATGCAGTTCCTTCATGGCAAGCAGGTGCAGCAGGAATTCTGCCACACCCTCAACGCCTTGATCGACGGCGCCCGTCAGGTGATCGTTGCTGCGGATCGGGCACCGTCGGACCTAGATACCCTCGACGACCGCGTCCGGTCGCGCCTGTCCGGGGGCCTTGTTGTTGGGATCCAGGAGCCGGATTTTGTTCTACGCAGGAACATTTTGGTGTCCCGCGTTGAGGCTGCACATAAATCGTATCCGCAATTTGATGTGCCGGATTCCGTGCTCGACTACATTGCGCGGCATGTGGCCTCATCCGGTCGTGACCTTGAAGGCGCATTGAACCGTCTGATCGCGCACAATCAGCTGACCAACCAGCCGATCACCCAGGAAATGGCGGAGATGACCTTGCGCGATCTGGTTCGCTCCAGCGAACCGCGCCGGGTAAAGATTGAAGACATTCAGCGCGTGGTCTCAAAGCACTACAATGTGACCAAGGCAGATCTGCTGTCGGCACGCCGCACGCGTACCATCGTGCGCCCACGGCAGATCGCGATGTACCTGGCAAAGGTCATGACACCGCGCTCGCTGCCAGAAATCGGCCGCCGTTTCGGAAATCGGGATCACACGACAGTTTTGCACGCGGTGCGCAAGATTGAAGAAATGGCCCGTGCCGACTATGCGCTCGCGCAGGAGATTGAACTCCTGAAGCGCATGCTGGACGCCTAAGACGAATAGACTGTCTTTTCAGCCAAAAAGGGGGGCGTTCCGAGCGAGCGCCCCCTTGCTTTTGGAGCCGGTTGAGGGCAGTGTCTTTCCCCCGCTCCCTCACCGGAGCCCATAAGAATTCAGTCGACCGGACGTTCTGTCTGGTGTTTCACGAGTACGGATGCAGCGTATGAAAGCGACCCTCGAGCGGACCGACCTCCTCAAGTCCTTGACCCATGTGCACCGGGTGGTCGAACGCCGGAATACTATCCCGATCCTGTCCAACGTTTTGCTGCGCGCCGATGGCGGGGCCTTGAACCTGAAGGCCACTGACCTGGACCTTGAAATTGTCGAAACCGTACCGGCCATGATCGAGATGCCAGGTGCCACGACAGTACCTGCACACATGTTCTATGACATTGTCAGAAAGCTGCCGGAAGGGTCCCAGGTTGTTCTGGAAACAACAGGTGATGACACGACACTGGAAATCCGCGCAGGCCGTTCGAAATTCACCCTGCAGATGCTGCCGGAAACCGATTTCCCGGATCTGACCGCTGGTGATTTCAGCCATGGCTTCACCTTGAGCGCGTCGGACATCCGCAAACTGATCGACACCACGCAATTCGCAATCTCCACCGAGGAAACCCGATACAATCTGAACGGCAGCTATTTGCACACTGTCGACGCTGCCAACGGCCAGCAATTCCGCGCTGTTGCCACCGATGGCCACCGTTTGGCGCAGGCAGAGGTCGCCGCACCCTCCGGTTCCTCCGGCATGCCAGGCATTATTGTGCCGCGCAAGACAGTCGGCGAAATCCAGAAGCTCTTGGAAAATCCGGAAGCGGACGTGCAAATTGAGTTGTCGGACACCAAGATCCGCATCACAACAGAAACGGTTGATTT
>CALDSI010000018.1 GCA_937911395.1 uncultured Labrenzia sp.
GCTTTGAGGCCGCCCGCGGCGGGACGGTTCTTCTCGATGAGATCGACAGCCTGTCCCTCCCGCTGCAGACAAAACTCCTGCATGCCATCCAAAACCGGGTGGTCACGCGGCTCGGGTCAAATGAACCGGTGGAATTGGATGTCCGTTTCATCGCAGCCACAAAAAAGGATCTTGTTGCGGCAGCGGCCGCCGACCGATTCCGGTCCGATCTCCTCTACCGGCTCAATGTTGTGACGGTCACCGTACCGCCTCTCAGTGCACGCCGAGAAGATATCCCGCTCCTGTTTTCCAAACTGGTCTCAGACGCGGCAACCCGCTTCAAGCGGGAGCTACCCGAGATTCCGGATAGTGTTTTGGCCAAAGTCGTCAGTCAGGACTGGCCAGGAAATGTTCGAGAACTGCGCAACGCTGCCGACCGGTTTGTTCTGGGGCTCGCCTCTGGCATTGATCATGGCGACGATGATCACCAAGACCTCGGTCTTGCTGATCACATGTCCCAACATGAAAAGGCTTTGATCGCGGCAACGCTTGCGGCCCACGGCGGCAGCATCAAGGAGACTTATGAGGCGCTCAAGATTTCGAGAAAGGCGCTTTATGAGAAGATGCAGAAGCATGACCTCTCCCGGAAAGCCTATTCTGAAGAAATCTGAATTCTGAACTGACCCAAAGATGTGTCACCTAATCGGGACACGACTTGACCGCTTTGTCACCGTCTCCACCCAAATACCCCCTTCCCCAACGACAAACTTCATTTCTTGGGGCGCGGAAGCTTGCCTTTTTATCCGTTCGCACTTGATTACAGGGCGGCACGCTTTGGGAGGAGCGCAGGTCCAGTTCTATTTGGTCAGCAGGAATCCGCAAAAACTCCGTGCCCGTTCCGCTCGGAACAATAATCTTTGGAGGAACTCATGAAATTCACCATGATCACTGGCGCGGTTGCAATCGCAGCTATGACCGCGACGTCCGCTTTTGCTCAGGATGAGGATCGCACCGGCTGGCCTGAAAGCTTCACCGTTGGCACCGCGTCTCAGGGCGGCACCTACTTCGCTTACGGTTCTGGCTGGGCAAACCTGGTTGCAGAAGAACTCGGCATTTCCGGCGGCGGTGAAGTCACCGGCGGCCCGATGCAGAACATGGCTCTGGTTCACACCGGTGACGCACAGTTCGGCATGACCACCATGGGCCCGGCAGCGGAATCGCTCGGCGGCACCAACCCGATCGCACCGGGCCTGCAGATGACCAACGCCTGCGCCATGTTCCCGATGTACCAGACCCCGTTCTCAATCACGGCTCTGTCTTCCTCCGGCATCACATCTGTTGCCGACATTCCGGATGGCGCCAAAATCGGCTTCGGCCCGGCAGGCTCCACGTCTGACACCTACTTCCCACGCATGATGGAAGAGCTTGGCGTAAACTTTGAGCGCCGCAACGGCGGCTGGTCCGACCTTGGCGGCCAGCTTCAGGATGGTCTTCTTGACGTGATTGCATTCGCAGCAGGCGTTCCGGTTCCGGCCGTTAGCCAACTTGAAGTCCAGACCGACATCAACATCATCGAGTTCACCGAAGAAGAGCGCGCACAAATCCTGAAAGCTTTCCCGGTTTCAGAGTTCGCTATCGCATCCGACACCTACAGCACTTTGGAAAACGACGCGCGTTCCGTTTCCATGTGGAACTTTGCTGTCGCCAACTGCGATCTGCCAGCGTCCTTCGTCAAGGCAGCTGTCAACGTCGTCATGTCCGACAACGACCGGATGGTGAACATCCACAAGGCCGCACGTTCCACGCTACCTGAAAACTGGACCAAGAACACCGTTCTGAAGTGGCACCCGGGTGCAGCTGAGTGGTTCACGGAAAAAGCTGGTGCCGACATTCCGGCCGACATGATCCACGGCAACTAAGACTGGCTTCACAAAAACCAAAGGAGGGCCGCGGGACTTGCGCGGCCCTTACTTCAACGACAAGATAAACTCTGGCTGACGCAGCTGGAGGCGCGGGGGACCATGACCGACAAGACAACACCAGCCGAAGACGACGATCATCTGATCGCGCACGGCGTCGATGAAGAACCGGTTGAGGTAAACCGGCGGCTGTTTGAGGGCAAATCCCTCATGTTCATTACGTCCTTCGCAGCGCTTTACGCCGCATTCCACATGGCAGCCTTGAACGGTCTCTCGATCTCCGAATGGACCGGCATTGTAATCCCGTTCCTGCCGACGTTCCCGATGGAAACCTGGAACTTCCGCATTGTTCACGTTGCCGGTGCGCTCGCGCTTGGGTTTCTTTTGTTTGCTGGCCGGATTGATTTTCCCGAAAAGGGTCAGGAAACACCAGTCCTGGGCTATGTCGCTTATGCCTTGATGATCCCTGCCCTGTTCTCGCTCGGCATGGCCTTCTCCTTCGCCGCTGAAATTTCCAATGGCAAGATGTGGAATGGCATTGATGAAGGCATCAAGTTCAGCGAAACCTACCTCTTCGGCCTGCCGCTGATCGTGGCAACGGCCGGTGGCATCATTCTCTCCTGGTTCCATCAACGCGTCCGATCAGGGTTCGCGGCGCCGGATGTCGTGCTCGCAGTTTGTGG
>CALDSI010000019.1 GCA_937911395.1 uncultured Labrenzia sp.
GTTATATTTTTTTTCAAAATAGGTTGTATATTTATAAATTTCTTGATTTCTTCTAGCAAATTAACGTTGTAATTTGGAGCCAGTACATTAAGTAGGGCGCTGCTGTTCATAGGCAGGTTCTGGCATGTTGCTATTTGTTGTGGTGCGTCGCCTGGCAAAGGGAAGAGCTTCAATCCATGAGGGGGGCTGACGGATCACCGGTGGTGGGAACGGGAAGAGCAAGGTGTCCGAACGCCACCTTGTAGTCCTCCGTTCGTCTGACCTGCCTGATTGCTGCACTCACAGCATCGACAAGCTGGGCCGGCACAGTCTGTTGGCTGAACATGAAGTGCACAGGCTCCTCCCACACCGGAAAGGGGTGCACTTCAAATTCCCCTTCCAGGCCCATCCGGTTTGCAACGCCCATGACGGCGCTGGGCATTTCGACCAGGGCATCAATCCGGCCGGTTTCCAGCATCCGGATGCCTTCCGTTGTGGTCGTCGTGTGGAAGACATGATGCTGCCCGGCGTCGCTTCTCATGAAACTGTCAAAAAGCCTTCCGCGATAGGATGAGCGCTCGTGACCGACGATCAATTGATGGTCAATGATGTCGTCTATCTCTGAGATCGGATGGGTATCGGCTTCTCCCTTTCGAAAAATCAGCCGGGCGAGTTCATTCCGGTAGGGCGCCGAATAGTGAGCGAATTTCGACCGGTGCTCCGTGATGGAGGCAAACGGAACCATGTCGATGTTGCCTTGCGACAACTCCACAATTGCACGCTTGAAAGGCATGATTTCCAGCTCAATCGGGCAATTAATGAGGTCAAAAACGGTTCGAACCAGTTCGACATCTGTGCCGATGAGCTTGCCGCCAGGCGCTTGGTGGCTGAATGGAAAGTAGTCGCCCGATACCCGCACACGCAGCGGCTCTGAACACAAGGTATTCTGTGTTGCAGCGGCAGCACTTGAAGCAACAGGGGCTACAAAGAAGAGGGACAGAAGCAGTGCACAAAGCCAGTTGCCACACTTTTTGAGGCTACTGCGGTGTATGCCTGCAAATCGGAAACGAAAGCGGGACATGACAGGCTTAAGGTATGGCGCTGGCGGCATTGACGCTCCCTTTAAGTATCCTCAATTGGTCTCGGAACCCGCCTGTGCGGGGCTTCCGACACTCATGGACCCGAACTGTGATGTATACTCGGGCGTCTGCACCGCGTCGGCCAACACGGCATCGATTTCAGCGACAAGTTCTGTAGAAACGGTCTTCCGGCTGAACATGAAATGGACCGGCTCGCTCCAAAGCAAGAAGGGGTGTTCGGCGATCTGGTCACGGACCCCAAGTGTTTCAGCGAGGGCGAACACGGCGGCAGGCGCTTCAACGATGGCGTTGATGCGCCCTTTCAGCAGCATCTCAAGGCTCTGCTTGGAACTGCTGACCTGCACAGTGTTCTTCTTGGCTTCCGGGTTGTTTAGGAAGGCTTCAAATGCGTCGCCGCGATAGGTTCCGACATCATGGGCGAGCAGAAGATTGAGCTTTAACAGATCGCCTATCTCGGTGATGGGATATCCACCCTGATCGTCAGCCCGGATGATCAATCCCGCTGTTTCGTTCCGGTAAGGCGCTGAAAAATGGGCAAAATTCTGCCGCTCTGCTGTGACGGAGGCAAACATCATCATGTCGAGCCGCCCGGCAGCCAGTTCCACTACAGCCCGCGGAAAGGGCATCACAAGGAACTGCGGATCGCACCCCGCCTCACCAAGGATCTGCTCAACGAACCGGAGATCAAGACCCGTCAGTTTGCCGTCAGCACCGATATAGCTGAATGGTTCGTAATCGTCGGAAGCGCCAACACGAAAGGTATCTGGACAGTCTTCTGCGTGGACGAAAGCAGACGGGAGTATTGTCCAAAGGACAGCAAGACCGCCGATGGCAGGCCGGAAGAGGGCGGTGAACAGTCTTTTGGAAGACACGACAACCATATCCTTGCTGCTCCTTACGTGCGATGCCGACCGATGTCGGGGGATCTAGCGGCGTATTCTAATTCAAAATTACCCTGGGTTAATTTTAATGAAATTAAGTTTGGTAAAGTAGTTATCTAAGTAGCTATGTTATTTCTGATTGTATAATTTTTATACTGCACGTCTTTTATTGAATATTATCTGATAACTGGGCAGAAAAAAACTTAATTCCCCCGGCTTGGTAAAACGTTGTGGGCGTTCGCTGTTTGTAGTGTTTCATGCAAAGCGTCCTGCGCGGGGTGCAATTCTGCCCAAACCTCGCGTTCCAGGGTGGATTTCAGGGATAACCTCTGCTAATCGCAACAGCCGCTTTTCATGATACGAGGAATCGTTTTCACTCGCGTCTTACAGACAGCAGAGAAAGGGTGTTGGCGCTGGTGTGCGCCCGGTTGTGCATGACCGTTCAGATCGACATTGGTGACATGGCTGGAGGCAAACGCGCCGGGCTCGATTTGGAAGAGCTTCTGGCGACCCGTTTGCTCGTTCAGGGCAACTCGGGATCCGGCAAATCGCACCTTTTGCGCCGTATTCTGGAGCAGTCCGCCCAATGGGTGCAGCAGGCCATCATCGACCCGGAAGGGGACTTCGTGACCCTTGCCGACAAATACGGGCATGTGGTTGTCGATGCTGTTGGCACTGAGATGGACCTCAAGATGATTGCCGGGCGCGTGCGTCAGCACCGCGTGTCCGTTGTGCTCAATCTGGAGGGGCTGGATGCGGACCGTCAGATGAAGGCGGCCGCCACGTTCCTGGATGGTCTTTTTGATGCGGACCGGGACCTTTGGTATCCAATGCTTGTGGTGGTGGACGAAGCGCAGCTTTTTGCACCGGCCGCCGCAGGGGAAGTTACCGAAGAAGCCCGCCGCAGATCGCTCGGCGCAATGACGGATCTGATGTGCCGGGGCCGCAAGCGCGGGCTTGCCGGGATCATCGCCACTCAGCGCCTTGCAAAGCTTGCCAAGAATGTCGCTGCAGAGGCGTCCAACTTCCTGATGGGCCGCACGTTCCTCGATATCGATATGGCCCGTGCGGCGGACTTGCTCGGAATGGAGCGGCGGCAGGCGGAGAGCTTCCGCAATCTGGATCGAGGCCATTTCATCGCGCTCGGCCCGGCGGTCTCCCGCCGTCCGATCCCGGTCAAGATCGGCCCGGTTGAAACGGCTGGCCGCGGCGGCGGACCGAAGCTGATGCCCTTGCCTGAGCAGCCTAAGGAAGAAGCCAAGGATCTGATTTTCACCCGCTCTCCCGACGAGATCCCGCTCCGTCCGAGGATCGCCGAGCCGGTTGCCTCGACAGATGATGTTCTGAACCAATTGACCAGCGCCGGGGATGCTGCAGAAGCCGAAATCCCGCAAGCCGACAATTTGTTTGAGCACGGCGAGCGCGAAGAAAAGATCGATCAGATCATCTCCGAAATCCTCGATGAGGATGAGGCAGCGTTTCAGCCTATTGCTTCTCTCTACCAGGATTTTCAGGTGCGCTGCCGGATCGCCAAACTCACTGGCGGAACGCCTGATCTCCAGACTTTCCGGGAAAAACTTTCAGTCGCCCGCGCCGGTGTCGAAAAGGGCGAGGTGGATGACAGTGCCTGGCAGCAGGCCGAGTTGATCGCAGCCGAGCTGCCGGAAGACATGCGCGGGGTCTATCTGTTGTTGGCAAAAGCGGCCCTTGCGAAAGCGCCGTGCCCGGGCAACATCGAGATTGCAACGGCTTATGGTACCCGGTCCCCGGGGCGAGCCCGCTGGCTCTTGTCCCACATGGAAGAGCGCGGGTTTTTGGTCTGTGCGACTGACCTGCGCGGCAACCGGATTGTGACACTGACAGATCTTGGCTGGCGGACCGAGCCGGGTGACGAAGCCGCCGCCTGACGGGCGGGCCACAAAACTGTTAAGCGGACTTGATTGCAGCTGTGTATTTGTTGCTTATCTCTTCGGAACCGGACTGAACAGTCATTAGGAGATGCACCATGATACGTTGGCTTGTGCTGCTGGTTTCTCATGGCGGAATGCTGGCCATCGGGTTTGCGCTGGGTATCTATTTTCTGCCCATTTTGACAGCGCCCAAAGGACCCGATGCGGCGCTTCTCGCAGAAGCCAGCCAGTCCGCAGAGTACCAAGCAGCGCTCACCCGCGATCTCAAGGGAAGCGATTTCCTGCATTGGGGCGAAGGTTCTATCAGCCTGTCTCAGGACAAGATTGTGCATACCGGCGCGCTCTCACCCGGCCCGGACTACAAGCTCTATTTGGTCACGGAATTCGTCGAGGACGAAGCTGGTTTTGAGGCTCTTCGGGAAAACGCTGTTCAAATCGCCGACATAAACACCTTCGACGGTTTCATTGCCGACGTTCCGGAGGGGGTGAACATTGAGGATTACACCACCGTCCTTGTGTGGTGTGAGGCGTTCAGTGAGTTTATCACCGCCGCAAAATACCGGTGAGCAAAAACACGCGTCTCTGTGTCCTTGTGTCGAGTGAACATGATCCGGCTGTTCTATGGTCAGTCTTTGTCTTTGCGCGCGTTTTCAAACAGGACATAAGCAAGGTTTAAAACAACGATCACCAGGATGGCACCAAAGACAAGCGCTCCAAATCGTTTGGGGGAGATGCCGACAGGCACGTCAAACATCATCACGATCATACCGAACAAGGCGGTCAGCATGATCAGGGGCATCACCGAATTCTGAAACTTCATGCGTATGCTCCAAAATTTTGTGTGAGCGATCTTGCTCACTCCATCAATGCCATGAAGTGATATCAGATTTTCAAAGGTGACTCGGTGTTTGTTTGCGGGCGGATGGCAACAAAACGGACCGGTCATCACCAGGCATGTCGCGCGTAAAGGTTCGAACAGGACGCTTCTGTCAGATCGCCGGGCGCATACGGGCCGGCGATGGCTTTGGCTGATCGCTTTTGGCGAGCAGGTATTTGAGTTGGGCCAGCTCCTGATCAATGCCGAGAATGGTTCGGTGCAGAACGCTCTCAAGATAGCTTCCGGCCGGTGCATTTTCTCGGATCACGACAGCCCGATCGCGTGCACGCCGCAGAAACAGCATCATGGTTTCCAGCTCGCTAGCCGCCGGTTGGGTGAACTGTGGGGGTGTTTTAGGAGGCGCTGTCTCCACCTGAACCTGTGGCTCATATTCATCTGCTGCCAAATGTGACGCGGACGCTTTCAGCTCAAAATATGTGTCCTGAATTGGCATGAGAATCCTCAATGTTCCTATTTTGTTCTAATTGCGAGTCTTAGTTTTGGATGCGGCAAAAGAGC
>CALDSI010000020.1 GCA_937911395.1 uncultured Labrenzia sp.
CAGCACCCGGGCATGCGCATTCGCGATGTCCTGGCCGACTACAGCAAACTTGCCGCTGCTGGCGCGATGACGGATTACGCCTTTCACATGATTGTTGCGGACACGTCCGGCGAGAACGTCAGCGATCTGAAGACAGCCATCGCTGACGGGCATCGGTCTATCAAGATCTTCACCACCTATGACAAGGTCCGCCTTCAGGATAGCGAAATCCTGACCACATTGCGTACTGCAAGGGATGCGGGCGCGCTGGTGTGTGTACATGCGGAAAACGACGCCATGATCCGGGATGCCACAGCCACCCTCCTGGCGGAGGGCAAGACCGCACCGCGATACCACGCCCAGTCTCACCCTCGGCTTGCGGAGATCGAGGCGATCGAGCGCATGTGCCGGTTCTCGGAATTCACCGGTGCGCGGGTGATGATTTTCCACATCTCGACACAAGAAGGCATCGAGATTGTCCGCAGGGCAAAAGCACGTGGTGCCAACATCCACGCAGAAACCTGCACGCATTACCTCTTTCAAACTGAAGAGATTCTTGATCGGCCGGACAGCGCAAAATTCCTCTGCAGCCCGCCGCAAAGACAGAAGGAAGATCAGGACGCCCTTTGGGCCGCACTCGGCCAAGAACTCGAGCTCGTGACCTCAGATCACGCTCCTTACAGGATGGATGAAAGTGGAAAGTTCCGGCACGGGGCGGATGCACCTTTCCCCAAGATCGCAAACGGTCAGCCCGGCCTGGAACTCCGTTTGCCTCTCTTGTTCGACGCCATGGTTTCAAACGACCGTGGTGGCTTGGCCAAGTTTGTCGAACTCACTTCGGCAGCGCCCGCTCGAGTTTACGGCCTCAAAACAAAAGGCTCATTTGGCATCGGCAAAGACGCTGATCTTGTTATTTGGGACCCGGAACGGACCCACCAACTCCCCGACGCGCTGCATGACAACGTTGGCTACAACCCCTTTGCCGGCGAAGTCCTTAAGGGATATCCGGAGACAGTCTTAAGACGCGGCGAAATCGTCGTCGATAACGGCGAGCTTTTAACACAGCCCGGAACCGGCCGACACTTGAACATGGCAGCCGTGCAGAGATGATTAGAGGCTTTCGAAGAGTTACCGAAGAAGACCCTGTTTGCTTCAGGTATAGCCTTCAGAAGGCATAGCCCTCTAACGCCGCAATGTACAAAAAGCATCATACTCGATCGCCGACAGAGTGATGTTCGCCCACTGGCCGGATAGGTAGAAAACCGGACCTTGACCTTCCAGCAACTAGAAGCTCCATCTTGGTTTTAATAGCCAATTCAAAAGATGAAGGAAGGCGCGTCATGGCGGCCGGTTCCAGTTTTCAAAAATCTATATCTCTCCCGATTGAAGGTATGCATTGCGCCTCCTGCGTTGGCCGTGTCGAACAGGCGCTGAAAGGTGTTCCGGGCGTTGCAGACGCCAATGTCAATCTTGCTACGGAACGCGCGGATGTCCGCTTCGACGGGAGCGTTGGAACACAATCTCTGATCAAGGCCATTGAAGGTCTGGGGTATGAAGTCCCGAGCCAAACCTGTCACCTTGCGATTGACGGGATGACCTGCGCCGGCTGCGTCCGGCGGGTGGAACACGCGCTTCTTTCTGTTCCAGGTGTTTATGAAGCAAGCGTTAATCTTGCCACAGAACGCGCGGTGGTGACGGGAAACGCCGACATCGCAGCATTGATTGCGGCGGTCTCGGGGACCGACAAATCCGCACGCCCGATCGGGCAAGACGACTATCCTGAGCAAGATACGGCATCGAAACGGGACAATGAAACGCGTCACCTGAAGACCCGTGTGATGGTCGCCGGACTGCTGACCTTGCCGGTGTTCGTCCTCGAGATGGGCAGTCATCTGATCCCGGGCATGCATCACCTGATAGCGCAGACGATTGGCATTCAGGCCAGCTGGCTGCTGCAGTTCATCCTCACCAGTGCGGTGCTGTTCGGTCCGGGCCGGTCTTTCTACCGGCAAGGCATCCCCGCCCTCTTGAAGGGCGCCCCCGATATGAACAGTCTCGTGGCTGTAGGGACAGCCTCCGCCTATTTGTTTTCGATTGTCGCGACGTTTGCACCGGCTCTTTTGCCCGACGGAACGGTCAACGTCTATTATGAGGCGGCTGCCGTCATAGTAACGCTCATATTGATCGGACGGTGGATGGAGGCGCAGGCCAAGGGACGCACCTCGGAAGCGATCCAACGGCTGGTAAAACTTGCTCCAAAGACGGCACGCGTCCGGCGGGACGGCAAGACTGATGAGGTCGAGGTCTCCAGTGTTGCTGCCGGTGAGATCATCGAAGTGCGTCCCGGCGAACGGCTCCCGGTAGATGGCGAGGTGATCGAAGGGGCAACGTTTGTCGACGAGAGCATGATCACGGGCGAGCCTGTACCGGTTTCAAAAGTACCCGGGGCAACCGTTATTGGCGGAACGGTCAACCAGACCGGAAGCCTTGTGTTTCGTGCCACGGCTGTCGGCACCGACACGATGCTTGCCCAAATCATCCGGCTGGTAGAAGAGGCTCAAGGGGGCAAGCTGCCAATCCAGGCGTTGGTGGACAAGTTCACCATGTATTTTGTGCCGGCTGTAATCACGCTGGCTCTGCTCACATTCGGCATCTGGATTGTGTTCGGGCCGGATCCCGCTCTGACGTTTGGTCTTGTGAATGCTGTCGCCGTGCTCATTATCGCTTGCCCGTGCGCCATGGGCCTTGCGACACCAACTTCGATCATGGTCGGGACGGGACGGGGTGCCGAGATGGGGGTCTTGTTCCGCCGGGGCGAAGCCTTGCAGCTCTTGAAGGAAGTGCGGGTCGTTGCCTTTGACAAGACAGGAACACTCACCGAGGGCACACCGACCCTGACCGACCTTGACGTCACGAACGGCTTCGATACTCAAACGGTGCTGTCCCATATCGCAGCTGTCGAAGCAAAGTCGGAACACCCGATCGCACAAGCGATTGTGGAAGCCGCCGGGGCACAAGATCTTGAATTGCCGTCTGTGCGCGATTTCGAAAGCCTGACCGGTATGGGCGTTGCTGCAAACGCAGGCGGGCTGAAAGTTCAAATCGGCGCGGACCGATACATGGCCCAACTCGGACAGGATGTGTCGGTTTTTGATGACATTTCCGAGCGTCTCGGCCACGAGGGCAAATCCCCGCTTTATGCCGCACTGGACGGTCAGCTTGCCGCTATTATCGCCGTGTCCGATCCGATCAAGCCAACCACCCCGGCCGCAATAGACACCCTGCATGCGCTTGGTCTTAAAGTTGCAATGATCACCGGAGACAACAGCCGCACGGCACACGCAATCGCAAGCCGGCTTGGCATTGACGATGTCATCGCAGAAGTTCTGCCGGAGGGAAAGCTGGAAGCGGTCAGAGCACTGAAGGCCGCGCATGGCCAGCTTGCTTTTGTCGGCGATGGCATCAACGATGCCCCAGCCCTGGCTGAGGCCGACGTCGGCCTTGCGATCGGAACCGGCACGGATGTGGCGATCGAGGCAGCGGACGTCATTTTGGTGTCCGGCTCGCTCGCCGGTGTGTCGAACGCGATCGCCCTTTCCAAGGCGACAATCCGCAACATCAAGCAGAACCTCTTCTGGGCCTTTGCCTACAACACGGCCTTGGTCCCGGTCGCTGCAGGGATATTGTACCCGGCCTTTGGCATTCTCATGTCGCCGGTTTTCGCGGCAGGCGCCATGGCGCTCAGCTCCGTTTTTGTCCTCGGCAATGCATTGCGGCTGAGATCCTGGGCACCGAAGATGCCGGTTGCCTCCAGCAGCAGCGCAAATTCCGGAGCTCTGAAGGTCGCGCCAGCGGAATAGAACGATGACCGAGATGGGGCGCTGCGCCAAGTCGTGCCCCGTCAAGCATTAGAACCAGTCTCACCCGCGTTTCATGCGATGAGATCTTGTTAAGCCCGCTCACGGTCAAACAGCTTGTGCGCCATGATGCCGGTGCGCGTTTCGATCGCTTCCAGTGCGTCAAGGATCATGTCCTCGCGAAAGCGTCGGCCGACCATCTGAACGGCAACCGGAAGTCCGTCATGCATGCTGGGCGACACGATGCCGGCCGGCAGGCCCATATAATTCATGGCAAAGGACCAGATCCCGCATCCGAGCACTTCCATGATGCCATCCTTGCCCTCCGCATCCCGGTTCCAGGCATAGGTCGGTGAGGGCAGAAAGGGGGTCAACACAAGCGGGTAGTCCTCAAGCAAGAGGTTCCACTGCCGAATGAAATGCGAGCGCCGCGCCATTTGGTGGAGCAACTCCTCACCCTCAAAGGGGGGGAAGAGTTCGAAATACTCGTCGAACATGCGGTTGATTTCGGCGCTGCCGTGGGTTCGGATATCATCAAGCATCAGAACATTGATCTCGCCCATCAGTGCGCGATATCCGGTCTCGCCGATCTCACCAATGTCCGGTGTTACAATCTCATCGACTATATAGCCCGCATCAACCAGACAATCGCGTGCTGCATTCAAGGCTTTCGTGACCGCAGGATGGGCTTCGAACTGATCGGTGTTTTTCGTAAAACCGATGCGAATTGGCTGGTCCAGAGCAGGGCCTTCAAACGGTAGGGGAACCTGCCAGGGGTCATGCGGGTCATATGTAACGACGGACTTCATGGCGAGGCGTACGTCCCGCACCTCCCGGCAAATGACACCCTGGACAGACATCAGTTGCGCGAGCAAACCGCGCTCGGCGCTTTGAGAGGGGTTCCAGGCAGGTGTGCGGCCGAGCCCCGGTTTGACCGTCACCGCACCCGTGGCTGCAGAGGGAAACCCCAACGAGCCGCCGACGTCAGTGCCCTGGGCAATCGCACCCATCCCGCTCATGACAGCTGTGGATGCGCCGCCTTACGACCCACCGGATGAAGCCCAATCGTTCCAGGGGCTAAACGTGCGGCCATAGAGGTTGTTTGTTGTTGTTGCCCTAAACGAAAATTCCGGTGTGTTCGTCCGGCCGATGACAATTGCGCCTGCATTGGTCAGGTTTTTAACGAACGGCGCATCATCTGGAGCCATGACCTCGGAAAATGCCTTCACGCCATTCGTGGTCGCCTTGTCCTTCTGGTCGACATTGACTTTGATGGTCACCGGCACACCGTGGAGCGGTCCCACCGGGCCTGAGTTTTCCATTTGCGCATCAAGAGCGCGTGCACGCTCAAGTGCCTCATCGCCCATGTCATCGACGAGGCATTGAGATGACCATTCACTGTCCGCATGCGATCGACGGTGGCTGCCGTGGCCGCTTCAGCCGTGATTTGGCCATTGATGATTTCCGCGACAAGCTCGCTTGCGCTCAATTGCCAGACTGGTTTTTCCGCCATCCTCGGGCTCCCACTCACAACGGACATTTGCAACCGATCCGTTGGAAAAGCTGCTTTTGCCAATTGGTAGTGAAACCAACTGATTGAAACAACACCGTAGGTGCACGGTTCTAAATTCCAAAACTTCTGGGATGGGCAACAGAAATAACTCGAAGACTTAGTAAACCTACGTGAGCCAATCCAGCTTCCAGCAGGTTGATCGTGCCCAAGTTGTGTTCCGATCAGCGTTCCGCTAGATCCAGATGATCGGCCGAATGTCTGAGAGAACGAAGGGTAACACTTGATTGACTTCATGAACGCAGCGGACGCTTTGGCGCACGAAATGGAACTTCTGGATGACGTAAGCCACAATCCGGATCGCCGACATTTGTGGTTTTGGGAAAGCCCGCAAAGTCTCGTCTCCCCGAAAAGCCTCACCAACAAAACGAATTTCAATGAAGCATCGAGGCAGCTCGAAAACGAAGGCTGGCCGATCAATTTGCGCAGCACGGGCGGTGACGTGACACCTCAGGGCGCAGGTATCTTAAATGTGACCCATGTCTACGCGACGCAGCCTCGAAATGCAGTTGATCTCAAGCAAGAATACGATCGCTTATGCTCTCCGATTGAACAAGCACTAGGCAACGGGGCGAGCCGGGGATGGCAACCAGGTGCGTTCTGTGACGGGGAATTCAACGTCCAGTTCAATGGCCGGAAATTCGCTGGTACTGCCATGCGCATCCGGCGCGGAAAAGCGGACAGAACCCGCAGTGCGGTCCTTGCTCACGCGATTATGCTGATTGACCCTGTTTCTCTTGATGCGATTGCTGCGATCAATCGGTTTTTGCGTTTACTGGAAGAAGACAGACAGATCGATCCAGACGCTCATGCAAGTCTGCCTGCTGGTTACACCAAGTCTGACTTCGTGAGCGCCCTGAAAGATGCTTTTGACGCGCAATCGTAGAGTATAATCGGCTCCGTAGCACTTTCGGCATTGGCTCTACCTCTGCAGCTCAGACGCAGCCGCAGCTGGTTCCAAAGAGAGTTGCGGCTAGGCTTAGCCGTCTTTTTTGGAAAAGATGTTTTGCATTTTCAATTCTAGGACGGCCAAAATCCTGGCAGTCAATTCAATCAAAATATTGATTTAAAACACTTTTTCAGAATACATATCTTCATGAACAGTCCCATAACCACCACAACTCGACTTCTAGGCAAAAGGTCGCCTTGAACGTGCGCATTCAAATAGGTAAGAAAATTATACCAATAATCAATTACCGATTTCGGACTTGGGGAGTTCCGGTGTGAAACTGAGCGATTGCCACAATTTTCAAGACTTCCGAAAACTCGCAAAGAAGCGCCTCCCCGGACCCATTTTCAATTATATCGATGGGGCTGCCGACGATGAGGTGACCTACCGGCGGAACACAGAGGCCTATGAATCCTGTGATCTGGTACCGAACGTGCTCGCAGGTGTTGAGAACGTCGACATGAGTGTCGAGGTTATGGGACAAAAACTCGATATGCCGATTTACTGCGCGCCAACAGCGCTGCAGCGGTTGTTCCACCACGACGGTGAGCGGGCCGTCGCCCGTGCAGCAACAAAATACGGCACAATGTTTGGTGTATCATCACTGGCCACCGTCACGGTTGAGGAGATTGCCCAAATCGCCAACACACCAAAGATGTTCCAGTTCTATTTCCATAAAGATCGCGGCTTGAACGACGCGCTTTTGGAAAGAGCACGCGAAGCGAACTTTGAGGTCATGGCCCTGACGGTTGATACCATCACCGGTGGCAACCGCGAACGCGACCTCAGAACGGGCTTCACCTCACCTCCAAAGCTTACACTCGGCTCGCTGATGAGCTTTGCGATGCATCCCATGTGGGCCTGGAACTTCTACACGAAGCCCAAGTTCGACATGCCTCACCTGTCTGGGTACGTGAGCGAAGGCACGAACGTGGCCGTGTCGGTCGGCAATTACTTTTCAACCATGCTGGACCAGTCGATGAACTGGAAAGACGCGGAAGAACTGTGTGCCAAGTGGAACGGGCAGTTCGCCCTCAAAGGCATCATGAGCGTTGAAGATGCTAAACGTGCCGTTGATATTGGTTGTACGGGAATCATGGTTTCCAACCATGGCGGCCGGCAGCTAGATGGCTCCCGTAGTCCCTTTGATCAATTGGCCGAGAGCGTTGATGCGGTTGGCGACAAGATCGATGTGATTTGCGAAGGCGGTATTCAGCGCGGCACACACGTTCTCAAAGCCCTCTCGGTTGGTGCCAAGGCTTGTTCCGGCGGACGTCTCTATCTTTACGCCCTCGCGGCAGCTGGACAACCAGGTGTTGAACGCGCACTTGGAAATCTGCGCACTGAGATCGAACGGGACATGAAGCTCATGGGTATCACAAACCTGGACCAGCTGAGCCGGGAAAATCTTCGGTTTCGCGAAACAGCTTGATAAGATGATTACTCGGACCGGACCTGAATTCAGGAGACGATAATGCAGGCGAGTGAAACTGCGGAAAACGGCGAGCAGCTTGTTGCCAAACTTAAGGATATTGTCGGCAGCCGGCATGTGATCACCAACCCGCGGTCGATGGAGCGTTTCTGCAAAGGCTTCCTGTTTGGCGATGGTAGTGCCCTGGCAGTGGTCCAGCCCGGCACACTTCTGGAACAGTGGCATGTTTTGAAGGCCTGTGTTGAAGCCGACAAGATCGTGATCATGCAGGCAGCCAATACCGGATTGACCGAGGGGTCGACCCCTAATGGAGAATATGACCGCGACGCCGTCGTCCTGAGCACCAAGCGCATGGACAAGATACAGCTTATCGACGGGGGTAAGCAGATCGTCAGCTTCCCCGGCGCGACTTTGTTCTCTTTAGAAAAGCTGATGGCTCCGCTTGATCGGGAACCGCATTCAGTCATCGGCTCGTCCTGCATTGGGGCGTCAATTATTGGCGGCGTGTGCAACAATTCGGGCGGGTCTCTGGTCGAACGCGGTCCTTCGTATACGGAACTGGCCCTATTTGCTCAAATCCGTGAGGACGGCACGCTAGAACTCGTCAATCATCTTGGTATTTCACTTGGCGACGACCCGGAAACAATCCTGAGCCGCCTCGAAGCCGGCGACTACTCGGACAAAGATATTGAGGACACAAACCTCAAAGCATCCGATACCGAGTATCACAGCCGCGTTCGTGAAATAGATAGCCCGAGCCCGGCCCGGTTCAATGCGGACAAAAGACGGCTTCACGAGGCATCAGGGTGTGCAGGCAAGCTGGCGGTTTTTGCGGCCCGGCTGGATACTTATCCAAAGCCCGAAGCAGAAGCCGTTTTTTATGTCGGAACCAACGACACACAAGTTCTGACAAGGCTGCGCCGACATATATTGGCGGAATTTGAAAATCTGCCGGTGTCCGGCGAGTACATGCACTCGGAGATCTACGACATCTCCAAAAATTATGGCAAAGATACACTAGTCCTCATCGACAAGTTAGGCACGGACCGCTTGCCGGGAGTTTTCGCCATGAAAGGCTGGGTTGACGCGCGTTTATCGAAGATCCCACTGCTCCCCTCAAATCTGACCGATCGCTTCATGCAGGTCGTGACCAAACTCTGGCCGAATGTCCTGCCCGATCGCATGGAAAAGTTTCGGAACGACTACGAACACCATCTCATTCTGAAAATGCGGGATGGCGGCGTTGCAGAGGCAGAAGCGTTTCTGGAAACCTTCTTTCAAAAAGAAGAAGGCAGCTACTTCTCCTGCACCCCTCGAGAAGGCAAAATTGCCGGCTTGCACAGGTTTGCCGCAGCCGGCGCCGCAGTCCGCTATCAAGCGGTACACTCCAACCAAGTGGAGGACATCCTAGCGCTCGATATCGCTCTTCGCCGCGATGATCGCGACTGGTTTGAACAGTTGCCAAAGGACATCGAAGACGGCCTGGTACACAAACTCTACTATGGCCACTTCTTCTGCCATGTCCTCCACCAGGATTACATCGTCAAGAAGGGGCACGATCCAAAAGCGCTGAAAGAAAAGATGCTGAAAATTCTCGATCAGCGCGGAGCAGAATATCCGGCAGAGCACAACGTCGGGCATCTTTACAAGGCCAAGCCAGATTTGGCTGATCACTATATGCGTTGCGATCCGACGAACACACTCAATCCGGGCATCGGAAAGATGTCGCGGCGCAAGTGCTACCACTAAAAACTGGGGCGCTAGATAAACTGCCAGTGCTCAGACGTAGCCCGCACAATCGCCGGTGTGACTGGCTTTTCATTCATTTCAAACCGGCGCCTCAGCGCCGGCAACGGTTACACATTAGCTATTAAGCGCGAGCCCGTTGCCCAGAAATCAAACCAGACCGCTTAAATTGAAATCTGCTGCGGTAGGAGCCGTTATACCCTGTGGCAGGCCGATTAGCAGGAAATGCTCCAGCGCACTTGTGCTGGTGTCCAGACCTTGCTCATTCCGATATGCGGCAGTGTCGAAATAGATCGACGCAGCTCTGCCCTCCTGGTCGCCGTGATTAAGGAAATGCTGATAAGCGCTGACGAACACACCGGTGACAATCGCTTGAGCAACATCCGTGTTTTGCGCCAGATAATACTCAGAATCAAAAAGCGGATTGACCGACCGGTTCTCGGAAGAGCCGAACAACTCGTAATGCTCTGAAGCAGATGTAAAAACACCAGCCGCGACCGCGGCTGCGACATCCGCATTGTCCGCGAGATAAAACTCAGCATCGAACAGAAGGTCCGCGGCACGGCTCTCAGAATTGCCATGCAACGCATAGTGTTGCGCACCACTTGAGAACGCGCCAGCTGCAACAGCTGCTGCAACATCCGCATGGCTGCTCAGGTAAGCCGCCTCGTTAAATCCGTAGGTTCCGGTCGATGTGGAGCTGTTAGGATTGATAACCAAAACCCGGTCCTGACCGGTTCCGTTCGCACCAGTAAATACAACCAATTCAACCGCGACCAGCGTGTCTGTGCCATCCCCATCCGTAACAGTGACCCCGCTTCGAGTGCCAGATAGGCCAACCTCATCCTTCGTGCGGTCATAGACAACCGTGTCCAGTTTCTTGCCGCCATTCAGCGCGTAGTTGTCGGTGCTGCCAAGAAGCACATCATCGTTGCTGCTGCCGGCGACCAAATCGTTTCCGGTCGCGCTCCGGCCTGTGTCGAACGCGATAACAAGATCTGCATAATCCGCGTCAGACGCACTTGTTTCCGAGCTGTTTTCAAGACCGAACGTGTTCTCTCCCAAGATCCGGATTTGGCCAGCACCATCCAAGGTGCTTTCACCGATGAAATACGGCGACCCATCATCAGCAAAGAAGATCGGCGCGTAGAAACCTGTTGCACCCGATACAGTCCAGGCCGCCGTCGCCGAAGTCCCTGAATAAAGATATTCAAAACCGCCATCCACTAGGTCTTTGGCTTTGGACCCTAATGCCCGGACTTCTGCTAGCGTTTTTCCGTCGATCCTCAAACTGCCATCGGTTCCAACATCAACGCGCACAAAACCGAACTTGTGTTGCAAAGTGCTGGTTCCCGACGCGGTGATATCATGGAGTGTGCCATGTTCAAGATATACAAGCGGAATGTCGGTTTGCCGCTGCCCGTCGGCGAGGATAGCTGCTTCATCCAGTGTGTTTTGAACTGCTGCATTGAGTGTGACATCGCCCAAGATAATGTCATATCCGCCATTGGCGGCGGCCTGGAACGCAGCTGTCACGGTGGTGTCGACCGTGTCTTGACCGGTGAGTTGTGCGAAACGGATCTCCTGCCCCGCCTCAAGATAAACAGACTGCTGGGCTGCGGCAGCTCCGGATTGCCCGCCACCCAGAACACCCCGAATGGCCTCCGCCAGGGTGACACCGCCACCTGTTGACCCATCTCGGCCAACATAATTGCCAGCCGCATCCAAGACATAGAGCAGAACGGCCGAGCCGGGCGTTGGGCCTTGCGCGCCAAGGGTAAACTCAACCCAATTGCCGCTGGAATGACCGCTAGTATTTGACGCGGTTTCAAAGGTCAGGCCTGAATTGGCCGACGACTGCACGAGAGACAACTCGTCCAGAGCAACCGTGACTGTGAGTTCCTTCGATGTCCGGCCAATCTGGCTGCCAGCTTGATTGCCAGAGTTGAAGTATTCGGTCATCAGCACCGTGTAGGTCCCATTGCCCAGAGCCTTACCGGTCGCCGTGCTCCATCGACCGTCAATATCCGCAGTTGCTAAAACCGGTGCGAGGTCCGGACTGCCGGTCTGCGTAAATGTAATTTGCGCCAGGTTCTGCGCGCTGATCTTGTTGGTGTAGTTTTTCAACCACTCATTTGTGCCAGACGTGGCATTCGGGTTCTCACCGGTCCAGCCGAACACCAAATTTGCCTGACTGGTTGTCACTGTATTCGTATCGACATTGGTTTGTCCGGCGATGGCTTCGAAACCGCTATCGCCCAAGACACCTGCGACCACGGCCTCCGGCTCAGCCAGCTGTGAAAGATGGGTCTGATTGGAGTTCCAGGTAAACAGGGAGGGATGCAGCGTCGTGCTGCCGCTATAAAGGAAGTCCAATGCAAAATTGACGATCGTGTCCTCGGTCGACGTTTCCGGGGAAACCATTACGAGGCCATCAGCTGCAACGCTGCCACTCTGTCCCGAGACCGCAGGATTCACAAATAGGCTGTCCTGTGTCTCTGCATAGACATTGACTGTCTTCGCAGTATCCCCCGACCCGATGACCAGCTGATACCAAACTGTCCCATTTTCGGCGATGGGCATGTTCGAGATGACCATGGCTCCATCAGTCTGATCCGGACCGGATTGAGCCTCCCATGCTCCCGTAGTGGCGTTTTCTGTAATCGTCCAATTCTGCCAGAGCGTTTTATTGGCGCCAGGTTGAAACTCAATCGTACGGAACGTCGGAATACCCTCCTCATTGCCAACAAACACTTTGAGGGCAACAGGGGTATCATCCTTCAAGATGATGTTTTGATTGAAAAAATTGAGACCTATATTTGCGCCTTTGGTGTTGCTCAAGTCAGCAGGCGAATAGGACGTGGCATCAAATTGATCGCGAAACAGATCACTGTGTCCGGGTGGGGCGATGTAATTGTAGATAACGGGCTGGGTATACCCGGATGGCGTCTCACTATCATCGTAAATGGTCAGATCAATCGTCTGGACGTTGGCGCCGTTGTAGTAGACCGGAATGAGCGGCCCGCCTTCCGCATAGGCGCTCATAAGATTGTCAGAGTAACCGGATCCGTATGAATTCGACTTGAAGAAAAAGAGTTCTGCGTACGGATCCTGAAAGACTGCAGCATCACCGAAAAGGTTTTTGCCGAAAGCGTAGGTCGGATCCCAGTTCCAGTTCTTGTTCAGATCAATGCTGTCGGTGACATTGGAATTGAGCGATTTGCCAGCTGTACCGTAGTAGCCAGCGGTAAACCCCGTCAGAAACTCTGTAAGAACTTCGCCCCATTGATTGTTGGCGCCGGTGTTCATCTCCGCGCTGGAGGCACCTTGGATCGTGTAGGGCGTTGCATCGTCGCGGTTCGAATAGATTTCCACATCACCGAGGGTCGAATAGATGCTGTTCGCCAACTGATCAGCGGTGATCTTTATCGAGCCCTTGATATGACTTTCAGCGACCGGGTTCAGCCAAAACGCATTATCTGTTGCAGACCACTCCAGCTCGTATCCGAAAAAGCCACCATTGTGGTAAATTACGATGGCATCGGCAGCCACATTGAAAACCCCCGAGGGCATAATGCCTGTATCTTTTTTCAAGCTGTCGACATAACCGGTCCAGTCGGATTGGGAGAAGACATCCGGGATCTGGTTTTGCTCGGCAAGCGCAACCGCCTCGGCAGGCGAAATCGCAGCGCGATAAGTCCCGGCCAGTGGTCCGGTTGTAAATGTCTCGACGGCATTCGCGTGGATGTCCGAAACTGACGTGAATATCGTCTCGCCATCTACATCGTACCCCCTGCTCTGCGTGATCAGTGCGCCGGAATTGTCCTGGCCATATGGAATGTAAAGCTCCATCGGCAGCCCGAAGCCCTGCACAGAGGTTAGGTTTCCAGCATCCCCAGTCTGGTTGAGCAGGGACACCTCAAAACTGTCGACCCGGTACTGGTTGGTTTTTGCATTCTCCCAGTTGATCTCGCTCTCTTTGGTGATGATGGTTGTTAGATCAGTCTGGGTTGCAGTCGGCGATTGGCTTTGGACAAGAATATAAACTTTGCCACCATTATAAGGTTCCGGGAGATCAAGCGTCGCGGAAGATCCCGTTCCTTGAACCACACCGTTGTCAACCAGGGTCGTCCAGAAGGGTTGGATTGTCCCATCCGCCCCTTCGGCGAAGTAGACGGCATAGGCATAAGCGCCGGGATTGGTGAGCTTGGTTGCAAGGGTTTCTGTCAGGCTGATGTTGAGGACAGTCATAACAAGTTCCAATTCTTACCGGCGATGGCATCAAAGGGTTTTAAGAAATTGCTTTAGATCCTAATCTGGCGCTCAGTGATAAGCGTCATCCAATCCTCGTCACTAATCTACATTCCTTTTCGGAAACTGACGTCCTTGCACTCGAACTGCACACAGAACCTCCGTTGCCGACAGTGTGCCAACCGAATTCAAATCTCTGGTCAGTAGTAAAAGAGTATCGGAGACCGACGTATCAGGAAGGTAAACACCGAGTTCCGCATATTTTCGTGAAACACATACCCGGCTTGGGCGACTGCCGTCTCCAAACCAATGGCAGCAAGAATTTAGAGAAGCAACGGGCATTCAAAGCCGCTGCGATTGCGCTCAGGAACCGAATGACAAGTATGGGCGGCACCTCGAATGAGCCGGTCCAACGCCCTGATGGCCGCGAAATCTGATAACAATTGTTCAGCGTTGCGCGCATCTATGCGGCGGTTCCAACCGCTAGCGTACGATCGCCTCCGGACCGGATTTTGGGAATTAACGGGACAATTTCGGCTTCTGGTGTCTCGGCCTGACGACGATACTATTCAGGCTCGGCGACAATTATATTGATGATGTTCGGAAAACAGCTGCAGTAATCCTGAACGGGCTTCGCCCAAGTGATTGCAGAATTGCTTTTCTATTTCCTGTGATCACTTGGGCTCTGGAGAACGCAAGGTGGGCTTCAAACACGTCTTGCACCGTGGCCTACTCGCCAGCTCCAGCTTCAAGACGATGGGACAACAGCGTCAGCAGATCGATGTCCGCCCGTTCGGTCAGTGAGACATAGGTAAAGGTCATGGTTTCACGCTGCTCGACCATGGTGCCGGGAAATGGCATGTAGACCAGTTCTCGAGATGCAAAGGCAGGCGAGGCGGTGCCGATCTGCCAATTGCTTACAATCTGCGCATCGACAAGATGCTGCATCAACCCGTCTGCGCCTTCCTTTTGAAACGGGATGCCGGCAATCCTGAGATAACTGGTCTTGTCCTCGGCTTGCCGGAACCCGTCGATGAAACTCGCTGACAGGGTTTGCAATTCTTCGGCCCGTTCAGACGCCGACGTCCCGTGGACATGGGAATGCAGATGATCCGGGCCCCCATGATTATGATCGTGCGGATGCGCATTATCATGATGGTGGTGATGGCCGCGATGTGAATGACTGTGACCCATGTCGTTACTCCACGTCCGGTCCGGCCGGGATCGAAACCGGCTTGTCGATGATGGATTTGTGCGACCCCATCTTGCCGTGGGAGACGAGTGTGCCGAGGACATCAACGATCACGCGCGTTGCCAAAAGAGCGGTGATGTCGGAGCAATCGTAAGGCGGCGAGACTTCAACCACCTCAAGCCCGCAAATGCCTTCCTTGGCAACGAGCGAAACCAGTTCCAGCGCCTCACGCGGCAGGAAGCCGCCCGGTTCCGGCCAGCCCGTACCGGGAACAAATCCGCAGTCGACACTGTCGATATCAAAGGAAATGTAGACGGCGTCTGCATCTTTCCAGGCAAGCTCCAAAGCCCTTGCCGCAGTTTCGGCAAGACCGAGCTCCTCAACGTCGCGCATGGTGAAAATGTTCGTGTTCCGGTCGCGGGCAACTTCCACCCCCTCGCGCGGAACCTGCCAGCCGCCGATACCGATCTGGACCAGATTGACCGCAGGCACATTGACCAAATCCGTTGCGTGGAACCACGGCGTGGTATGCATGCGTTCATCAAGATCCTTTTCCTGGATATCAATATGCCGGTCGAAGTGGACAATGCCAATGCGCTTGGAGGTGCATTGGGCAATGCCCCGAACGCACGGGAAGCCGATGGAATGATCGCCACCAATCATGATCGGTAACGCACCCGAGGAGGCAACGTGCGACACGGCCCGGGTGATCTGGTCGAATGTCTTTTCGATATTGGCTGGAATCGTGAAGATATCGCCGACATCGCACAAGGTCATTTGCTCGCGGAGATCGACACCCATCTCGTAGTTGTAAGGCGTGTAGATCTCTGAGATATACCTAACGAATAGCAATCCGAACCGGGTACCTGGCCGGTAGGTGGTGCCACCATCAAACGGAATTCCGATGACCGCGGCATCATAGGCGCCAACCTGCGTGACGTCTTCGATATACGGTGCCTTCAGGAACGTATTGATGCCGGCATAGTGGGGCAGCTCCCCCCGTGCAAACGTTGGAATGGACTTGTCTGTGAGACTGTCTGAGCCGGTTAACCCCATGCGCAAAGCCCAAGCCTTTTCCTTTTCCCAGGCTGCTGAGGGCAGCAATCCCTCTTTTTCGGCAGCCTTCCAGCCGCGCAGCTGGAGCTTATCGAAATCAGGATGGTGGTGACGTTCGGTCTTGGCTCGTCCCAGTAACCCGGCTACACGCTGCTGGGTAGATGGACCATCTGTACGAAAGATGCTCATGGCGTTCCTCAATGCGTCTTTTGTGAAATCTGAATGTCGGGTTTTGGAGCCGATCGGATGGTGCTCGCGATATCGGCAGGTGCTTTTTTCTCGCCGCCGGATTGGTCGGAGAGTGGAAGGTCGTAGGTAATGGTCGCCCCGTAGGCCTCTGGTGCCTGCGGATCATTCCGGATCTTGTCGAAAACCAGCAGCCGCGTCCCGAGCTTGAATGCCTCATGGATGTCGTGGGTCACCATGAAAATCGTCATGCCAGTCTCTTTCCAAAGACCGATCAGGAGTTCGTGCATGTCGAGGCGGATGCCGGGGTCGAGCGCGCCAAACGGCTCATCCAGCAGCAGAATGGAGGGCTGCTTGATTAAGGCCTGCGCAATGGCGAGGCGCTGCTGCATCCCCCCGGACAGCTGCGCCGGATACTTGTCTCTCGCTGCGGCCAGACCAATCCGCTCCAGGACATCTTCAATCTGCTCAATGGCAACCTTCCGGCGGGCACCAAACAGTTTGCCAAGGCGCGGTGCTTGTTCAAACTCCTGGGCCAGAATCAGGTTTTCAACGACGGTCAGGTGGGTAAAGACCGAGTATTTTTGGAAAACGATGCCGCGATCCGGTGTCGGCTCCTTGGGCAGCAGCGTCCCGTCAAGCAGGATTTCGCCATGGGTCGGATGCTCCTGGGAAAGCAACATCCTCAAGAACGTGGATTTGCCGCAACCGGACGCACCCACGATCGTGCAAAACGATCCGGCATCCACCTCAAGCGCGATCCGCTCCAGGACGGGGTTGCCGTCATAGTATATCGACACCCCTTGAACGGAGAGTTTTGCAGAGGCGGTCATAGCGCGGCACCTCCCATGTGGTTCCAGCGGAAGGCCCGCTTGGACAGAAGGAGCAGCAGCCGGTCCAGTATGAATGCCAGCAGCGTGATCCAGACGACATATGGAAGGATGACGTCCATCGCGAGATAGCGCCGAACCAGGAAAATGCGGTAGCCGAGGCCCGTCGTGGACGCGATCGCCTCTGCAGAAATGAGGAAAATCCAGGCCGGCACGAGGCCAAGGCGCAAAGCGGTGATCAGTTTTGGAAGGATTTGTGGCAACACCAGCCGGGTAATCATCTGCCAGACGGTAGCGCCAAGGGTTTCGGCCTTGATGATCATTTCGCGGGGGATGTCGAGCACAGCTTGCGCGGTCGCACGGATCATCACCGGCGCGGTCCCGATCACGATCAGAGCAATCTTCGAAACCTCTCCAAGTCCAAACGTGATGAAAAGGATCGGCAGGATGGTGATCGGCGGAATGAGTGAAAACGTGGCGAGGTAAGGGGCAAGGGCACTTCGTATGTGCGGAATGAACCCGATGCCTATCCCAAAGAGGATTGCCATGAGGGTGGAGACCGCCATTCCAGTTCCAAGGCGCATCAGACTGTCGAAGGTGTCGATCCACAACAACAGATCGCCGGAGCGCCGATCCGGAACAGCAGCCATCCGCCAGAACGCCTGCCCCATGCTTTCAAGAGAGGGCAAAAGCTTGTCGGCTGGATTGTCGAGCCGCCTGTAGTGACTGGCGATCGCGTAAGTCACGATCGTCGCCACAAAAGGAAGCAGTCCCAAGGCAACAGCGGTAAACCGCGACGGAGTTCGGTTTATAAGGCGCATGAAGGGTCTCGAAGCCGGACGGAAGAACCTGAGAACTTGCCCCGGCGTGTGACCGGGACAGGTAAAGACAGCCTTACAGCGAGCCGCTGGCAGCCATTTCCATGAAGCTCGGATCGAAGCGGAGTTTCACGTTGTTGCTGTCGCCATAAACCGAACCGTCGGCAAAGGAGACACCGACAAACTCCGGGCTTGGAGCCCCCTCGCCCAGGATGCCCTTGTCAAACAGGAATTCGGCGACGAATTTCATCGTCTTGGGCAGCTCAGCTGACTTCGAAAATTCAACGGCCTCGGCCGGCGTGTAGAACATCTTCGTCGTGGCGAGTTGCGCCTTGTAGCCCGCAAGATCGGTCCCGGAAGCTTCGGCCATCGCAGTCAACGCTACTTCATCGCCCTCTGCCATGAGATCCATCACTTCGTACCAGGCACCGGTGAGTGCTTTGCCGAAGGCTGGATTGTCAGCCAGTGTTTCCGTGTTGACCATCATGATGTCGATGATTTCGCCCGGGATCCCGGCACTGTCGAACACCTTGGTTGCGTTGGGCTGCGCTTCGATCTCAGACAAAAGCGGGTTCCAGGTGACGACAGACGTCACATCTGGTGTTGCATAAGCAGCGATCATGTCGGCGTCGGAGGTATTAACAACGGTCAGATCCCGCTCGGTTAGCCCGACGGTGTCAAGAGCCCGCGCGAGCAGGTAATGGGAAACTGAAAGCTCGACCAGGTTGACCGTTTGCCCCTTGATCTCGGCAAGCTCAGTCTTGTCTTTCAGAATGATGCCATCATTGCCGTTGGAGTAATCACCGACGATCAGCGCCGTTGTGTCAACACCACCACCCGCCGGGATGGAGAGCGCATCCATGTTGGTCATGGAACAGCCATCATATTCACCGGCGGTGTATTGGTTGATGGACTCGACATAGTCGTTGATCTGCACGATCTCGACATCAATTCCGTATTTATCGGCCCACTTCTTCATGATTCCGCTGTCTTGCAGATAGCCCCAGGGCATCCAGCCAACATAGATTGACCAACACACTTTGAAGTCGGTCTTGACTTCCGCTTGGGCGGAAAATGAGAGGGGCATTGAAAGCGCTGCAGCGAGCAGGGAAGCCTTGGCGATTGATTTCAGCATCTGTGCGCGTCTCCTGTCTTGGGCCCTTGGAGATCCCGAGGGCATCCGTCATGAGGCTTTTTGCGCACGTCCGGGAGGAAGGCTCGCGCGCGCGAAACCTCGTGCAGTTGTCTCCCGGGTTTTTGTCCCGCCGTGTCACCGGACTATGTGCAATCATCAAGATCTGCTTGCCCGGCTTGCACCTCTCGGTCCTGCGTCATCTGACCGGATCCCTAGGCGCGCTGCACATTCAAAACAAAGCAAGGGCGGTGCCAAGTACGGAAAAATTGAAGATATATAAACAAAAACAGCACATTAGGCGGATTGCAGGTCGCATCGCCTCAATGAATTAAATGCTAAAATCATATGCACGGTTAAAAATCAGGCACACCTGAGCGAGAAACAGGCAGAAGAGAAAGAGACGAAAACGCGTCACTTCAGAAAAGCGGCAACCTTTTCTTTGACCGTCTCAATATACTTTTTGCGGCTTTCCAGTGTAGAGCTGTCCATCTTGTAGTGCGCCAAGTACCTGGTCTTGCATCCCGGCTTGGCAAGCAACTTGATGCCGCGCATGATCGTCTTGCGCCCGGGCTCGCCCACCAGCTTAGACACCCACCAACTGGCCCCACAGGTCGTTACGATCGCGATATGGGAAATGTTCTGCATGTTGGGCTGCAGGCCTTTTGTGTCTGTTGGCATGATGAAGGTTTCATGCGGCACCCAGACTCGCTCCAGCCACCCTTTTAACATGGCAGGCAAACCGAACCACCATGTCGGATAGACAAAGACAATTGCTTCACACCACTTGATGTCAGCTAAATCTTCGGCGACCGGGATCGTGTTGGCCTGAGGCGAATGATAGCCGCGCCGCTCCTGCGCGCTCATTACAGGGTCAAAGCCTTTGGAATAAAGATCCGTCAACCGGATGTCATGACCGCCCGCCTCGAGCGTCTCGACAACAGCTTTACAAAGCGCCGCATTGAAACTTTCTTCGCAAGGGTGACAGAAAACCACGAGAACGCGCATGCGTTTGGCCTTTTACATCGTTTTTCGCCGGAGCACGGCCGGTATTTGAACTGAAACTTGGTATCAGGCCCGCTGCAGACCCGGAAACAGGAACACCTGACCGCTTTCGAAATCATAATCCGGATTTTCCCAGGCAATCATCTTGCCCGGATTGAGCAGCCCCTTCGGATCGGCCTGCTTTTTGAAAGCGAGCTGGACTGCATCAGTCTGCTTCATTCCCCCCTCCTCAAGCGTGTACCGATGTGGATTGAAGATCGGACAACCATTTTCTTCGTGAAGGCGGATGATTTCTTCGAGCCGGGCCTCGTTGGAATAGCGGACAATCGGCAGGCCGAAGCATGTGACATTGCCATCAAACCGCACGTATTCGAGATGGCCCGGAACCTCATCTCCAAACCTCTCATGCATCTTGCCAACCAGCTCGACCTGATTGGGAAATGGATAAAGAACCTGGAGATAGGTGATTGAGGGATCCACCCTGAGCCCCCGCAAGGTCGTGTGGTTCCACGAAAGCTCGTAAGCAGGCGGGAGGCGTTTCAGATCTTCCTCGGACCCTTTGTCTGACCGATATAGCACCTCCCCCTTGGACTGCCGCTCCATGAACGCATCGAATGCAGCCATCGCGAAAGGGGCGACCATCAAGACAGCAACGGACTGGTCCTTGCGGATGAATTTCTGGTGCCGGAGGAAATAGTCATGGGGAACTGGTGCTGCGATCGGCGCAATGTTCTTCGTCAGCAAACCATCCAGATTGGCCAGTTCATCTGAAAACCGCACCGCATCCATAAAGTCGTCAAACCCGACCAAAACATCCACCCAGTCGTAACTGGCGGTCAAAGGCATCTCGACTTCGGTGATAATGCCGTTCGTGCCATATGCGTGCATCACTTTCTGCAGTTCATCGCCCGTCATTTCAAGAACCTGCGGCTCAGCCTCCATCGTGACCACGCGCAAACGAATGACGTTTCCGAGATCCCTCAAGCCACCCCAGTTGATCGATCCAACGCCGCCGGACCCGCCCGCGATAAACCCACCGATCGTCGCGGTCCGGTAGGTTGATGGATGCATCCGCAATTCCTGGCCGGTCTTGGCTCGAGTGACCGCATCAATATCCGCTATTATGGCACCAGCCTCGGCAACGACAGATCCGGTGCGCACTTCCTTTACCGCGGTCATTTCCACAAGGTTGAGAACGACCCCACCCGACAACGGCATTGCTTGACCATAGTTTCCAGTCCCAGCACCGCGTGTCGTAACAGGCACATCAGCCGCAAAACACGCCTTGAGGATCCGGATAACCTCATCCTCGGATTTCGGAGTCACGATCAGGTCGCCCGTCACGTTTTCAAGCTGAGCTTTTAGCACCGGCGAATACCAGAAGAAGTCCCGGCTCTTCTGCTTTACGATTTGCGGGTTGTCCTCGATCTTGATCCCATCGAGATCGGCTATCAAAGCGGCAATGGCGCTCATGGTCAGGAGGTCCCTTTCTGGAGAAGTCGATCGAGTTCACGATAGTCGGGCAAGGTCTGATCAATGCTGCACCCTGCTCTCAGCACGCGGCGCGGGCCGGCTGGGCGGGACAGAAGCTCATTCCAGTTCCGCGCATTAAACAACAGAAGGTCGGCAGGTTCACCGACCGTAATCTGGCCGATGGGCGATCCCATAATATGCGCTGGCGTTGTCGTAACCGCACGGATCCAATCGCCAACCGGATGATCAAGATGCAGGATCCGGGTTGCCTGGGTGTACACCTCGACAAGATCCATATCGCCATACGCATAAAAGGGATCGCGCGTATTGTCCGAGGCGACACACACTTGAATGCCGCGTGCGCGCATTTCATGCAGAAGTGTGACTCCGCGCTTGCGTGGTGTCCGTCCTTGCCGGCGATCCTGTAAATACATGTTGCACATCGGCAGTGAAACGACAGAAACCCCAGCTTCTGCAACCTTGTCCAGCGTCCGGGACACGTCGTCATCGGTGTGAACCGACAAGGAGCAGCAGTGACCGCAAAGGATCTTGCCATCAAACCCCAACCGCAGAGCGACTTCCGCAATCCGTTGTAAAGTGTCGGCCGCCGGATCAAGCGTTTCATCGACATGAAAATCAAGATCCAGCCCACGGTCCATTGCCGCTTTAAAGACAGCTTCAAGATGCTGATCCACGTCCGGCACCATATATGTAACCGCCCCCAAGACCCCGCCGGCAGCTGAAACACGATCGGCGATGTTTTGAAGGTACCCATTGTCCTCGGCCAGCCGGTCAATACCGAACAGGCACTCACCTTGAAGTTCAATGCGTCCGGCCCTCTGAGTGCGCAGTTCCGCAATGTTCGGCCTCGTGATGCCATCTTGAGGAGGAAGACTGTCTAGGTGGGTGCGGATCGCCCCCGTCCCATGGGCATAGGCACACTTTAGTGAGAAATCCATCCGGGCCCTGACATCCTCGGCGCACCAATACGCGGTCCGGTCTCTTCCAACCGCTTGAAGTGCACCTTGAAAGGTTCCGTCCGGATTGGGCTCGCGCGGCCAGATATGCCCCTTGTCCAAATGTGTGTGAACATCCACCAGTGTCGGCAGGATAAGCCCACCATCGAGATCAAGGCCGCCTGCGCCTTCCGGCAGCGTCCCAGCTGGAGCAATCTGTGTAAGTTTTCCATTCTCGAACACGATGTCACGAGCCGTCAGCTCCGAGACCGGGGTTTGCTGCACACCCTCCAGAAGACATACGGGCACAGTCGCATTTCTGATGATGCCGGTCCCTTTAAACCCGGCGGCCCACCCCGGCTTCATCTACATCTCCCGCTTCAACGCGCTTTCGTGCCACTTGCGCAGAAGCAGATGCGAAAGAAGGTTCATGGAAAGGAATATCAATATACCGGTCACGGAAATCAGGATCAGCGCAGCAAACATGCGCGGCATGTTGAGACGATAGCTCGCCTCAAGGATTTGGTTGGCAAGACCAGACCCGGACCCCGCTGACCCGGCGACAAATTCTGCGACAATGGCTCCGATCAAGGACAAGCCACCTGCAATCTTCAAACCGCCCAAAAAGTACGGCATGGATGCAGGCAGTCTCAAGAAGCGGAGTGTTTGCCACCGGCTCGCGCCGTAAAGGCGGAACAGGTTTTGAAGATTATGATCGGCTGAATTCAAACCCAACGTCGTGTTGGAAAGAATTGGAAAAAACGCAACAATCCACGCGCAGATCAAAAGCCCCGCGGTAATTGAATCCACGTAGATGAGGATCAAAGGCGCGATCGCGATGATCGGGGTAACTTGCAAGATGACAGCGAACGGAAAAAACGAAATCTCAATCCACTTGGACTGAGTGAAGAGGACTGCCAAACCCAGCCCACCGAGCGTGGCGATCAAAAGCGCACCGAACGTGATCTTGAGCGTGTTGATCAAAGCAATGCTCAAGATGCCCCAATCAGCGAGAAGCGTTTCAAAAACAAGCCCCGGGCGCGGCAGGATATAGTGGGGTATCTCATTCCAGACACACAGCCTGTCCCAAAAATAAACCGACAAAACGAGGATAACGATCGGCAGGACCCAACGTCCAACAGCCTCCCGCCGCGCCGCGCGCGCCCGTTTGAGCTCCTCCGCATCAAGCGGAACAGACTGCGGGGCAGGTGGAATGGCGTGCTTGTCGGCGATCTCGAGTGTCATGATCTGCTACCGCCTTTGTTGAGTATGTATTGGGACAGACACGTCAAAGATGGTCTCCCACAATCATTGCTTTGTGCAGCGCGTCAGACACGTCCCGGCAAAAGCCTGCATAAACGGAAGACGTACGGAAGGACTCGTCCCTTGGGTAAGGTGCGTCGATTGCCATGTCGTTGACCACACGGCCGGGCCGCGCCGCCATCACCACGATCCGGTTGGACAGATAGACGGACTCAAATACCGAATGTGTAACGAAGATGACGGTCCATCCAAAGGTTTCCCAAAGGCGCAAAAGATCGTTGTTCAGTTTGAAACGTGTGATCTCGTCGAGCGCAGCAAAGGGCTCATCCATCAAGAGCAACTTGGGCTTCGTGACCAGCGCACGGGCGATGGAGACCCGCATTTTCATGCCGCCAGACAGCTCGCGCGGGTAGCTGTCGGCGAATTGCTCCAGCCCAACACCCTGCAAGACTTCCATAACCCGATCATGCGCCGCTTTTTTGGAAACTCCCTTCAAGCGGAGCGGCAGCCAGACATTGCCGAAAACCGTAGCCCACGGCATCAACGTCGGCTCCTGGAACACGAAACTCAGTTCATGTTCCTTTTGCTTGCTTTCTTCGAGCGGCCATTCGACCCGGCCCGTTGTTGGACTGGTCAGGCTGGTGATGATCCGCAAGGCCGTCGACTTTCCGCATCCGGAGGGCCCGAGCAGCGAAACGAATTCCCCTTGGCGTATGTCGAGCGACATGTTGTTGAGCGCGACCGTTCCGTTGGAGAAGGTTTTTGAAATGCCCTTCAACGAAACGATCGGCGAACTCGAAACGATATCTGATTGCATGTTTGTTTTTACCATGGCCGTCATTGCATCAATCTCCGGCCATGGTTGCAACATTCCTATGAAACACGAAACAGGTCCGCCTCAGTTTCCAGCAAGTTCTTTCTTGAGGTCCACTCCGACCCCTTGGTTGACGAACTGAAGCGTGTACGACTTGGTGTAATCGACATCTCCATTCACCACACCGGCAGCGACCATCTTCTCAAAGAAGGATTTGTTGCGCTCGTCGGTCATCGCACCAATCCCCATCGTGAGCGCATCCCCGCTGTCCACGATGCCGTAAGACTTAAGTTTGTCGATCGAGAACGCCAGCTGGCCGTCGGTCATGCCCGGATTGTCTTTTTTGATCAGCTCCAGGGCTTTGGAGTTATCTCCGTAAAGGAAATTGACCCAACCGATGGCAGACCCATCGACGAAACACTTCACAACCTCTGGCTTGGTTTCGATGAGGTCGAGCCGGGTCTCAACGGTGGTGGAATAGGTGTCGTACCCATAGTCCGCGATCAGGAAAATGTTTGGCTCGAACCCGCCCTCGGTCTCGATCGCATAGGGCTCAGAGGTGATGTAGCCCTGCTGGCCGAGCTTCTTGTCTGCAAGGAACGGCGCAGAGTTATAGGTATAGGGCCGAACCTGCTCATCCTTGAAGCCGAACTCAGCTTTCATCCATTGAAAATAGGAATTGAGGCCGCCCTTACCGATGAGGAGGTTGATATCCTTCAGGCTTTCCCAGGTGTCGAGGCCCTGATCCGGGTGGGTCATCAAAATCTGCGGCTCTTTCTGGAAGTGCGCGGCCACCACAGTCGTCGGAATGCCCTGCTCAACGGCTGAGAACGCTTGCAGCATATTGCCGCCCATCAGGAAATCGATTTTGCCGACAGGCAACAAAATCCGATTGTTCGCCTGAGGTCCGCCGGGCTTGATTTCCACTTCGATCCCGCAGGCTTCGTAAGTGCCATCGGCAACAGCCTGATAATATCCGCCGTGCTCGGCCTGAGCGACCCAGTTGGTACCGAAGGTCACCTTCTCAAGCGCATGCGCACTTGTCGACGCCATGACAGCGAGCGTTGCAAGTCCAATTTTCCGAGACAAATCCATTTCCGCGTTCCCCGTTTTCATCACACACCACGCAGGTCAATCCGCCCACCACAGGCCGAATGCTCTGCCGCTGTGCTCGAAAGCCCTGGGAGCGGAACAGGCAAGAAGTGAGCCTTTATATTAAGATCATGGCCCGCTTAAATTGCTACCAGGAAGTTTGCTCCCGGCGGCAAAAATAGACTTGCATATATCCTACAGCCTGTCAGCTCAAAAAATAGACATGCTTTCAATTTATGCAGAAGCTTGCAAATTACGCAGAGCGGGAAATTGCCTCTACCCTGGCCGCGGGATAGGCTCCGGCGCAATTCTTCAAGGAGCATTATATTGAAAAAGACACACACACCGCCGGACATTCGGCCGCCGTTTGCACGCTACAGCCATGCGGTGGAAGTGCCACCTGGGCAACGCCTTCTGTTTGCCTCTGGCCAACTCGGCATTGATGCCGAGGATCAAATACCGAGCGGCGTTGAGGGTCAGACAGCGCTCTGTTTTGAAAACATTCGGGCAATTCTGGCATCAGCAGGCATGACCTTGGCGGATATTGTGCGGATCAATGCCTATGTAACCGGCCGGGAACAATTGCCAGGCTACATGAAAACCAGAGATCAATTCATCACTGACCCGCCACCAGCTTCCACGCTCATGATTGTGTCCGGATTTGCACGCGAAGAGTTCATGGTTGAGATTGAAGTCGTTGCCGCTGCCGACTAGGCATAGATTGAAAACACAAGTTATTGGGAAGACGACTAATGCTGCCGAAACCCTATTGGCAAGATATGACGACAACGGATTTCGATCGTCCTGGTGTCAAGGATTGGATCGCCGTTCTGCCAGTTGCAGCGATCGAGCAGCATGGGCCTCATCTCCCGGTTTATACCGACACCGCGATTGCAGAAGGGCAAATCAGGCGAGTCATTGAATTGCTTCCAAATGACATTCCAGCCAGTTTCTTGCCGGTTCAAGCGGTCGGCAAATCCAATGAACACATTTCGTCCGCCGGAACACTGACAATGACCTGGGAAACGGCCTTGCAGGCGTGGCTTGAGCTCGGCGACAGCATCCTCAGAGCCGGCGTGCGCAAGGTCGTTGTGATCAACTCCCACGGCGGCAACGTGCCCCTGATTGGCATTCTAACGCGGGAATTGCGTGTCCGGCACAATATGCTGGCCGTCGGAACAGCCTGGGCAGCTTTTGGTCAACCCGAGGGTGTGTTTTCAGATCACGAACTGACCTTCGGCATCCATGGCGGAGACGTCGAGACCTCGATCATGCTGCACCTCCGGCCGGACCTCGTAAACATGGACAAGGCTCAGAACTTTAGGTCTGCACAAGAGGACTTTGCCGCCAAGTTCATGCACCTTCGGGCGCACGGCCCTCATGCCTTTGGCTGGAAGGCTCAGGATCTCAATCCGGCTGGAACGGTGGGGGACGCCTCAATCGCGACCGCAGAAAAGGGCAAAGCCTCGCTGGATCACGCTGCAAGCGGGTTTGTTGAACTGTTGCAGGACGTGCATGCCTTTGACTTGGCGCATTTTGATTAAGGTCTGACTTTAAACATCTCAGCTACACAGTTTGCCGATTGCCAGATGCAGCTTCTGGTGATCCCGCTTTGCAGGGTTCCGCTCTTCAAAGAACACCCGCATCCCGACACCTTCAATTAGATCCAAGACAAACTCAGCTGCGCTACGATCCGAAAGATCACTCTCAGCCCTCTCGCTGTTCCTCAGCTGGCCGATCAGGCCCTCCAAACCTGCCAGAAGCTTCTCACGGTTTTCCATGAAACCGGCCGTTATTTCCGGCTGCCGGATGGCTTCTGCTAGAATTTCAAGCGTCAATGCAGCATGGCTTGGGGCGCTGCAGGTCTTTAAGTATGCTTTCAGGAATTGATCGAGCGCCTTGTGCGGATCCTTGCCGTATTTTTCAAACATTGATCCAAAGGCATCGATTTGCGCCGCTTCTAGCCTCGCAATTTCAGCAATGATTTCAGTCTTTCCGGGGAAGTGATTATAGATATTTCCTAGGGAAACCCCCGCGCTGCGCGCGATGTCCCGAATGCTGGTTTGGTGAAATCCTTTCGCAATAAAACACGCAGCTGCGACCTCCACGATGTGTTTCCGCCGCGCATTTGTCGTCTCTTCCCGGGTCGGTTTTTCACTCATTCCTGTATCGGCTCCATTGCATTTTTTCAAAATCCGATTATGTAATTCAACGAACGAACGTTCACTCGATTTTCAATCCGAAACAGACTTGTTTGTTAGCGACTTCTCAAATCTGAATCGAGCACCTTTAGGGAAATGACCGTAAAATGCGGATGGCGATTGATCTAGCTTATATCTTCCAGATGTTCAGGGCGAAAATCGCAATCACCTGGACAATTGTTTTTGCTGAAAACTGCCTGATCGCACTGATCCCGTTGTTGATCGGTCTTTCGATTGACGGCTTGCTTGCAGGCCGGGTTTCCGAACTCGGCTGGATGATGGCCATACTATGCGGTCTTTGTTTTATCGCTGTTGGACGCCGGATTTACGACACGCGTGCCTACGGCACGATCAGGCTGCATCTCGGAGATGAACTCCATAGACGCTGTTCCTCACTTCAAGTGTCGAGGCGAAATGCACGTATCGACATGTCCAGGGAGCTTGTCGATTTTTTGGAGCACGAAGCCCCTCAACTGATTGCCGCACTTGTGCAACTTGGCGTGAGCCTGACCATCCTGTCCTACTTCGATATGTCGCTCGGTCTCTCATCGCTGTTGGTGCTGACCGGGATGCTTCTGGTTTACGCCTGTTTTCACAAGCGGTTTTACAACGTCAACCGTAAGCTCAACGAGCAGCGCGAACAGCAAGTAGACGTCCTCACACAGGGGAAAAGACTGGGCATCTTCCGCCACCTGCGCGCTCTGCGCCGGCATGAAGTCGCAATTTCGGATACCGAGGCTGTTGTTTATGGCGGCATTTTCCTGCTTCAGGTCGGCTTCATCGTTTTCAATCTCTACCAGGCAGCAGGACTGGCCGGCATCACCGCAGGACGCATCTTTTCAATTGCAAGCTACTCTTGGGAATTTGTGGAAGCGGCCCTCACTCTTCCAATCGCTCTGCAAAGCTGGTCCCGATTGAGCGAAATCACGCGCAGGATCAACTCAGACGGAGACCTTTCCCTTGGCTGAGTTCCCGGTTCAATCCCAACCAGGCATCAGCACCTGCAAAGAGGCCAGGCTTTGCCAAGCCATCAAAACACTTACCCAACCGGTCAGGAATTCTGCGTCAAAAAAGGCCGGAAAATCATGAGAAAAGGTATCTGGATTGCTCTTGCGTTCATGGCACTACTAGCCGTGGCCGGGGTGTTGAGCGAGCTGGAAGACACAGCTGATGTCAAATTGACATCAACCGCGCAACCGCTCCCTCCAGTGACCGTAGTAGATGCTGAAATTGGCACTCATGCCGGGACGGTTACGGTGTTCGCAGAAGTTGCTCCGCGCTGGCAAGTCGATCTGCGGTCTCGTATCTCTGGCGTTGTCAGCAATCAAGCACCCCTCGCTCTCGCCGGATCCCGGGTATCAAAGGGGGATGTCCTCCTGCAATTGGAAGATGCCCCTTACGTGGCCAACCTGGCGGATGCAAAATCGGCTCATGAAAGCTCGAAACTTGATCTTCGAAAGGCACAAAACAAGCACCGCATCGCCTTGAAGGATTGGACTGCAGCCAAACCCGGAGAAACACCCCCGGAAATGGCCGTTCACCTTCCGCAAGTTCATGTTGCCGAACGCGCCCTAAAAGCAACAGAGGCGCGCGTCGCAGCATCCGAATATGACCTGCGCTCCACAACACTGCGGGCCCCCTTTGACGGCATCGTGACCCGGCGCAACGTCAGCCCCGGCGCAACGGTCAATGAAGGGGATGTTCTTTTTCAGATCCTGGACGACAGCCTGCTGGATACTCAAGCATCGGTGGGTGCGCATGAGTGGGCACTGTTGTCCAAAAACTGGTCTGACCTGACAGTGGATGTGTTTGACGAGCTTGGCTTAAAAATAGGCACTGCAGGGATTCGGGAGAGCGGCGGCTTCCTGGATCCGCAATCACGGAAACATCAGCTTTTTCTGGAGGTGAAACCTTTGGAAGAGGGCCGTATTCTGCCTGGCGCTTTTGTGGAGCTGCATCTGCCCGTCCGGCCTATCGGAAACGCTCTGCGCATCCCCGAAAGCGCACTCACCCAGAATGGTTTCGTTTGGCATGTTGATCGCGGCAATCGGCTGCAACACTTCGCGGCACAGCCTCTTTTCCGCGACACAGGAGACGTCGTGGTTGCCGCTCCGCAAAAGCTAACGCAAGTATCAGGCCTCCGGATCGTTGTGTTTCCGATGAGCGCGTTTTTGCCCGGACGAAAGGTTGCACCGATGGATCTGGAGCCAAGTAAATGAATTGGCTCACAAACTGGTTCATACGTAACCCTGTCGCCGCCAATCTATTGATGGTGTTCATCCTCTTTGCTGGCATCACATCTGTCTTCACCGTGCGGATTGAAGGCTTCCCTAAGATCCCGGCCGACACGGTTACAGTGGCAACATCCTTGCCAAATGCGCACACCGCGCAGGTGGATGAGCAGATCACGCGAAAGGTCGAGAAAGCTGTCGAGGGTCTGGAGGGGGTGAAATCGATCAGGTCCCAATCTCAGCCCGGCCTGTCATTGGTTTCGATCCAAAAAACCGACGGCACAAAACTCCCCAAACTTCTCGACGACGTTCGGTTGAAGGTCGATGGCATCTACGATTTACCAAAAGACGCGCGGCGCCCTGTGATCGAAACGAACGACTTCGACCTTCCCGCGCTCTACATCCAGATCTACGGAGACATTGACCTTAAATCCCTCCAAGGGATTGCCCGCGACCTGCGCGCCGATCTCTTGGCAAGCCCCGAAATTACCAGGGTCAAGGATTGGGGACTGCGGACGCAGGAAATCTCGATCGAATTCATGCCGGGCACGCTGCAACGTCATGATTTGACGATTTCAGACGTCATGGAACGCATTCAACAATCGTCTCTTTTCTTTCAAGGCGGAACACTGAGAACAGAGGGCGGTGGCATCACCCTGCGCGCAGACAGTCAGGCTTATTCTGTTCGCGACTTCGAAAAGATCCCTGTTGCGACATGGCCAGATGGAACAACCACATCGCTCGGTGAGCTCGCGACGATTATTGACGGTTTCGACGAAACTCCGATCGAGACACGTTTCAACCAGAGACCCTCTGTCGGGACGGAGGTTCTGATTGGGCGCAAGGACAATCTTTTGCGAGTTTCGGATGCTGCAGAGGCCATTGTCGCCAAAATGCAGGAAAGCTTGCCAGAAAGTGTCCAGATTGCGATCTGGGGCAACTCACGCGACTACATATCTGACCGGCTTCAACTGTTATCCAGCAGCGCTGTCCAGGGATTGATCCTAGTAGCGTTGATGCTCGCGCTGTTCCTGAACGTGCAGCTTGCCTTCTGGGTCGCAATGGGCATTCCGATTTCTTTGGCTGGCGCCTTTGCGGTCTCGACAAGCGGGTGGGTCGACTATTCCCTCAATGACATCACGACATTCGGCTTTATCATCGTGCTCGGTATCTTGGTCGACGACGCTGTGGTTGTTGGCGAAAGTGTGCACGAGCAGCGGAAAAAGTTCGCCGATCCGATCAAAGGCACGGCGGTCGGCGTGGAAAAAGTGTCCGTTGCAACTGTCTTCGGTGTGCTGACCACAGTTGCCGCGTTCTTTCCGCTCCTTCTCATTACCAGCCCTTTGGGTAAGGTTCTTGCGGGATTTGCCGGCGTTGTCATTCTGGCGCTGCTGTTTTCCCTTGTTGAAAGCAAGCTCATCCTGCCGGCGCACCTGGCCCACATAAATCCAGTCCCCAATGATAAAAACGGATGGATGACACGCAGTTGGGGCTGGCTTCAAAAAGGTGCCAGGTCCGGATTGCTGGGCTTCCGTGATCGTATCTACGCGCCGATCCTGAGATGGGCACTTGTAAATCGTTACGCTGTTTTGATCGCATTTGTTGCCGTGGCGGCCTTGGTTTTCGGGCTCATGGCGAAGGGTCAGATCAAATCTGTTTTCTTCCCGAACGTGCCGGGCCAAGTGATCTCAGTGTCCCTTCAAATGGATCAGAGAGCACCGGCGCCACTCACGCGGAAAAACGTTGCGCGGCTTGAAGAAGCTGCTGTGGCGCTCAACCAGGATCCGGAGCTGATCACGGCCAATGGCAGTGGAACCGTTGCGCATGTGTTTGCGTTTGTCACCGGCGCGACAACGGCTGAGCTTTATATGGAAGTGATACCGTCTGCCGACCGCCCTCACCTGAGCACCAGCGACATCCTGGAAGCATGGAAGTCGCGTGTTGCCGCTCTGGAAGGCGTCTCGGAAATCACCTTTTCTGCATTTGAAGACTTTGGTGGCGGTTTCCAGATCCGCCTTATGGCAAAGGATCAACAGGTGCTTGAGGCCGCAAGTCTGGAGGTCCGTGACCGGCTTGACCGTATCAGCGGAGTTTCCAACACCCGGGACAGTCTGCTCACCGGCCAGCCGGAGCTGCGGTTACGCCTGAGGCCAGAAGCAAAGTCGCTGGGCTTTACTTCGGAGAGCCTCGCGCGTCAGATCGGATATGCTTTCGGCGGCGGAGAAGCTCAGCGGATCCAGAGGGGGGATGCCGAAGTCCGTGTGGTCGTCCGCAACGCATTTACCGCGCGGGATCGCATTGAAGACCTGATGGAGATACAGCTCAAAAGCACAAAAGGCCAGTGGATCCCTCTATCGACTGTGGCTGAAATCACGCCCAGCTATGTTGCGGACCAAATCATAAGGCGCAACGGCGCCTTGATCACAACCGTGATGGCGGACATTAACCGGAATATCGCGGCGCCTGAAGAGGTCGCGGAAACCATCTTTGGAGAGTTCTCCCAAGATCTAGAAGCCAAATATCCTGGCCTCAAAATCGACGCTGGCGGTGAACTGGAGGAAATCGGCGAGATGCGCGGCGGGCTTTTGCGCGCCTTTCTGATAGCCGGTCTATTAATTTACATATTGATGGCAGTGCCGCTGAAATCCTACTGGAAGCCGGTCATTATCATGTCCGTGATTCCATTTGGTTTCGTTGGTGCGGTACTCGGGCACGCAGTGATGGATCTGCCCTTTTCTTTGCTGTCGTTTTTTGGCGTGCTCGCCTTGATTGGGGTCGTGGTGAACGATTCTTTAGTGATGATGACCCACTATGTACAGGCTCGAGAGGAAGGCACCGAACATGAAGATGCTGTCTTCAACTGCGGCGTTGCGCGCTTTCAGGCCATCTTCCTAACGACAGCGACCACAGTCGTTGGCCTCATTCCCCTCACGAGCGAAACATCCGAACAGGCGCGCTACTTGATACCAGCCGCAGTCTCCCTCGCCTATGGCGAAGTTTTCGCGACACTGATTACCCTAATACTTATCCCGGTCTTACTGTCTATTGGCAATGACATCCGCAAGCTGTTGAACCCGGCCAACAGCTTCAGACGACCAAAACACAGCCACACAAAAAGCACAGCAATCACGGCAACAAATCACTAAGACAGCTTACGAAGTAACCCAAGAGTGTGTCGCGAGTTGTGCACACCCTGCCAATCTAACGGCTAATGCGCAAGTGATTCTGACGCACACCTGGTCACATCGGCAATGGAAACACGAAAGACGCTGCGTCATGTCGGAAAATGCATAATTTGAACCACTTCGTAGATCTACTTAACCCTTGACTCCCACCAGCCATAGGGGTCTGTTACCGCCAGGATGCCGCAGGGTGGCTGGCGCTTAATGCCAACTGACCAATGACCTTGCGAGTAAGTCCGTACAGGCAAACTGGGTATCATCATAAGATCACGCCGGGAAACGGCCCCAGTGACAACCGAAGGGGAAAAATATGACGAAGACTTTCCTGAAATTGACTGCTGCAAGTGTAGCCCTTTGTGCCGGGCTGAGCGCAGTAAACGCTGAGACGCTGCGCTGGGCGCGTGCTGGCGACTCTCTGACGCTGGACCCGCATGCTCAGAACGAGGGCCCGACCCACACGCTTGCGCACCAGATGTATGAGCCGCTCCTGCAGCGCGACATGGAAGCACAGATCATTCCGGCACTCGCAACCAGCTGGGAGCCGACCGAAGATCCGACCGTTTGGGAATTCAAGCTCCGTGAAGGTGTAAAGTTCCATGGCGGCGAAGACTTCACCGCTGACGACGTTGTGTTCTCCTTCAAGCGCGCCATGATGCCTACATCCGCGATGAAGGAGTTGCTGAACTCTATCAAGGATGTGCGCAAGGTCGACGACTACACTGTCCATTTTGAGACAGACGGCCCGAACCCGCTTCTTCCGAACAACATGACGAACCTGTTTATCATGGATTCCGGTTGGGCAACCGACAACGGCTGTGAAGCACCGCAGGACATCGCTAACGGCGGTGACAACCCGTGTGTGCGCGCAGTCAACGGAACCGGCGCATTTACCCTGGAGAGCCGCAAGCAGGATTCCGAAACCATCCTGAAGCAGAACCCGAACTACTGGGGCAAAGGCGAGTTCCCGCTGGAAGTTACTGAAATCATCTACACCCCGATCCAGGAAGGCGCGACCCGCGTGTCCGCTCTTTTGTCCGGTGAAGTGGACCTGATTCAGGACGTTCCGGTACAGGATTTGCCGATCGTTGAGCGGACCGATGGGTTGAAGCTCAACACTGCAGCTCAGAACCGGACAATCTTCTTCGGTATGAACCAGGGCGCTGACGACCTGACAAGCGACACGGTCGACGGCAAAAACCCGCTCGCCGACAACCGCGTTCGTGAAGCAATGAACATCGCTCTCAACCGCGATGCGATCAAGAAAATCGTCATGCGCGATCAGTCTGCACCGACCGGCGTGATTATGCCTCCGTTCGTCAACGGCTGGACCGAAGCGCTGGACGCTTATCCAGAGTATGATGTTGCTAAGGCGCGGGCTTTGATGGAAGAAGCAGGTTATGGCGATGGCTTCGGTATCACCTTGAACTGCCCGAATGATAGATACATCAACGACGAAGGCATTTGCCAAGCTGCTGTTGGCATGCTTGGACAGATCGGTGTCAAGGTTAACCTCGACGCAAAGCCGAAGGCCCAGCACTTCCCGCTCATCCAAAACAAAGAGACAGACTTCTACATGCTTGGCTGGGGCGTTCCGACGTTCGACTCAGAATACATCTTCAACTTCCTGACGCACACCACGACCGACAAACTCGGTTCCTGGAACGCAACCGGCTACTCCAACCCGGATCTGGATGCAAAAATCGCAAGCCTTGCATCTGAAACAGATCAGGAAGTCCGCAATGCCACGATTGCTGAAATCTGGGATACTGTGAAGTCTGAGAACCTGTACCTGCCGATCCACAATCAGGTCCTGAACTGGGGCATGGCAGATAAAGTCAACTTTGCGGTACAGCCTGAAGATCAGCCGCACTTTAAGTTCCTGACCTTCAACTAAGAGACCCGCGCTTGCAACACCGTACCGGATGAAGTTCATCTGGTACGGTGTTTTTGTTTAAGCTTGCCTGAATAATGAGATGCGCTGCTTTTCTGCAAGTTTCACGTTTGAAACGTTGGGAAATCGGTGGACTCTCAAAACCACGCAAGTATAAGCACTCTTGTAAAGAAGACTTATCAGTCTGGCGCGCTCGCTTCAGATTTCCGATTGGCTTGTAAAATGTTTGCTTTCATCATCCGCCGTCTTGGTCAGGCACTTCTCGTGCTAATGGCCGTAGGTTTTGTTTCATTTGCCATGTTTAAATTCATGGGCGATCCCGTGGAAAACATGCTTGGTCAGGAAGCGACAGCTGCCGATCGTGCAGAGCTTGAAGAACGGCTTGGACTGAATGACCCGATTGTCGTTCAATACGTTCGCTATTTTCAACGGGCTCTAACTGGCGACTTTGGGGTTTCCTATCGTGTAGGCTTGCCGGTGGGTGAAGTTATTCTGGAGCGATTGCCCGCAACACTCGAATTGGCTTTCCTGTCGGGTGTTATCGCGATTTCACTTGGGTTTATTTTGGGGGTGTACACCGCCATTCGGCGAGATGGCTATCTCGCGAATTTTATTATGACGGCTTCACTTATTGGCGTGTCACTTCCAACGTTTCTGATCGGGGTTTTTCTGATTTGGCTGTTTGCCGTTAAGTTGGGTTGGCTGCCATCGTTCGGACGCGGTGAAACCAGAAGCTTGTTCGGCGTCGATTTGGCAATCCTTACCTGGAATGGCTTCAAGTCAATGATCCTGCCAGCGGTGACACTTGGCCTCTATCAAATGACGCTCATCATGCGCCTCGTTCGCGCGGAAATGCTGGAGGTTCTTCGAACCGACTATATCCGTTTCGCAAAAGCACGAGGCCTGAGCCAACGGTCAGTTAATTTCGGACATGCAATGAAAAACACTCTTGTGCCGGTAATTACGGTTACAGGCTTGCAGTTTGGATCAATTGTCGCCTTCGCAATCATCACGGAGAGCGTATTTCAGTGGCCAGGTGTTGGTCTTCTGTTCATCAACGCAGTCAGCTTTGTTGATATCCCAGTGATGTCTGCATACTTGCTTTTAGTTGCGGTGATCTTCGTAACAGTCAATCTAATCGTAGATATGCTTTACTATGCTATCGACCCACGCCTAAGCGTTCGCAGCAACTAGATCAAAGAGACGACCATGGACAATCAGTCATCAAACGCTGTCGAGGCGCAGTCTGAACCGAATGTCGTTTCGGCACCATCAACGCTTCAACGTTGGGCGCAATCCGACATTTGGTATTCCTACAAACGTTCGCCGATCATAATCGTGTCATCGATTACATTTACGCTACTTATATTTGGCGCTGTGTTCTCCGCGCTGCTGTCTCCATATACGCCCTTCGATCCATCAAGCCTTAATTTGATGAATGGGTTTACCAAGCCGCTCTCAACCAATGAATTCACTGGCGATTACTTTTTGCTAGGGACGGACGATCAAGGTCGTGACGTTTTCTCAACGATACTATTTGGACTGCGGATTTCACTATTCGTTGGTGTCGTGGCTGTACTATTTGCAATGAGCCTTGGGGTCGTGCTTGGATTGATCTCCGGCTATATCGGGGGTTGGATTGACGGTGTCATAATGCGCATCGCGGACATCCAAATGACGTTCCCATCCATCATGGTAGCCATGTTGCTCTACGGTATCGGCAAGGGTCTTATCCCACCCGATCTGAGGGATGAGATGGCAATCTGGGTATTGATCATCTCCATTGGTCTTTCCGAATGGGTCCAGTTTGCACGGACAGTTCGCGGGGCGACGATGGTTGAACGCGAAAAAGAGTACATCCAGGCCGGGCGGCTTATTGGCCTCTCCCGCTGGACCATCATGCTTCGCCATATTCTGCCGAATGTTACAGGCCCAATTCTTGTGATTGCTACTATTAGTCTTGCATTGGCAATCATCGCGGAGGCCACATTGAGCTTCTTGGGCGTGGGCGCGCCCAAAACTGAGCCGTCACTTGGCACATTGATTAACGTTGGACGGCAGTACATCCTTTCCGGCGAATGGTGGATCCTACTTTTTCCATCGCTTACTCTTTTGGCCCTGGCTTTGTCGGTCAACTTGTTTGGCGACTGGCTCCGTGATGTTCTGAACCCAAAATTGCGCTGAAGGCAAAAGGCGCAAATTCCAAAATCTTATTTTGGGTTTCCGTTGGTAAGTGCGCAGACACGGCCCCTCCATGGAGATACGCAGACAGTGTCTCTGGAAAAAGATGCACCCGATCGACAAGCCATCCGGGTGCATCTTCCACCTCCATTGAACACTAGTAAATCGGCCGTTTTGACTGAAACGTCCAATGATGCTCCAACACTTAGAAGCGATCAGCTTTGGGCGTGAAATCGATCCTGATTTTACGCCCGCTGATCTAACCGAAAACCGCTTCCGACTGGAACGCGCCGCGGTCCGCGAGTTCGACAATGGCAACGCAAAAGTCGCTTGCCACCTCTGCACCGCGTAGCTTGCACCGGCCTTCGCATTCCGTTTTCTTGAGAGCTAAGCTGTTTTTAAGCTAGTCTAACCTCCAAGCAGAATGACGAAGGCCTGATCATCCAATCTGACGCACACAGCCAAGCCGCTACCAAGAAACCGCTTCAGCAGAAAAGAAGCGAGGCAACCCGCACCAAAATTTTGAGCGCTGCTGTCGATGTTCTCATCGAACTGGGCCTTTCCAAAACAACAACCTTGGAAGTCCAAAAACGCGCTGGTGTCAGTCGAGGCGCGCTTCTGCACCATTTCCCAACACACGCCGATCTGTTGTCCATGACGATCAGCCGGTTGATTGAACTCAATGAGACCGCGGTCTGGAGCGAAGCTGAAAAGCTCAAAGATATAGCCGACCCACTCACAAGATCTGTACGCACACTTGCCAACGCCTACGCGCACCCTTCCTTTGTTGCAGAACTGGAACTTTGGATTGCCTCCCGTGCAGACCCAGCGCTTCGCACGGCTCTCAGAACTGCCGAACAAGACGCCATTGCAGACCGTGATCGCGTCCTCATACAGCTTTTTGAGGGTCTGCTTGATCAGCCTGGAGCCCGGAAGGCAATCGATTTGACGATCGAGTTTATACGAGGCCTCACCATTTCCTCTCTGTTGAGGAATGACCAAACCCTCCGTAATCAGTTGATCGAAGACTGGATCAAGACTCTCAGGAACCTTCTGATTGCAGATCCCACATAGTTGGTCATACTCAATACAAAAATAAACAGTCAGCGTTGACTGCTTTTCTTTCGATTGCGAATATGAAACCTGCTCAACGGTCTTGGGAGGAGGATTGCATGCCCGCGTTTTCAACACTGAGTATTGACCTCTGTCCGGGAAATGAACGTGTTGCCAGACTGCTGCTGGACCGGCCGGAGCGGTTCAATGCGATCAATGATGATACCCCCCGGGAAATTCGCGCAGCTGTTGAGTGGGCCGAAAACAACAAGGAGGTCCATGTCATCATTGTAGAAGGCGCGGGAAAAGGCTTCTGCGGTGGCTACGATCTGACACACTATGCCGAAAATGATGCCGACCATCCTTGCCAGCAAGAAAGCGACCCTTGGGATCCCATGGTCGACTATGCGGTGATGAAGCGGAATACAGAAGACTTCATGTCGCTTTGGCGCTGCAGAAAACCGACGATTGCCAAAGTCCACGGCGCTGCCGTAGCCGGTGGCAGCGATATCGCCCTATGCTGCGATCTACTGGTCATGGCAGAGGACGCACGCATTGGGTATATGCCGACCCGCGTCTGGGGATGCCCCACCACCGCAATGTGGACATACCGCCTTGGTCCCGCACGGGCCAAGCAACTGATGTTCACCGGCGATCTGATCACAGGCACAACGGCTGCCGAGTGGGGACTGGCCAACATCTCGTGTCCGGCGGATGATTTGGATGAAAAAACAAACGCGCTTGCATCACGGATCGCAGGCGTTCCATCCAGCCATCTTGCCATGCACAAGATGGTCGTCAATCAGATCATGCTGACCATGGGACTGGAACAGGCTCAAATGTCAGCAACGATCTTTGACGGCATCACCCGGCACAATCCGGAAGGCCTGTGGTTCCGGCGTTACGCACAGACGGAAGGTTTCAAGGCAGCGATAAACTGGCGAGACGGCGGCCGCCAGATCCCTGAGGGCGATGAAGCCCGCGCACTCATCCGTGAAATGGACGAAAAACTGCAGGCCCGATAGCCGACCTGTTTCAACGTGTTCCAATTGGCAAGGTGAACGTCCAAGAAGCTCTTTTGGCGGCCGCCGGGATCGCGGGGTATGGCGCCGCACGCTGCACGGACTTGAGGGCTGCTTGGTCGAATGCTTTGTTTCCAGAAGATCTTACCAAACGTACGCCTGTTACACCGCCATTGGCGGTAACCGTGAAACGGACCTGAGCGTCCTTGGCCAAGCGCCCAATGCTACGCGGCGTACGAACGGAGCGGAGCACCTTGCGATGAACCTTGGCCGGGTAGTTGGTGACCTCAGAATTCCCAGCCGCCTTCGCTTTGCCTTTACGCGCTGATCCGCCTTTTTGTGCAGTTCTGTTAGATTGACCACCCGCCCCTGCCCGGCGTGCCGATTGCGCCTTTTCCTGTTTATTTTTAGTTGGCTTTTTCGCTGTTTTTGTCTCAGGCTCTTTTTGTGTCTTGGCTGTTTGCCTCTTTGGCGGTGGAGGTTTCCGCCGTGGAGTAGAAACAGTTGTTTCTAACGGCTCAACCAGCGTTGCTTGTTCTACCGGTTTCGCAGATACGGGTGGAGGGAAAACCTCTTTCAAGATCTGTCGAGGATCTTCGGCAACAGCTCGAACAGGTTCTGTTTGAACCGTACCAACATCAGTTTTCGGCGCCGTTTTCTTAAGCTCAACAGGTTCGACACGATGCTTTTCGGGAATGGACTTTTCTACGTTTTCAGCAACTGAATTCTGTTCAGCCGCCGCCTGGTAGTTGCCACCTGCCGCCACGATCGGAACGCTCTCTACCGCTCGATTGGTGTCTACAGCCGGCACCGGTTTTGCGGCCGTTGCCGAAACAGACTCGAGCGATTGAGCGAGGCTAGTTTCAGAAGTCGGTGCAATAGGAAGCGTTTCTTCGACAGCTCGCTCCATCGGCTGCGTCGCCTCCACCTGCGGCGTTGAACCTGCCGAGATTGTACTGAACGGAGAGCTACCAAGCGTTACCGTTGTCGTCTCGCCAGCCCCGGCGACCTCCAGCTCCGGTTTTGATTTGAGAGTGAGGGCAACTGCACCGACATGGACCGCAAGTGACACACAAATCGCAATCGCGAGTGCGTTTGGAAAAGATCTCATGGATCTGCCTTGCGGGTTACGATCAGCACCTTGTGCGCGCCGGCCGCATAGAGTGCCGCGACATGACCAAGCAGTTTATCGGCAGCCAATGCCGAATCGGCACCCAAACGAACTACTGTCTCGCCCGCTTGCGTCTGATGACCCAAAAATGCCTCAGCGGTTATCTCTTCGTCCCTATAGATCAGCGATCCATCAGAACGTGCATAGAGGGCATCCGGCGGCGGTAAGGGCGGAGCCTGCTCTGACTTCGACAGATCCACCTGTCCGTCTTGAGGCGGAGCCAATTGTCCGGCAACCAAGAAAAATATCAGCATCAAGAACACGATATTTATTAGCGAAATCGTGGTTTCGAGCTGCCGTTTCTCAGCTTTGCGGGGCAACGTGATCATTTGGGCCCTGCAACAGTTACCGTCAGGCCAGGCACCGTCTTTAGTTCCGACATGACCGTCACAAGCAGCTGCGTACTGCTCGATCCTTGAATGTACACCAGGATGCTATCATTGCCGGTCTCAATCAGGGCTGAAACTTCGGCTGCATGATTGTCCTGCGCAATGGCGCGCCCGTTAAGACGCAGACGATCAGGCTCAACCATAAGGATTGCCTTAGGCAGAGCCTCTGACCCGCCGCCAACGGCAGGTGCACCAATTTCCACCTGACCAAACTGGGTGCACGTCGAAGACAGCATAAAAAACAACAACAAGAGGAAAATCACGTCCACCAATGGAGTGAGCGAAATTGCCCGGTGTTTTTTCGGAAGCGGCTCAACGCGCATAAGAAAGCGCGGCTCCTGCCGGCAACCCATCCGATTGCTCGACGCCGTGATCCAACGAGGGCAAAAGCAAGGCGGATGTCAGCGTCTCAATTGCAACTCTCTCCGCCTCCAGACGTCCTTCGAGCCAGGTTACAACCAGAGAAACAGGCATCGCTACCGCGAGGCCGGCTGCTGTAGTCATGAGGGCCACCCAGATCCCGCCAGCAAGCGCGGACGGATCGACATTGCTACCGGCCGACTGCAACGCCTGAAAAGCTTCAATCATGCCAAGCACAGTGCCGAACAGACCGATCAATGGAGCGACTTGTGCTATCGCCTCCAGAGCTCTGATACCCTTCGAGAAGTGATGCAAATCGCCTGCAGCCTGAACACCGACGCGCTCTTCAATTTCAGCTTTCTGCGCTCGATTTTCCAGAAGCTTGCAAGTGGTGAGCACCGCCTTGTCGACGGCGCTTCTGGGTGACGAAATTCTTGACAGTGCTTCACCAGGCCGATTGGAAAGCCAAAGGTGCACACCATTTTTCGCCCGGTGACTGCGCCCTATGCCGCATACCAGAAACTCGAACGCCTTCACTAGAATAAGCGCTAGAGCGACAACCGAAAGCCCGGCAATCACTGTGACCACCGGACCTCCGAGCTGAAGAAAAGATGTAATCTGACCAGTTAAATCGGAGATCATTTGAGGCTCCATCATTTAGGCTTGGAACCGTCCAGCACCAACGCTGAAGCATTTGTCTGCGTTGGGCCGGACGGTGTCTTCGTCAAATCACCAGCTGATTTCCTTATTCAGGGTGAGTTTGAAGGTCCGGCCGCGCCCTCGGTCGCCGGCCAGGTTGTTTTGGTAGGACTTGTCAAAGATGTTTTCGACTGCCGCTCGCAGCTCCATGCCTGCGAAATGACCATCCTGAGGCTTCCAGCTGGCGAAGACGTCGTGAACTGCATAACCGGCAAACGGCCCTGCAGTTGCACCAGTGTCGATGCTGGCGGCAAAAAGTCCGCGCCATCCAAAATCGAGATCATATTGCGGAACTCGACCACCTAATGTGACTGCAAGCGTGTCTGCGGGAATGGACGTCAGTGTTTCGCCAGTTGCTTTATCTTCGCCTCTGACAATGCTGAAGGCAACCGTGCTGTAGACGTACTCGGAGTTATAGGCCGCTTCCATCTCGACACCGTAGATCTCCGCTTCATCGATATTGACGTAGTAGCGGACCGGCGTGGTCTGACCTTGGTCGGGATTGGTTGAAATCAGATCTTTCAGATCATTGTAGAAAGCGGTTGTCTTGAGCTGAAGGCCGTCACCATCCTGAATGAGATCAAAGGCTGATACGGAAAACCCGGCTTCAACGGCGTTCGACTGTTCCTTATCCAGGTTCAGACTTGCAAGCCGCCCGCCCGGATAGGAACGTGATGCACCAGACGTGGAGAACATCTCATCCAATGTCGGAGCACGTTCTGTATGAGCGACAGATCCGAAGATGGAGAAAGTGTCGTTGAACTTGTAGAGCGCAGCAAGCTTTGGTGAGAAAGCAACCTCGGATTGATCCGACGCACCGTCAATCACACTGTCCGGCGACAAGTTGATCGAATCTACCCGAACCCCGGGGATGAGGGTAAGCCGATCCTGCCAGATAAACTCGTCCTGGATGAAGAACCCGATTTTGGTATCAGTCCCTTCCGGGTGGAAACCGATCGCCCCACTCTCCGATTGAGCGGTCCTCTCCTGATAGGAAAGCTGTGTACCCACTGTCAGGAAGTTCTCGAAAGTTGATCCGGAATGCGCAAAGGTGTTGTCGACCTTACCTTGCCAAGTACGATAACCGTACTCACCGTCTTCAAAGAGCTGGGATGTTGAGAAAGCCCCGAGCGACGAGTTTTTCTGTTCAACTTGTGTATCCGAAAACGACAGATTCACATTCAGATCAAGGTAGGGATTGTCGCTTGCCGGGTTTTCATAGTTCAGGACCACAGTCTGGTCGGTGATATCCCGATCGATCGTACCGAAACCCGCAGTGTTGGTCTGCGAATACTGGGTAGCGTCTGCGTCACATTGCCAGCGTTGGTAAGACAGGCGGACAGCCTGTTCTTTGTCCTCACCGAAGTGGTGCACAACCTTGGCCAAGCCGGAGAAGGAAGAGAATGCAGAGCCCGGGATTTCTACCCCCTGCCCATCCTCAATGTCATTCGATTTCCGGAAAATGCCGTTGAGCAGAAACTCGGTATTTTCTGAAAGACGCACCGCGCCAACGGCCGAGGTCATGAAGCCCCATTTGTTGGAGTCGTACATGCCCTTCACGCGTAGGACGGCCGTGTCTCCCGGTTTTAGAAAGTCGCTCGGATCCTTGGTGGTGAAGTTGATTACACCGCCGAGCGCACCTGCGCCGTAAAGAGTTGAAGACGCGGGGCCGCGCAAAACCTCAACCTGCTTGTAGAGCTCCGGATCGGAGAAGAAAGACCCGAGACGGTATTGCTCGTAAAACTTGGTGGCACCGTCGACGGTCACGATGATTTTGGATTCGTCAGACGACGCCAAGTCGCCGATACCTCGAATGTTGAAAGATTGCCCGCCGATGCGGTCACTGCCGATGACCGTCACGCCCGGAATATCCCGGAACAGCTCGCCGATCGTCGCCGCCTGTTCGTTGTCGATCGCTTCCTGATCCAGAACCGTCACGGCCTGCGGCGTATTGATCGCTACTTTTTCAACGCCGGCGCCAAGCACGATTCGTTGTAATGGTGTTGCCACCTCGTCTTGTGCAAACACTGCGCCATTTGCAGCGAACATCCAAAGTGCAACGCCACCCAGAAGACGGGTGTGAAGGGTTTTGTTGAGCCCCATAATTATCTCCAAGACTGCGCGTTTTCGCGTCCCTTTTGCTGCCTGCCTTGCAGCGCTTTTAACTTGAGCGTATAACTCAGGTATTGCGTCGCATATAAAACTTGAATATGAGAGTCAAGTATAAGTAAGCCCATGAAATAAAATGAGAACTCTTTGGAAAAGTTCTAATTTTATCAAGTTGCCGCAGGGGCTTATTGGCGTTACATGCGCTGCACCCTGATTACTCGGTGGAAATTTGGCGCAATCTGGAAAGGATATTTTTGATGACTGCTGACCGTATCCAAACCGCTACACGGCCGGGCGCAGCTCATATCCGAAAAGCGCGGGAACAATATCCCAAGATGCGGGAGCGGGATCTCGCGCGCAGTCTCGATATCACTGAGGCAGAATTGGTCGCAAGCTTTGTAGGTCATGGCACGCGTCGCATAGAGCCTAGGTTCGAGGATCTCTTCAGTGGGCTTCAGAAGGTCGGGCCGGTAATGGCTCTCACGCGCAATGAAAGTGCCGTCCACGAAAAAATTGGGCCCTTTGAGAAGTTCATTAACGGCAAGCGCGCAGCACTCATGCTGGGCGAGCAAATCGACACGCGTATGTTCCCTGCCAACTGGACCTACGGATTTGCCGTTGAAAAGAGCGATGGCAAGGATGTGCGGCACTCCCTGCAATTCTTCGATGCACACGGCGATGCAGTCCAAAAGATCCATGCACGACCTGACACAGACAAGTACGCCTGGGGTCAGCTTGTCGAGCAATTAACGCTGCCCGACCAGCAGCCAGATGCTTTGCCAAAAGTGACACCAGCGCCAGTCTTTACCCGCAAGATGCCAACCGTCCTTGCAGAGATGCAGTTGCGTGACCGTTGGCAAGCCATGACCGATCCGCACCAGTTTCATGGTCTTTTGAAAGACCTCGAATTGGACAGGCTGAGTGCCTTTGAACTCGCCGGTGAAAGCTGGGCTTGGCCGCTCGACAAAGGCTCGATCCCAGCTCTTTTGCGTCTGGCAGCCTCCGAGCACATCCCGATCATGTGCTTTGTTGGCAACCGCGGATGTATTCAGATCCACTCGGGAAAAATCGAAACCGTTATGGAAAAAGGCCCCTGGATCAACATCATGGATCCGACCTTCCATCTGCATCTTCGGACCGATCATATTCACGACGTTTGGGCCGTTCGCAAACCAGCTGATGTCGGGCACGTCACTTCGATTGAAGCCTATGACAGTGACGGTCAACAAATCATCCAATTCTTTGGTGTTCGCGGAGAAGGCAATGCCGAGAGATCCGACTGGCGCGGTCTTGCCGAGAACCTCCCCAAACTTGATCGCGCCATAACGCTTGGAGCAGCCGAATGATTACCAGACTTCGTTCCCTTTACCTTGAATGTGCAGCGGCAACCCTTCTGACCGCAACGGCACTTGTCCTAACACTGCATCCACTCTCAGCGGGAGAGGCTTCGAACCGTATCGTGGCTGTTGGTGGATCTGTAACCGAAGTGGTGTTTGCACTCGAAGAGCAGCACCGCCTCGTCGCAAGAGACTCCACAAGTGTTCACCCACAAGAAGCCCACGATCTGCCGGACATTGGCTATATTCGCGCGCTGTCGCCAGAAGGGGTTCTCTCAGTCGATCCTGATCTGCTGTTGATGCTGGATGGCAGCGGGCCTCAGGAAGCAGTCGACGTTCTTGAAAAATCAGGCATTGCTATCGCCAACGTTCCAAATGAGTTCACCCCGGAAGGGATCGTCGCAAAAATCCATACCGTTGGCGACGCACTAGGCGTTCCGGACAAAGCCAAGGCCCTCGCGGAAAAGACTAAAACAGAACTGGAAAACGCTAAACAGCAAGCAGCGGGACGCAATGAAGACGTCCGTGTCCTGTTTGTTTTGTCGACGCGGGGTGGCCGGATCATGGCTGGTGGCGCTAACACCGCCGCTGATGCCATAATTACTCTTGCTGGAGCCAAAAACGCTGTCAGTGAGTTCTCTGGTTACAAGCAGCTCAGCGACGAAGCGATCCTGAGCGCGATGCCTGACATCGTGTTGATGATGGACCGCGACGGAGATCACGGCGCGTCGGCGGATGAGCTCTTCTCACATCCAGCTCTTGCGCAAACTCCGGCGGGCAGAGCCAACCGATTGTTAAAAATGCCAGGCGACTACCTGCTCGGTTTTGGTCCTCGGACCGCAAACGCGATCCAGGATCTTGCGCAGAACCTTATAGAAATCCGGAGCTGACTTGAATGAGTGACGCGACAGCGCCGCGACACCGGCGCGGTCTGGCTGCCATACTGGGACTTACAGCCCTTAGCCAAGGTGATCGCGCCGGGATTGCTCGCTGGGTGATCGTGGCCCTCGCTCTTCTCTTGTCTGCCACCGCAATTGGAAGCTTGGCAACCGGTCCCATTTTGGTACCGGTGTTCGATCTATTGCCTCATATCCCAGGCCAACTGTTGGATCCGTCCGCGCCGCTTCCGGAGACTGTATCCGTACGGGACTGGATTGTTGTGATGGACATCCGGCTGCCAAGGATCACTCTTGGTGCGCTCGTCGGAGCGGCGCTCGCTGTTTCTGGAGCAGTGATGCAAGGATTGTTTCGCAACCCACTGGCAGATCCGGGAATCGTGGGGGTATCTGCAGGTGCAGGTCTTGGAGCTGCTCTTTTTATTGTTCTGGGCAATGCCACACTGGCACCGGCAATGGCGATCCTCGGTATCTATGCGATTCCATTTGCCGCGTTTGCTGGCGGACTCATCAACACACTGCTGCTCTACCGGATTGGCACACGCGGCGGCTTTACATCTGTTGCCACACTCCTACTCGCCGGGATCGCCCTTGGCGCATTGACGGGCGCGATTACCGGCCTTCTCGTGTATGTGGCCGACGACAATCAGCTGCGCGACCTGCAGTTTTGGGGGTTAGGATCTCTTGCAGGAGCAAACTGGGAAAAAGTGGCTTCAGCAGCACCAATCATTCTAACGATGCTCTTGGCAACACCGTTCCTTGCCCGAGGTCTCAATGCGCTGACATTGGGCGAAGCTGCAGCCGCTCACATTGGCATCCGGGTTCAAAGGCTGAAAAATATCAGCATTCTCTTGGTCGCTGCGGCGACCGGCGCATCAGTCGCTGTCAGCGGGGGAATCGGTTTTGTCGGCATCGTTGTGCCGCATCTGTTGCGGCTGTCGATCGGACCGGATCATAAATACCTGCTACCCGCAGCTGCACTGCTTGGAGCAATCCTGTTGATTGGCGCAGATACACTGGCGCGGACAATCGTTGCGCCGGCAGAGTTGCCGATCGGCATCATCACCGCTTTTGTTGGCGCGCCGTTTTTCCTTTGGATATTGCTGCGGAACAGAGGACTGACCGGCTTATGAGCAATCTTTCCGCTCTCACTCAAACCGTCGCCGCCCATGTCCAATTCCTTGATGTCAGGGACTTGAAAGTCACTTTGGGCAACACCCTCATTGTAAACGATATGTCCTTAAGTGCACACGCTGGAGAGCTGCTGGCCATCATCGGACCCAGTGGGTCTGGCAAGACTACGCTCTTGAAGGCCATCACCGGCGAGCGACCTTACTTGGGCAGCATTCAGCTAGGCGGATGCGAGGTGGCGAGCCTGTCTCCGGAAACGCAAGCAATGATCAGGGGTGTTTTGCCCCAAGCCAGCCACCTTTCGTTTCCGCTAACAGTTTCGGAAGTTATTGGTCTCGGCATTCTGGATCGGAGGCAAGACCGCCTTTCACGAGCGCACCGTGTTGCCGAAGCCTTGTCCCTTGTTGGTCTTCCGGGTTTTGAGGCCCGCACCTATCAGGATTTGTCCGGCGGTGAACAGCAACGCGTGCAATTGGCCCGTGTACTCTGCCAGGTTTGGGATCCGGTCGCGGAAGATGGAACGCCGCGCTGGCTCTTTTTGGATGAGCCGGTGTCGAGCCTCGATATCAAACACCAGTATCAGATCATGAAACTTGCAAAAGACTATGCCCGGCGCGGCGGCGGTGTGATCGCGGTGATGCACGACCTCAACCTAACTGCCGCTTTTGCAGACAAAGTACTCGTCATGAAGAATGGGTCGAAGGTGCAGCACGGGTCGCTTGAAGATGTCTTCTCGGAAACAACCCTGACCCCGACCTTCGAAATGCCGCTCGCCGTCACAAGGGATGATGAAAACGGCATCCGGGTGGTGCCGAGATTTTCTGCCGATCATTCGAAGAGCTGAGCGAACCGCTCAACTTAGATGGCACTGATGCTGGTCACCAACTCTCTTACTCTTGTTTCGGATGTTTGGCGAAGGCCACCGCAGGTCGAGAAGTCGGCAACTGCGTTATTTTCAGAAACCTGCACAGAGCATGACGAATGAATTTCGTGAACGGCTACCCTCTGGATGATCTTGGTTACGTTCTCGGGCGTAACGCCCGCACCCGGCATGACACTGATCCGGCCTCTGGCCGCTTTGACCATCTCACGAATAACAGCCCGCCCAGCATCAGCCGTGGCTTGACCTCCTGATGTGAGAACCCGCTCGAACCCGAGATCAATCGCCGTTTCCAGCGCGGCAAACGGGTCCGGCACAACATCGATCACACGGTGGAGTGTCAGCCCCATACCGGATGCACGGTCTGACAAACGTGCCAGCAGCTCCCGGTCCAGTGTACGGTCCTCACGCTGCACACCCAGAACAACACCAGCAAGTCCAAAGTCTTTAGCCAGATGAATATCATTGGCCATGATCTCCTCTTCATTTTCAGAAAAATGAAAGAGACCGGGTCGCGGACGGATCATGGTATAGACCGGAACAGGCAATTGGGCAGCGGCTCGCATGAGTCCTGCAGATGGCGTCAGGCCGCCTTCAGACAATGCCGAGCAGAGTTCGATACGCTCGGCGCCGCCTCGAACAGCAGCCCAGGCCCCTTCAATCGTATCAACACAGACTTCGAGCAGCATGTGATTTGCTTATCCGGTTTCGGCCAATGGACTGAGAGAGTGAAGATCCTTGGAGATGCGTATAAAGCTGTCCTTAGACCTGCCCAAAAGGTTGAATGGCTTTCCATAAATCAGCTCCGCCGGCGTTTTTGTAGCGGCACGCAGGGCATCGGCCAGCGGAATGTCAACTTGGTCAACCAAAACCCTGACAGCTGTCAACACGTCCAGATCCGCACCTGCCAACGTCCCGTCCTCGAGGGTCAGCCTCCCATCTGATCGGAAAATTTTTCGCCCATCCAGCTCGAATGAGGTCTCAGATGTTCCGGCAACCGCCATGGCATCGCTGACCAGAAATACCTCTCCCGGTCCGCTTTTTGCAGTTAATGCGATCCGCATCATTTCCGGATGAACATGTATCCCATCGGCAATGAGCCCTGCGGACAAGGCGCCTGTCCCGAGGGCGGCTCCAACAACGCCGGGCTCCCGGTTGCCCATTTGGCTCATCGCATTGAAGAGATGCGTGACGCACTTGGCACCAGCCGCCCCATAGGCTTGAACGGTCGAGAAATCAGCATCCGAATGACCAATTGAAACGAGCGCTCCCGCCTGGCTCAGCTGTCGAACCTGCTCGAGAGTCGTGTTTTCCGGTGCAACGGTCAAAAGCAGAGCCGGGAGCGAACGGGCCGCCGCCAAAAGGAAGTTGAGGTCCTCATCGTCCATCGGCCGGATATAGGCAGCATCATGCGCCCCTTTTCGTGCAACAGACAAATGCGGACCTTCCAAATGCAGTCCAGCCACCCCAGGAACGTCTTTCTCAACAGCCTGAGTTACCGCTGCAATTGCCGCCTTGGTTTTTTCACGCGTGTCCGTGATCAAAGTCGGCAAAAAAGCCCGAGTGCCTAAAGACCAATGCGCTTCGGCAATCCGGCGGACGGTCTCAACACTTGGATCATCGTTGAGCATGACGCCGCCGCCGCCATTCACCTGAAGATCAACGAAACCCGGAGAGATGATCTCATTGCCAAGATCAATGACTTCAGCGCCGCCGACAGTCTCATTGCCGGCACCAAATGCTTCAACTCCATTCGCGCCGAACCGAACAGCAGCATCCTCACAGAGATTGGCCCCGTCAAAAACCGCAGCCGCCTTGAAAACGATGGCCTGTGTCATACGGTTTCCGTGACCTTGTTTAAATGCCGGGGGGCATCCGGGTTAATCCCCTGAAGCCCGGCGACATACTCAACCAAACCGTAGAAAGACACAATCGACGCAATCGGATCGGTCAGCCAATGATCCGTACGTACGATCGGCAAAACGTTTGCGCGCTGCGCTTTTTCACTGTTCACGAAGACAGACGCTCCCATCTGTGACAGTTGATCAGCAACATCAACAACCGCTTGCTCGGCAGCATCGGCGGCGGCAAAGACAATGACTGGAAAACCATGGGATACAATGGAAACCGGGCCGTGCAAGACTTCTGCCGAGGAATAACTCTCGGCATGGAGCTGGCAAGTTTCCTTGAATTTCAGGGACGCTTCATTGGAGACCGCCCAGGACGGCCCGCGCCCCAATGTGAACAGAGATCCGATGTCTTTTTCCGGCGCAGCCTCCCGCCAATCACAAGCAACGGCGTCCTCCAGATGTGCCGACAGGTTCCGGATTGCAGCCAAGAGACCCGTGTCGGCCTTCAGCTCCGCGAGTAACCACAATCCGGCGACCAGCGATGTTACAAACGTCTTGGTCGCAGCAACTGACAGTTCCGGCCCGGCGTGGATCGGAACAGTCGCGCTTGCTGCTTCACTCAAGGGTGACCCCGGATGGTTGGTGATGGCGAGCGTTGTCGCGCCGGACTTGGTCAAAGACCGGGTCATTCGGGTGATGTCCGGGCTCTTGCCGGACTGAGACACGGAAAAGCACAGCATGCCATCGGCCTTGAGGCTGGCCCCATAGACAGAGGCAAGCGAGGGCCCGACAGACGCCATTGGCAGACCCAGAAGCAACTCGGCAGCATACTTCAGATATGTACAAGCGTGATCAGAAGACCCCCGCGCAACAGACAAAAGGCAGCGCAGGTCGCTGTCCCGCAACTCTGAAGAAATTCGCTTGATATCCGCATCCCCGGATGTGAGCAGGCGCTCGACCGCGGTAGGAATTTCCGCGATCTCCTGTTTCATTTTTGTAGGAGGAGATTTCACTGGCGCCCCCTCATCGATCAGACAGCCGGAGCTCTGCAACAAAGTCATAGGCGTCTCCGCGATAGATGGATTGTGTAAATTCCGCGACCCGTCCACTTTCCAGGTAAGAAATGCGCTGGATCCGAAGGCCTGCAGTGCCTTCTGGGACGCTCAAGAGGTGGGCGTCGGCAGGTTCAAGGTTGACCGCGGCGATTTTCTGGACAGCGCGGACAGGACGATGGCCATGTTTTGCCAGCACTTCGTAAAGCGACGTCACCACTTCGAGCGGATTGGGCAGAATGTCCAAAGGAAGGGCTGCGCGTTCCAAGGCCATCGGCTGACCACCTGCCTCCCGAAGGCGATAGATGCGCGCCACTTGATCGTCCGGTGTTAAGGACAAAGTCGCAATCTCTTCCGCATTCGGCATGAAAACCCCGCGCTCCAGCCATCTGGAATTTGTTTGCATGCCCCGGTTGGCCATATCCTCGGTAAACGAGGTTAGATGGGACAGGGACTGCTCTACCCGTTGCGTTGCCTCGCGCACAAATGAGCCAGAGCCCTGGCGCTGCTCAATCGCCCCATCCTTGACCATTTCCTGAATGGCCTTGCGCACCGTCACCCGTGAAAAACCGGTTAGTTCTGCGATTTCCCGCTCCGGAGGCAACGAACTGTTGGCCGGAAGCAGCCCGGTTTCGATAGCTTCTTCAAGTCGATGCCGAAGCTGCACGAATCTTGGCCCGGCGTTTTGAGAAAACCATTGATCAGGCATTAGGAAATCATTCAACATGCGACCTGCACCTCTTTCGCAAATTCACGCGCGATAGAAATCGCACCATCGATCGGCGACCCGGCTGCTGATCTCAAACTCCTACGAACAGGTTCGGTGAGAAACGGTGCCAGGTGAGGCGCAAGACCGCCCGTCAAGCACACAGGCATTCCCGCTGACCATCCGAGATGCAGAAGATTTTCCTCAAAATACGCCACTGCCTGGTCTATCAGGCGCTCAGATACTGGATCATTGGATTGCGAGAGAATTTCTGGCGCCAGAGTACCAAAATCAGCAGGTTTTGCTGTGTTCGCAAACGCAAGTATTCCCGCAGCTCCCCCATACCGATCTTTCAATGTCTCGGTCAGGACAGTCTGCTCAATAAGGTCATCTTCAGCATCAAGCACGAGAGCTAGTGCGGATTTACCAAACCATGCCGCCGATCCAAAATCGCCAAGGACCGCCCCCCAACCGCCAGAAAATCGCTTCTTTGCATCAACCTGGACACCAAAAAAAGCGCCCGTCCCACTGTGGATCAAGGCACCATCCTGTAGCCCCAGCGCACCTCGTAATGCTGCCGGCCGATCATCTTCAACCTTTATGCGCCTAAGCGGAACACCCTCTAGCAACCGCTCGCGGTCTCGGTTCGCCTGGTAGCCAGCCAGAGCGAAATAGGCGGGAACGCGGGCAAGATCGCCCTGAGCAAGATCTGCTCTGCCTGCGAGAGCCCTCAATCCAACGTTTATCTCCGAGAGAGCTGCATAAATGTCCGTTGTCACATTGGCGGAGCCGACTTCGACACGGATATCCGCAGCTGGCGAACTCAACGCCAAACGGCAGCGCGTACCGCCACCATCAACCGCCAAAACCCACTGATCTGCGAAATCCATCATATAATACCTATATAATACCTTTTGATAAAATCAACAGAAAAAGAGATACCAAAATTTGAATTAGACACAGAATGACTCACTTATCCATTAACTTTGATTAACATCTGGACAAATGGTATTATAAAGGTATTATAGCGAAAAATTACGGAGGATCGCGTGCCTGAGGCAACCACGGAAAAACTGCACAATCTTGCTTCTGGATTGGATTCACGTCCTTCAGAGAACGTTGCAGCGATCCTTATTGATGGTCAGGTCTCGGCCGCTCAGGCAACTTCTACAGCAACGGAACTCATCGCCGCAGCTGCTTACGACATGGCCACTTCAATAAGCACCGGCGGAGCCCTCTACTATGTCGCCGCAGGCTCGTCAGGCTTGATGGCAGCAGCTGATGCGATGGAGCTTGGCGGTACATTCGGCATTCCGGAGAATCAGGTCCAAATCCTTATGGCAGGCGGCATTCCCACATCCGCGCATATGCCGGGCGACACGGAAGATGCGACGGCCAGCTTGGCTACAGATCTCGCAAAACTTTCGAAAAACGACACGATTATTGTCGTCTCAGCCAGTGGCTCCACGCCATACACACTTGAGGCAGCACGTCTTGGAAAAGAAGCCGGTGCGACCGTAATCGCAATCGCCAACAACTCGAACGCGCCGCTTTTTGCAATGAGCAAATACACCATTTATCTGCCAACCGCGCCCGAAGTCATCTCTGGTTCGACCCGCATGGGGGCAGGAACGGCCCAAAAAATCGCTTTGAATGCGCTTTCGACACTGATGGCCCTGAACCTGGGGCACATCTACGACGGTATGATGGTGAACTTGCGCGCTGACAACATCAAACTCCGGGATCGTGCTGTGCGAATGGTGACAACGATCACTGGAACTTCTGATGAAGTTGCCGCCGGTGCACTCAAGTCAGCGGATGGCAATGTCAAGACAGCCTGCCTTTTGGCCGCTGGCGCGAGTTCGATCGAGCACGCAATCAGTCTTTTGGAAAACACTCGCGGGCATCTGCGCCCAGCGCTGGAACAAATCCGGGCAGCGCCCCGGAAGAACAAACCATTTCTTCAAAC
>CALDSI010000021.1 GCA_937911395.1 uncultured Labrenzia sp.
ATTCGACATCGCTGTGATGAATGCGCCGCCTTCACCCCAACCAGCCTTGCCGCGTAGGCAGATGCCGTTGATTTCGTTGTCACGATCGGTCATAGCCGCAGCTGCTTCTCTGACGAAATCCCAAGTCGGCGCGTCTGGCATTTCCAGACCGGCTTTGGCCATCAGGTCTGTACGGTACATGATCATCGAGCTTTCGCCATAAAACGGAGCGGCATAGAGCGTTCCGTCGTGGCTCAGACCGCCAGCCATGGCGGGCAGGCTGTCGGCGGCATCATATTCTTCGGAGAGATCGTCTAGTGGAACAAGCCAGCCGTTGGCGCCCCAGATTGGCGTTTCGTACATGCCAATGGTCATGATGTCGAAAGCGCCGCCCTTCGTTGAGATGTCGGTGGTCACGCGCTGACGCAGTACGTTTTCCTCCAAAGTGACCCACTCGACGGTATGGCCAGTCTTTGCAGTGAAATCGTCAGTGTAACCCTGCATGCGGATCATGTCACCGTTGTTCACAGTAGCGATGGTAAGTGTTTCTGCCTGTGCTGCCGCTGCGGTCAACACGACAAGCGCAGTCGTCGCACAAAGTGCGTTTTTTATATACATCCGATCTCCTCCCTTGGCTGGATGTTGGGCCAACCCTAAGCGCTACCGTAACGGCGAGTCAATAAAAATTTTACGCGCGTAAAATTCTTGCTATGCAGAACTGCGTAAGACCAGGCGCGCTGAGAAGACGGTTTCTTCACGGCGTGCAAATCGCCCGCCCGCTTCTATGAGATTGTTGAGGGTCTTAAAAGCGTGGTCCGAAACGCTGTCATAATCATGGGCAGCCGTTGTCAAAGACGGGCAGGTGAACTTTGAAAATGGGTGGTCGTCATGAGAGGCGACCCTTAGGGCGCAGCCAGCGCCGCGCCCGACCCGCAAGCCTTTCTCATAACAGGCAGATAGCAGGCCAATCGCCAGGCGGTCGTTGCTGCACAATACGGTGTTGGTTGGAAACCCGCCGGTCTCCAAAATGCGAAGCGCACCGTCCCGCCCAATCTGTTCGAACGCCCAGCCCTCACCCTCGATCTTCAGAATGCGCGGCTCGAGATTGCGCTCGGCCATCAGCTGCTCATATGCCGCCCGCCGTTTGTTGGCGTTCGGGTTTGCTGGCGTGCGCATTTCAAAGAAACTTGGTGGCTCGCCCGTTCGGGTAAGGTAGTCGACAGTCTGCGAAACAAAGCTGAAATTATCAGATCCCACAAAGGCTTCCCCGATGCCTTCAATGTTGCTGTCGAACAGAACTGTTGGAACATCCTGGCAGAATTTTTCAACGGACAGCTTGTCTGAAGCGCGTCCAAGCGGTGCGAGTAGGACCCCGGCTGGTTTCAGAGATCGCAAACTATCGAGAATCTCATTTTCTAGCTGTTGTTGGCCGTGGGCGCTGTAAAGTGTTGGGTGAAACCCGGCCTCCAGACAGCGTTGCTCCAACTTCCTTGCTATCTCCGTGAAGAATGGATCGGCAAGGAAAGGGACCACAATACCGACATTCTTTGTCAGCTTGCGGTTCTGGTTCATCGCGAAAATGTTTGGCCTGAAATCGTATTTTTGCAGGGCGTCTTCGATGCGCAACCGTGTCGTTTGGCGGACGCTCTCGGGATTGTTGAAATATTTTGAGAGCGTTGGCCGGGAGATGCCGCTGACAGCTGCAAACTCCTCCATGTTCTTCAGCTTCCGCTCGACCACTTGTTCTGCCTTTCCAGTCCATCTACTTCATGAGCCGCTGGTTTTCGGAAAGAGACGCCTGCATATGTTTCCGCGCGACAATTTTTGGCATTACATTAGTTTGCGTAGCTGAAATTGGTCAAGCGAATGACAACAGTACGTCTGGAAATGAGTTGGCTGTCTTGATGCACGAGCCAAACCCGGTCCTGAAAGCATCATGAAGTTAGAACCATTCTGGGGTAGGCTGGATCGTTATTCAGGTTTGTTTGGAGGATCTCGGCCACCTTTGAACACCAGCGAGTAGTTTGCTGGCCCGCCTGAGTTAGTCGTCCCAGATCAGCTGCACAGCCATTCAGGGCTGTTTTCAATTCCGGATTACAACCCAGTTCTTGGCATTAGCGTCATTCCGAGGCCTGCACTGCCAACGGCGTTCTCTCAAGTTCCAACATGCATTCAAGAACACCGTCTTACGCTGCTGCAGTGATGACATTGGCCCCGATTTTGGCAACTTGCCGCCAGAAACGCGTGACATCATAGGAGGCCAGCCTTGCGAACATGCAACCCCGTGCACTCCTTGTAAATACCTCACGATCCGGCCTTATTGCCCCAAGTGTTCATGAAGCAGAAGTCGCGCGAGGGCGGAAATTCGCGGCCGTTGATGTTCTTCGACCAGGAGCCCCTACGCGATCGGGATAACGTGCGTCTGACCCATCAAAACATGTTGCCGACACCGCATGTCGGTTATGTCACAGAAGACGAATTCGATCTGCAATTCTCGGATATTTTCGATCAGCTCAAGGCTTACGCTGCTGGCACCCCAATTCAAAAGATAAACCCTTAATCCTAAGCGCCGTCAGCAAGCTTATGATTACTTTGGGTGACTATTGCGCGGCGATCTGGCGGCTTTCGGATATGGTTTCCGTAACCACCTCCGTGATCGCCAGAGTTCCCATGTCGCCGCCGAACTCTACAGGCCGCAGACGGTTGTTACGGAACCCATCGTCAACTGCCTGATTAATGAGATCAGCGGCGTCTGAAAGGTGAGAATTGCTCAGTTTTTCGGCAAGGTAATCGAGCATCAAGGCACCGCTTAGGATCGCCGCCAGGGGATTGGCCTTGTCTTGCCCCATGATGTCCGGCGCGCTGCCATGGGCCGGCTGGAACAGTCCCGTATGGTCGCCGATCTCTGCGCACGCGGCCATCCCCATTCCGCCAACAAGCCCGCCGGCGAGGTCGGAAAGAATGTCTCCAAACATGTTTTCGGTCACAAGCACATCAAAATCCCAGGGCTTGCGCACCAGGTCCAAGGCCTGGGCGTCGACATAATTGTAGCCGACCGGAACATCCGGATAGTCCGATTTCACCTCATCAAAGATCTGGCGGAAAAAGGCGAGGGAGGTAAAAACATTGGCCTTGTCGACGCAAGTTAGGCGGCCTTGAAAGCCTTTCTTTTGGCGTTTGCGGGCAAGGTCGAACGCAAACCGGTGCAGCTTCGTCGTGGTCTTTCGTGTTATCCGCAAAATGTCCTGAACTTCGTCGTCGTTCACAACAAGCGAGCGTTTGTGTGCTGCTGCAGAATAAAACAGACCTTCGGTGGACTCGCGCAATATGATGAGATCAATCTCTGCGGCCCGCGGATCGGCAAGCCGTTGCGGGGCATTGGGATAGGCTTTGACAGGCCGTACACCAGCATAAAGACCAAAGCGATCGCGCAGCCTTAAATGCGGAGAGATCTCCGTTCCATCCGCGTGCCGAATGGATGGCAGTCCAATGGCTCCCAGGAAGATGGCATCCGCGGCTTCAGCCCTGTCTTCTCCGTCTGCCTCTATATCTTGGCCAGTTTCCTGGAAATACGCTGCGCCGGCTTGAATTTCGTCCAACTCAGGTTTCGGCTGTCCGGTTTTTTGAAGTGCAGCCTCGAGCACAGCCATTGCAGCGTCCGCGACGTCGATGCCGATCCCGTCCCCTTTGATAAGCGCAATTTTCATGAGTAGGGTTCCTTACGTCCAATCAACATCAAAACGAGTTACGATTTGCGATATCTGTTCCGGGTCCAGAAGTGTGGGAGAGCTCCCGCGCAGCAACAGAGCCAGCTTTGCTGTCGCCTCCAACTCTTCCATCGCGTAGACGGCCGCCTCAAGATCCTTGGCCGCAACGCAAGGGCCATGATTGGCAAGAATAACGGCCGATCGTTTGCCGGCCAGCCCGCGAACGGCGTTGCCCATGGCTGGGTCACCGGGAACAAAAAACGGTAACAGCTTCACTTTTCCGAGCAGCATGATCCCGTAAGCTGTGAGCGGAGGCAGGACATTGTCCTCATCGATTTCCGGCAGCAAAGACAGAGCCACTGAATGGCATGAATGCAGATGCACAACAGCACCGGTCGCTCCTCGTGTCTCGTAAAACGCGGTGTGTAATGGAATTTCCTTTGTTGGCGCATCTCCAGACAGCAACGCCCAAGTCTCCGACAGATGGCTAATTCGGGCTGGATCAAGACAGCCCATGGATGAGCCTGTCGGCGTGACCAGAAAAGTGCCGTCATTCAAACGCATAGAGATGTTGCCGGTCGATCCGTGGGTGAGGCCTCGGTCATAAAGAGATTTGGCAATCACAGAGATCCGCTCGCGGGCTTTGGAGAGCGCGCTCATGAGTCTGCCCCCAGGACATGAAGGGCGTCCTCGAAAAAACCCGGTCCGCCAAAGTTGCCGGATTTGAGGGCGAGGGCCACCGGCTGACCCGCGACCCTCAAAGCCGGGACGCCAGGGGCGATTCGGGGGCCGATTTCAAGAGAGGATGCCTTGATCCCGGATACGACAGCGCCGGACGTTTCCCCACCTGCGACCACGATGCGTTCAACACCAGCGCCAACAAGAGCTGCGGCAAGATCGGAAAACAGGTTTTCTATGGCAGATGCACTCTTGTCGCGACCGAACCGGTGTTGGACCTGAGTGACGGTTTCGGGGTCTGCCGAAGAATAAAGAAGTGGCGGATTGTCTTGGCTGATGGTCCAATCAACCAACTCTTCCATCGATAACCAACCCCCGATCACATCCTCAACCATGATTTCCCGGCTGGGGGCTTTTTGCTTGTAGTGTTTAACTTGGCCACGGGTTGCCGACGAACAGGATCCGGACAACACAACCGCTTTACCGCTTGTTCCAGTCCATGCCTGATGATGGGGAGTGACGCCAAAATTCGCCGGTAGACCGATTGCGATCCCGGACCCTCCGGTAACAAGACGGCGGCCTGCTGCGGCTTTTCCGATCGCAATGAGATCCTCATCCGTGATTGCATCGACGATCGCCATCGAGCCGGTCTTCGTTCTGGCTGCGTCATGAATAGATGACGCCCCCTGCCGAACGGTCTTATGAGGAATATGCGAAGCGGGCCAAGTCGTTTGCTTGGAAAGAACCCGTCGAATGTCCGGGTCTCGCATGGGGGTGAGCGGATGGTTCTGCATTCCGCTTTCACTCAAGAGCGTGTCCCCGACGAACAAATGCCCCTGATAGACCGTCCGTCCATTTTCCGGAAATGCCGGGCATACAAGAACTGTTTGTTCTCCAAGGCGCTCGGCGAGCGCCTGGGTCACAGGGCCTATGTTGCCTTCATCCGTTGAATCGAACGTCGAGCAAACCTTGAAAACGATTTGCTCGCATCCTTGCGAGATCAGCCAGTCCGATGCTGCCAGCGAGTACCTGATTGCATCTTCGGCGGGCTCCGTCCGTGATTTTAGGCTGATGACGCCAGCATCACAGCTGATGCCAGCGCCGGATACATTGTTTGGAGCCGGTACACCGACAAATTGCACCGTTTGCATGCCGGCCTCAGACAGCATCAGTGCGATATCAGACGCCCCTGTGAAATCATCTGCGATGACGCCGAGTTTCATGACCCAGCGTCCTTTATCGGCCCTTGGTCGAGCCGAATGATATGATCTGCGCCATATGTGGGAAACAGGTCAAAAAGAAGTGGATCATGACCTGGAATGATTAAGTCTGGTGAACTTGCAAGGCGTTTGATCGTCTCGAATCCGTCAAACATTTCCTTCAGATCGATTACGATCGGAAACGATTTGCCGCCTTGAAAATTCTCATAATAGTGTGACGCATCTAACGCGAGACACATCCAGCCGGCCTCTGTCCAGACACGCAGGACTTGAAGTCCTTTGCTGTGTCCACCCACAAGATGCACGGTCACGCCTTCACGAACTTCACCGTCGCCATCGTGAAAAACAACACGTCCGGCGTACAAACGTTGAACCACTTCACAAATATGGTCTGCTGTGAAGGGAGCCTTTAAAGCGCTGTAATTCATGCAGGGGCCTGTCGCATAGGCCATTTCCACGGCTTGCAAATGCAATGTCGCATCCGGGAACAAATGTAGTCCGCCCGCATGGTCGTAATGCAAATGCGTCACAATTATCGTGGACACGTCAGCAGGGGTTATGCCCAAGGGAGCAAGAGCTTCTGCTGGACTCATTTGGATAGGGCGCCCACGTTGGTTAGCTTCTTCCCTATCGTACCCTGTATCTACAAGCAGAAGCTCGTCTCCGCGCCGCAACACCCACATGAAATAATCCATTGAATGTTGCGCGGTGGGATTTTCATCAAACATGAAGCTGTCATGCCGCGTCCGAGTGTTGCGCTCCGCATACTTGACAGCAAATACTTCCCATGGGCTCATTGGGTGACCCCTTTGTAAGTCTTGACGGTTTTGTCCAAGATCATTCCCGCTACTTCGACGTCAAATTTCAGAAAATGCGGCGTTTTCAGATGTACTTTGAACGCTGCTTCATCATCGTAGACTTCGTAAAGAAAAACCTCTTCGGGCCGGTTTTCATCGG
>CALDSI010000022.1 GCA_937911395.1 uncultured Labrenzia sp.
GTTGACCGTGACTTCGGGGTGCGATGCCTGAAAACCAATCGCGATATCGGCAAGGTGAAGCTGACCGAGCGCCACCGGGGCCACGATCCGAAGCGGACCGCGGAGGATCTCGGCGTCGCCAGCATATTGCTCTTCCAGCGCGGACCACCCTGCGATTATCTCGCGCGCATCTTTTAGCAGCGCAAACCCCGTTTCTGTCAAAGCCAGGGAATGGGTCGTACGCCGGGCCAGTTGAACCCCAAGACGTTCTTCCAGGTCTTTCAATTGACGGCTAGCGGAGCCTTGCGACTTCCCCAAATCACGCGCCGCGCCACTGATAGACCCCTTTTCTGCAATGCGGATAAAGGTCTCAAGAAGCGCAAGGCGGTCCAGTGGTTTGCTCATGCGTAATATGAATAATAGATAGCGATATAAACTGTCTACAGGATAACTCTGAATTCGATCATCTTTCTCCGCATCAGCAATGCCGCTTACAAAGGAGACCTCAGATGACCAATAGAACCTATAAAATCGCCAGTGGCCTGACAGTAAACCGGTTTGGATACGGCGCCATGCGCCTCACTGATCAGCCAAGCAATTTCGGCCCTTATCCAAAGTGGGAGCAGGGTCTTGCGCTCCTGCGCCGTGCTGCGGATCTCGGCGTCAATTTCTTCGACAGCGCTTGGGCCTACGGCCCGGAGTTTGCCGACCGTATTATTGGCGAAGGACTTGAGAGCCGGCAAGTGGTGCTCGCCACCAAGGGTGGGGTGGACAAACCGGAGCCGGGCAGGATCGTGGTCGATGGCCGGCGCGATACGCTGTTGCGTCAGGTGGACCGCGCGCTTGTCAATCTGCGCCGGGACCGGATTGATCTGTTCCAGCTTCACCGTGTCGACCCGCAAACACCGATTGAGACCTCCATCGCTGCACTTGCAGAGGCGCAAGCAGACGGGCGTATTGGCCAAATCGGCGTTTCCAACGTCTCCCGCGCCCAACTTGACCGCGCACTCTCGGTTGCGCCGATCGCAAGCGTGCAGAACCGGTTCAACATGGACGAAGCCGATGCGGACGGCCTGGTCGACTATACAGCCAGCAAAGGCATCGCCTTCATTCCATATGGTCCATTGGGCGCGCATCCGATGCGCCAGGGCGCAAAACTTGCGCCACAACAATCGCTCGCCTGGCTTTTGAAGCGTTCCCCCAACATCGTCGTGATCCCCGGAACAACATCAATCCAGCATCTGGAAGAGAACTGGACCGCTTGGGTTCTCGTTTGACCTCAGAAATCCGGGAACAGTCATGGATCAGGCCAGTCAAGTCTGGCGTTAACCGCCGGATTTCTGCTTCAGTGCGAAGGCAGAACCTCCGGCGGGGTCCTGAGACAGGTGAACTCCAGTCGCGTTGATTTTCAGGTGCGGTGTGCGACTATCCGCTAACGAGCAACCAGTTGATGGTCCGGAAGAGGCAGGCGTTCCGACATGGCAGATAACGTTTCCGATTTGACGCCGTCGCGGATGCCGTCGATCCTGCCAATTCTCTCAGTGAACTTCGTCGGGACGCTCGGCTTTTCAATCGTCGTCCCCTTCATGGTGTTTCTTGTGACCGACTGGGGCGGCAACGCGCTGGTTTATGGCCTGATCGCCTCGACTTATTCTGCATTTCAACTCATTGGCGCGCCAATCCTCGGCAGATGGTCGGATCAGATCGGCAGGCGCAAGGTGCTGCTCGTGAGCCAACTGGGCACACTTGTGTCCTGGATCGTGTTCCTCATCGCCTTTTATCTGCCGATCGATGCGATCGTCAGCATCGACACAGCTCTGTTGGGGCAATTCACTCTGACCTTGCCACTGGTCGTTCTGTTTTTTGCCCGTGCGGCGGATGGTTTGACCGGCGGAAACGTTTCCGTGGCCAACGCCTACTTGGCTGATATCACCGATGAGGAACACCGTACAGCGGATTTCGGCCTCATGGCCATGTCAACGAATGCGGGATTCATTCTTGGACCGGCTCTGGCGGGGCTTTTGGGCGCGACGCTTCTAGGTGAGATGCTGCCCGTTCTCGCCGCGCTGCTCATTTCTGTCGTTGCGAGTTTGTTGATTTTCTTCGGCCTCAAAGAGAGCAGAGCCGAGACGCTGGACAACAAACCGGGGCTTTCGAACGCGTGCAAGGTTTTTGGCCAGGAGACCAAGGAGGTCTATCGGTTGAAGGGATGCGACGAGACAGCCACCACGTCCATTCTTCAACTCCCCATGATGCCTCAGTTGATGGCGGTGAACTTTCTGGTCATGCTCGGCTTCAGCTTCTTTTACATTGCCTTTCCGGTCCACGCCGCGACTCGACTTGAATGGTCGGGCACGGACACCGGCGTGTTCTTCGCAGTGCTCAGTTTTTGCATGATGATGGTGCAGGGGCCGTTGCTGTCACGGATCTCGGGAAAGACGCCACAGGGCCTGTTGATCACTGGCGGCGGCCTCGTCCTGGGGTTCGGCTTTGTGCTGCTGTTCTGGGATAACCTATTGAGTATCTACGTGGCTGCCCTTTGTATTGCACTGGGAAATGGGCTGATGTGGCCGACCTTCACCGCGGTCTTGTCAAAGTTTGCTGGGGAAACCTATCAGGGTGCCGTCCAGGGGTTTGCAAGCAGTCTGGGGGCCGCTGCCAGTATTGTCGGGCTTATCGGCGGCGGGTTGCTTTATGACTGGGCGACATCCTGGGTGTTCTGGATCGCAGCAGGGATCATTACTGCTGCCGCTCTGTTTGCGCTGGCAATTCCCGAGGCTGAAAACCACTCGGATCCCGGATTTACCTCATGATTTCAAACTGACTGGCGTGATAGTGAGTAGGATGGATCGTATTTGCGTTTGCCTTCCGCCAGGGGTCTTTGGCCGGGTTTGGCTGACGGAGCGGGTTCTGACTTTCATGTGCCGCTACCAGGAAGTGGACGCGAGTTGAAGTTCGAAGACCGTCAAGTTGATCTCGGTACGGAAGGATCGACATTGTCCTTCGGATCGGTGCGCTGGGGGACAGCGCCAACCCAATGGCACGGAAGCTATTTGAGGATCGCGCGTATACCTGTGTGTCGCCGCTATACATTGAAAGGTTCGGACGGCCGGAAACGCTGGTGGCCTTGGCATCGAAGAACGCCATTTTGATCGTGGAGTTCGCACGCCAGGCGGAAACGGATGGACTGTCGCGTTGGGATGCTGCCGTGCATGCTGCACAGACCAGGCTGCGGCCGATCGTAATGACCTCGCTGGCATTCATTCTCGGCGTGGTTCCGCTGATGCTGGCGACAGGTGCCGGTGCTGAAATGCGCCAGTCATTGGGAACCTCGGTGTTCTCCGGAATGCTCGGCGTCACCTTGTTCGGTCTCTTGTTTACGCCTGTCTTTTACGTCGTGGTGCGAGGCGTGGAAGACCGGATCGCAGGCTTGCGCGGAAAGGCGACCGGCGAAGGCGCAGAAGAAACACACCAACACGGCGTCTGATATCCTCACCTGCAGACGCCCCCGGAGAGCGCGGTTCATCGCCGCGCTCTTCATCATTTTGATTTCCGCTCTTGGACCTGCGGTGCTGCAACTGTCTTCAAGATCAGCGTTTACCGCCGGTCATGTCGTGCGTTTAACAGCTCGGATCAGGGCGGCGGGTCAAAAGCCGGGGTCCGAATACGGCCGGGTCCAGCCCGCGCCTCATCGTCCGGTGATCCCTGGGAAGAAGAGCAGAAGCCCAACGGCCAGCACCTGCATGGCGATAAACGGTAGGAGTGATCTGAATATCGTTGCCAGGGAGATATCCGGAGGGGCCACGCTTTTTAGATAAAAGGCGGCTGGTCCGAACGGCGGCGATAAGAAGGACACCTGCATGTTCATGCAAAACAGCACCCCAAACCAGACCGGGTCATAACCGAGCTCGGTAATGATCGGCACGAAGATCGGCATGGTCAAAAGCGCAATTCCGACCCAGTCGAGGAACATGCCAAGGACAAACAGGATCAGCATCATGAAGAGCAGGATCAGGGTGGGATTGTCTGAAATGCCTGAGATCAGTGCGGAAACGAATTTGATGCCGCCCATGAGGTTGAACACACCAACCAGCGCGCTCGCTCCAATGCCAATCCATACAATCATTCCAACGGTTTGAAGGGTTTGTAAGGCCGCACCTTTCAGAAGTTGAAGCGTGAATTCACCGCGGATAACTGTCGACAGAAGCACACCGGCCACCCCAACGGCCGATGCTTCCGTCACGCTGGCAATGCCTCCATAGATCGAGCCGAGAACACCAGCGACGACGAGAAGGGGCAAGAACAGTCCCTTTAACAGGCGTACTTTTTCAGCCTTTGAAACCGGATCACCCTGAGGTATCGGTGCAAGAGCCGGATTGAGATAGGCGCGGATCAAAACGTAGGTGACATAAAACCCGGCCAGCATCAGACCTGGCACAAAGGAAGCGGTGAATAGGTCACCGACAGCCACTTTGGCTGTCAGACCGGAGATGTTCTTAACAATGTACGGCGGATCGATGGGCCCAAGAGCGGCGCCAGCACAGACAACCCCGATGGCCAGATGCTTGTCATAGCCAAGCCGGAGCATTTGGGGCAGGGCGACAAGACCAAGCAAAACAACTTCGCCGCCGATGATGCCGCTCATGGCCGCGAGGATCACCGCGACGATGATGGTCTGGATCGCAACCCCGCCTCGCAGGCGGCCTCCAACCAGCTTCATTGCGTCGAACAAATCCCGCGCGATGCCGGACCGGTCGAGGATCGCGGCCATCAGCACGAACATGGGAACGGAAACAAAAACGAAAGACGAAACGAAGGAGAAGACACGGCTTGTGATCAACGGCACGACCATCGGGCCGAACCAGCCAAGCGCGAATATCAGGGCGACCAGAAGTGTCACAAAGGCAAGCGGGATGCCGGAGACAAGAAGCACCAGCAACATGGCAAACATAAGCAGCGTGCCGGTCTCAATTCCAAGACCTTGCAGGGAGCCAAAAAAATCGATCACTTGCGCCCCCTGGCGTAATTCACGGCAAGAATGAGAAATTGTACGGCCATTACGGCAAGCACGATGAGCAGGAACACCTTGATCAGGCCGGGATAGACGGGGTCCCATGCGCTTCCCGACCGCTCCAGCCGGAAACTGCCGTCGGGCCGGAACGCGGCCCTTTGGACCATCAGCCATGCCGCCCAGGCGAAAACACCGCTGGAGAGCATGCAGATAACTGAGATGACGATATCGAGGATCCGGCGGGCCCCGTCCGGCAGGGCATCGTAAATCAGCACAACACGGATGTGCCGGTCGCGCGCGCTGCAATAAAGACCGCCATAGAGAAACGCTGCGCCGCACAGAAAGATGGTTGTCTCATGCGCCCAAATGGTCGGAGCATTGAAGACGTAACGGAGCACCACTTCATTCAGCAGGATAAGCATGGACAGCACGATGCCGAAGGCAAAGACCAGCCCGGTCTTGTCGATCCACCGGCCCAAGATACCTGCTTCGGGTATGGCTCCGGGATCCGGTTTGTCGTGCGATCTTTCCTCGGTGTCTGCCAAGCCTGCCTCCCAGCTTTTTAGAACAAATCGCGTCGAAAAGTTTCAGGTTTCGCTGCCACTCAGGTTTGCCTCGTACGCCAAATCTGAAGCAGCTTGAATTCAATTGAACGCGACACGCTATAGAATTGAGCGGCCGCCCGCAGGCGGCCGCTTGTTTTGATTGGGATTGAGCTTACTGCATCAAGCCGTTTTCTTTCAGATACCCGGTCAACACCTCGTAGACCTTCTGGGCATTGTCAGAGCGTGCGGCGACTTTTGCCCACTCACCGGTTGCGATGGTCCGGAATTTTGCGCGTTCTTCCGCGGACCAGTCGGTTACGGTGATTTCGCCGCCAGCTTTTGCTTCCTCGACAGCTTTCAGATCCCGTTCGGCAAGTGCTGCCACCTGAGCCGTCGCAAAGTCGGCAACGCTTTCTTCAAGAACAGCTTTCAGATCTTCCGGAAGTGCATCCCATTTGGCCTTGTTCATGGAGATTTCGACCAGTGGCATGGAATGGAAGCCCGGGTAGACCGGGTATGGGGCGACCTTGTGCATGCCCTGGGCATGGTTGGTCGAAAACACGGTGTAATCGGCAGCGTCAATCACGCCTTTGTCGAGCGCTGTGAAGACCTCGGAACCTGGAAGGTTCACCGGAGCAGCGCCTGCGGCTGCAAACACTTGTTGCACGAGCCCTTCCGGAGCGCGCATCTTGATGCCTTTGAGATCATCGACGCCATTCAGTGGCACTTTGGAAACAAATGCCTCCAGTCCCGGTGTGGTCGCACCGATGAAATGCAGGCCATAAGGACCCACCAGTTCATTCATCAGCTCGTTGCCGCCGCCTTGTGCCATGAAGGTGAACATCTCATCTGGGGATGACCAGGCACCGACCGGGTTCGCAATCAAACCGAAGGCGGGGTCCTTGCCAGCGAAGTAGGACGTGTCAGTGATGTGGCCGTCCAGAATGCCGGCTGCGATCGCGTCTTGTGTTTCGCTATGTGAAACGATGGATTCGACCGGCAGAAGTTCAATTTCGACCCGCCCGCCGGTGAGTTCCTTGACGGTTTCCGTCCAGCCTTGCTGAAGTTCAAAGTTCGGGTTGCCCGCCGGGTCTGAAGATTGGAACCGGAATGAGAAATCGGCCGCAAACGCGGCAGAAGTCAATGCGCTGATAGCCACTGCGGTCAGTGCGGATTTTGTGAGATTCTTTAGCATAATTCCTCCCAATGGTCTCTATCGCTGCGGTCAATTGGCGACAGTGGTTTGAGGCGGCGTTACGTGCCGCAGTCCTTCCAAGGCGCCGTCGACAAGCTGATCGACGGGCCGTGAAATCTGAAGAGTGAAGCCGGTTTCATCGTCATCAAGCGGCTCCAGAACGGCCAGTTGGCTATCGAGGAGCGTTTCACCGGCAAAATGGCCCTGGCGATTGATGAGGCGTTCCGCGATGAGGGTTCTGGATCCGTCCAGATGTATGAAATTGCATGCTGGCAACGAATTCCGAAGGCGGTCACGGTAGGCGCGTTTCAGGCTGGAGCAGGCAACCACCGCACCGCCAGTGCAATAGGTTTGGAGCAGGGCCGCCATCGCGACTGCGTCCAGCCAAGGCATTCGGTCGGCGTCCGTGAGCGCTTCGCCCTTTGCCATTTTTTGCTTGTTCTCCAGAGTGTGAAAGTCGTCGGCTTCGACCATTCCAACGCCCAGGCGATCTGACAGGTTTAGCGCCAAGCGGCTTTTGCCCGCTCCGCACACGCCCATCACGACAACCACACTTTCTTTTCCGCCCTTTGGCGACGCGCTCTGCATCTATGTTATACCGCTTGTTTTCTGACCTCATTGAATTGATAGCGCTAACATTTGTCAACAGGCGTTTTGTAAGTTAGTGTTTCCAACAGGCGTTGTTGTGAGATTAAAAGGTTGTAATATTTGAAGAAAAACAGATCAAATATTTCAGATGTTGCGCGTGAAGCGGGCGTTAGCGCTATGACAGTTTCGCGAGCTTTGCGGAATCCCGACAAGGTGTCGGAGAAAACGCTTTTGAAGATAAAAGCGGTTGTTGACCGTTTGGGATATGTGCCTGATCCCGCCGCAAGTGCTCTTGCTGCCGGCAAAACAAATGTTATCGGCGTCATCGTTCCTTCCGTGACCAACAACGTTTTTTCAGATGTGATGCGGGGGGTGTATGAGGCCGCAGAAGGGTCGAAGTGGCAGATCCAGCTCGGGAATTCCCGCTACTCTCCATTGGAAGAGGAAACTCTCGTACGGACGTTCTTGAGCCAGAAACCTGCCGGGCTAATTCTGTCCGGTCTTGATCAGTCTTCCGAAACATCGAAGCTCTTGATGGGAGCTGACTGCCGTATCGTCCAAATCATGGAATGTGGCCCAGATCCTTATGACATGATGGTCGGGTTTTCCCATGTGGATGCGTCAAGAGCAGCCACTCGGCATCTTTTGGAACAAGGATATGACCGTCCCGGATATATCGCCGCGCGCCTCGATCCACGAAGTCAGCGCCGGCTGAAAGGTTTCAAGACCGAAGCGGAACTGGCCGGGGTTTATGCGCCAAACCGGGTGGTAACGACCCCGCGGCCCTCGACCGTGACGCTTGGATGCGAGCTCGTCGCGGATTTGCTCTCCAAGGCGCCAGATACAAATGCCGTGTTGTGCAACAATGACGACTTGGCGCTTGGAGCTCTCTTTGAATGCCAGAGAAGGGGCGTGCGTATTCCCGAGGAATTCGGGATCTGTGGGTTCAATGATTTGGAGATGGTTGCCGCCGCCAACCCGTCCATTACCAGCGTGAGAACCTTCCGGTTGGACATGGGACGGATCGCATTTGAGAACCTCGTCGAAGCCTTGCAGGGAGCAGAGCCGCAGCAAAAGACCATCGATCTGGGTTTTGATGTGATTCCGCGGGGCAGTACTGAAAGGACTGCTTAGAATCACGGCTAGCGTTTCAACCATTCGCTCAGCTGCCTGCTAGTCTTTGCAGAAGTGGGGTTCTGGTCGGAAAAAACTGGCGTCAGCGTCTGAAGCTGCGAGCGTCGCAATGGAGCACGCATCTTTACGGACCCTATCATGCTGTGCCTCGGCAGTGTTTCGTAATTCAAAGCCGCAGGTCGGTTTCTTCGGCTGGGAACATGCATTTTAGGTCGTAGACCAGGGCACCGGGTTTGCCGAATGCGCGGATCTTGCCGATGCCGAGGTCCTTGAAGGCCTGGTGGGCGACGGCAACGATGATGGCGTCGTAGGAACCTTCCGCCGGGTGTTCCACGGGCTGGATGCCGTATTCGTCATGCGCAGCCGCTCCATCAACCCAGGGGTCATGGACATCCACGCTGACATTGTAGTCTTTCAGTTCTTCAAGAATTCCGGCAACGCCGGTGTTTCGAAGATCCGGGCAGTTTTCCTTGAAGGCCAATCCCATGACAAGAATTCTGGGACCGGTGACGGGCAGGGCCTTGCGGGTCATGGCCTTGACCATCTCCGACACAACATAGGCGCCCATGCCAGCGTTCAGCCGCCGCCCGGCCAGAATAAGCTCCGGGTGAGAGCCGGGCGCCTGGGCTTTGTGCGTCAGGTAGTAGGGGTCAACGCCGATGCAGTGCCCGCCAACGAGGCCGGGCCGGAAGGGCAGGAAGTTCCACTTCGTTCCAGCGGCCTTCAGAACGGCTTCGGTATCGATATCAAGCCGGTTGAAGATGATCGCCAATTCGTTGATCAAGGCGATGTTCAGATCCCGCTGCGTGTTCTCAATCACCTTGGCAGCCTCCGCCACGCGGATCGAGGGGGCCTTGTGGGTTCCTGCCGTTACGATCCCGGCATAAAGCTGATCGACGAAGTCGGCGGCTTCCGGCGTTGAGCCGGATGTGACCTTGCAGATCTGCGGCAGGCGGTGGGACTTGTCGCCCGGATTGATCCGCTCCGGGCTGTATCCTGCAAAGAAGTCTTCGTTAAAGGTAAGACCGGATACGCGCTCCAACACGGGCACACAGTCTTCTTCCGTTGCGCCGGGATAGACCGTGCTTTCGTAGATCACCAGATCGCCGGGCTTTAAAACCTTGCCGATGGTCTCGCTGGCGCGGAGGAGGGGGCCGAGATCGGGCTGCTTATAGGCATCAATCGGCGTTGGCACCGTGACGATGTAAGTGTCGCTCGCCGCCAGATCCTGAGGGTTTGAAGTATTTCGCAGGTGTGTTGCAGCGGAGAGGTCATCTTTCGAGACTTCGAGCGTCGTGTCGGTGCTTGCACTCAGCTGGGCAATCCGCTCCGGATTGATGTCAAACCCCATGACCGCGTGCGTTTTACCGAATTCGGCCGCCAGCGGCAGGCCGACATAACCAAGGCCGATGACAGCTATTTTCGCCAGTGCCGGGGTCCGGTTCCTCATCTCAGCGTTAGACCTCGTAATAATCGCGGTACCACTGCACGAACTTGGCGACGCCTTCACGGAACGGTGTCTCGGGCTTATAGCCGGTCAGGTCCTGCAGCAGCGTGGCATCGGCCCAGGTCGCCGGCACATCGCCGGTTTGCATCGACATCAGATTTCGGATGGCCTTCTTGCCGAGTTCATCTTCGATCGCCTCAATGAAATCGAGCAGGCGGACCTTGTCCGAGTTGCCAATGTTCACCACACGGTAGGGCGCAACGGGACTTAAATTGTCTGTACCCGAGGCGGCATCCCCGCGTCCCGGAACCGCCTCCATCAGGCCGCGAATGCCGCGCACCAAATCGGCCACATAGGTGAAGTCGCGGTACATCTCGCCGTGATTGTAGATGTCGATCGGCGTGCCTTCCAGGATCCCTTTGGTGAACTTGAAAAGCGCCATATCCGGGCGCCCCCAGGGGCCATAAACGGTAAAGAAGCGGAACATGGTGATCGGGATCTGATGGATATGCGCCCAGGCATGCCCCATCGCCTCGTTCGCCTTTTTGGTTGCTGCGTAAATCGTCAGCGGCGTATCGGTCTTCTGGTTTTCATCGAACGGCATTTCAGTGTTCGCGCCATAAACCGAGCTGGTCGAGGCCATCAGCAGATGCTGAACATTGGCAGCGCGCGCAGCTTCCATGACGTTCAATGTGCCAACCACATTGGCATCGACATAGGCGCGCGGGTTTTCCAAGCTGTAACGCACCCCGGCCTGGGCCGCGAGGTGAACAATCACGTCCGGTTTGAAATCCGCAATGCTCTCGGAAACGGCTGATGTGTCTTCCAGCTGCGCAATGATGGAGGAAAAGGTACCGTGCTGATGCAGGATCTCGTGGCGGCGTTCTTTCAGCCGCACATCGTAGTAGTCCGTCAGGCCGTCAAAGCCGGCGACCTCCCAGCCTTCCTGCAACAACAGCTCGGCCAGATGAAAGCCGATAAAGCCGGCAGACCCAGTGATAAAGGCGCGTTTCTTTTGAAGCATGCTGTCTCTTAAAAGGTCTGGGTACGGTGGGCGAGGCCGTGGGCGGAAAGAAGGGTGCCCGCCTTAGGTATTCACCGGATGCAGCCCTGTCCAGATCATTCCTGGGTGCTGGCGGTGGAAATTCGGCTGCTGCCCCTTCTGGCCGGTAAAGGAAGGGGCCCTAAACACAAAAAAAGGACCCGGAGTGTCTGTCCGGATCCTTCCTATTGCGGTGTGTAAAGGCCCGTCAATTGCTTTGGCCGCTTGGCCTCAGGCAGCGGCAGCTGCGGCGACCGGTTCGTGCTGCCAGTGAAGTGGGTAGCCGGGATCAAAGACGGTAACCGTGCCGTCCGGAAACTGGATCTTGTCCGGGAAGCTGACCGGATCTGCGCTTTTGAAAAGGCGGATGCGGCGCTCGTTCGGTGGCAGCTTGTAGAACGCCGGTCCATTCAAGGAGGCAAACCCTTCCAGCTTGTCCAGCGCGCCGTCTTCTTCAAACACATGCGCTAGGCAGTTGATCGTGTTGATCGACGAAAAAATGCCGGCGCAGCCGCACGCGCTTTCCTTTGCCGTGTCGGTGTGCGGGGCAGAGTCGGTGCCAAGGAAGAACCGCGGGTCACCGGATGTTGCCGCTTCGCGCAAGGCTAGGCGATGTGTCTCACGCTTTGCCACCGGCAGGCAGTAGTAATGCGGCTTGATCCCGCCGGCCAGAATGGCGTTGCGGTTGATGATCAGGTGGTGAGTGGTGATGGTCGCCGCGGTGCGCGCCTTTGAGGCCTTCACGAAGTCAATCGCATGGGATGTTGTGGCGTGTTCCAACACGATGCGAAGCTCTGGAAACTTCTCCCGGATCGGCGACAGCACGCGCTCCAGGAAAACAGCTTCCCGGTCAAAGATGTCGATGTCCGAATCCGTGACCTCGCCGTGGACCAGCAAGGGCACATCCACGTCGCTCATGGTTTCCAGAACTGGATAGATCTTCTCAAAGTCGCGGACACCGTTTTCAGAATTCGTCGTGGCTCCGGATGGATAAAGCTTCAGCGCCGTGATCAAATCACTTTCCGCGCCCTTGCGCACATCGGCCGGGTCGGTTGCTTCGGTGAGGTACAGCGTCATGAGCGGCTCGAAATTGTGACCGGCCGGCAGCACGTTCAGGATACGGTCGCGGTAAGCCTGCGCGTGCTCGGTGCGCACGACCGGTGGCACCAGGTTCGGCATGATGATGGCGCGGGCAAAATTCGCGCTCGTGTGCGGCAATACCGCTTCCAGCATGGCGCCATCGCGCAGATGAAGATGCCAGTCGTCAGGTTGGCGGATTGTCAGCTCAGTCTGGGTCACTGAAGCGCCTCCGTGAGGTCGTTATTGTTGTCTGTCCGGCCAAGAGCTTTGCCTTGACGGCATCAAGGTACGGCTCTTGAGCGTTGCTGCGTCTTCTAAACACCAAAACAGCGTGCTGGCACAAGGTGGCGGCATCGAAAACTTCATGCTCGATGGGCTTGCGACGGGTCAATTGGATCTCAACAGAGAGCACTTTGCCCGGACCTCGGAATGGAGATCAAAATGTTTTCTCGCCGATGAGGCCTGTCAGCCGCAGGCGCGGCTCCAAAAAACCCATAATCAGAATTGAGCCAGTTCGCACTTTATAATCATTTTTGATACTAGACATCTGTGCTACAATTCTGCGGTACATTGCGGAGTTTATTATTATGGGCACGGCGGCTCGACGTAGCACATCTTTGAGGCTGAATGCCGAAACACTTGATCAGGCAAAGGAACTTGGGATCAACGTGACAGCTGTCGCGGAAGATGCGCTGGAAAAAGCGGTATCGGCGATGAAACGTAAGATATGGCTTGAAGAGAATGCAGACGCGTTTGACGCACAGCGAGAGTGGCACGAGCAGAATGGACACCCGCTGGCTGACATAATCGCGGGTCCGGCCGGTGCGGCATGGAAGAGCTGAGCCGCTTTGATGTCGCGGAATACAACGGTGTGTTCATGGTTGTTATCGAAAGCGACCTCCTTCCGTCTGACCCGGCTGTGGTCGTTGTTCCTTTGCTGTCCAATTACCCAGCAGTGAAATATTTGAATCCAGTCCTGGTGCATGAAAGGAAGCGATTGGTTCTTGCAACCCGCCTGATTGCGGCCGTGCGACGGTCGAATTTGCAACGAGCCGGAAACATCAAGAATCAAAGTGAACTGATCACGCGTGCAATCGCTGTTCTTATGTCCGGTGTCTAATCCTGACGCTTGGTTTTTTGACGATCTGATCAAAAAAATTCCATAAGATAGATTATCGGTGAAGGACGTGTAGGCGCCGGACAAATAATTCTAACTCCCCGTGTTTCTTGGGATGCTTGGAGCACCGGCATGGGATGGGTGAGACTGGCCATCCGCCTCCGCATCCCCATCCCCTATCAGCCTGATTTGCATTAGAAATTCACTCGCCCGTAACCCTGAAATTACAACTTTTGTCTGATCTGGTGAATCTAGCATATTCTGCAAGTTGAAGTTGGGCTGTTTCTTTTGGCTGACCTGTAGGAAATGACAATTGCCTATCAGACCGGCAGTCTTCTAAGAGCCTGGAGATGAAAGGCTCATCCCCGATACCGCCTCAGTTACTTGCCCAGATCAATGACAAGTGTGTCGAAGGACTTGCGCTCGCGCTGGCGTCCGATGCCGACGGCGCGGTCATGCATTTCCAATGGTGCAACAGCGCGTTCTGCAAGATTACCGGATATGACGCGGCCGAGGTCATTGGTCAGCGCGGCACGATCCTGATCGGGTCCAGCATGGATCAGGGCAATCACCTGGTCATCATCGAGAAGCTGATGAACTGGGAGCATTTTTCGGTCAAGGCGCTCAACAATCGGAAGAATGGCGAAAAATACTGGCAGCGGATGAGCTGGACGCCCCTTTCCGATACGTCCACCGGCGACCGGTGGTGGCTGTGTTCGCTGATCGAGCTGGAGGATCAGGCCGGCCAGGAAGACACCGTGCGGCATCTGCAACGGCCCGTCTCCGGGCGCGAAGCGCTGACAAGCTATGTCGAAAAAATCGGGCATCTGGAGCGAGAAAACAATCGGCTGTTCCAGCTGGCCAAAAAGGTTGCCAAAGAGGCGAAGGAAGATGCGCTGACGGGTCTTTCCAACCGGCGGCATTTCGAGGTCGAGTTCAAGTCCTGGGTGTCCAACCTGAAAGACGCCGGATCAGACTTTGCCGTGTTTTACATCGATCTGGACCGGTTCAAATCCGTCAACGACACGTTTGGGCACGATGCCGGCGACCGGTTGCTGATTTCTGTGGCCGATATGCTGCGCAGGCTGACAAACGAGACGGACCTTGTTGCCCGCTTCGGCGGTGATGAGTTCGTGGTCTTGCGTCCGCTCGGCGAGAGCGCTCTGGACATCAGCAGCCTGG
>CALDSI010000023.1 GCA_937911395.1 uncultured Labrenzia sp.
CATCCCGTGCCCATTCGAAAATAGTCTATTTTTCCGATGCTTCCTTCGATTCGACTGAACTGTCCTCAGATGCTTGGCAGATGAATTTTGTGCAATTCGAAACTTCGGCTATGTGTTTGAAAGTGAGTCCACTGCAAGCAGGACAGCCTGTGCCCGGCCATGATTTTAAACGCGCACTCTACGAAGTGCTTGAAGATACCGGTAAACGCCGTCTTGCCGCGCAAAGCCTGCGCAATTTTCTGATCTTTCTGATTGTGGCAAATGTCGTGTTTGCCGTCTTGGAGACAGTGCCGGAAATCCGGGACACGTTCGGCCCGCATCTAAGGTTTTTGCAGCTCGGCTCCGGCGTCATTTTTCTGGTCGAATACATCCTGAGACTCTATGTGGCGGATCTTCACCCACCGATGCGCCGCTACGGTCCGGTCGGGGCCCGGATGCGTTATGCGCTTCATCCGGATGCGATTGTCGACCTGATAGGTGCTTTGCCACTGGTTCTTGTTCTGGTTTTGCCAAACCAGGCCGTGACTATGGTTGTCATCCTTCGTCTGTTACGGTTCTTGAAGCTTGCTCGATATTCCCCGGCGCTCCGCTCGCGCATTTCCGCTGTCGCGGCAGAACGCAAGGCACTCATCGGGTCCAGCATGATCATCTTCGGCGTGATCCTGATGGCTGCCACGCTGATGTATTTGATTGAACACAATCACCAGCCGGAGAAATTCCGCAGCATCCTGCATGGCATATACTGGGCCATCACCACGGTGACCACGGTCGGTTACGGAGACGTCGTGCCGATCAGCAACCTTGGCAAAATGGTCGGGGCAGTTGTGATGCTTATGGGGTATGGATTGATCGCGTTGCCGGTGGGCATCATTGCCTCCGCATTCGCGCGCGAGATCCACAGCCGGGATTTCGTGGTTACCTGGTCCATGGTTGCCCGCGTACCACTGTTTGAGGACCTGAGTGCGACGGAAGTGGCGTCGGTTTCAAAACTTCTGCAAGCTTTCAACGTGCGCAAAGGGGCCACCATTGCCGAAGCTGGAGACATCGCGGACCGGATGTTTTTCATCACGAGCGGTGAAGTCGAAATCCGCATGGAACACGGAACAGTGTTCTTAGGGGAGGGCAATTTCTTTGGCGAGCTCGCGCTCCTCAATCAGGCAATTCGCAGCACAACGGTCGTTGCCTACCGGGATTGCCAGTTGCTTGTGCTGGAAGCGGGCGCCCTGCAGCAGTTGATGGATCAAGATGCCGCTCTTGCTAAGAAAATCATGGACGAAGCCCGGGAGCGGGTGGAGGCCGGCAAGAAGGTTCTTGGCGAAATCGCTGAAGAAGAACTGGAGCAAGCGGGCATCGTACCGTCCGATGAAGATAACAATCTGCAGCCGGAGTTGTTCGAAGATGGCCGGCCCGTGAAGGCTGACTAAACCCGCTTACTGCTGAACAGCTGCCTATGTCCGCCGCAAATGACAATTAGGGCGTCAAGCCGGGTGGGACCTGCCGGTAGAGCGGATGGCCGTGCCAGAAGACATCCGTCGGGCCGACGGCAAAATCAATTACATTCCAGCGATCATATTGATAGCGAAGCAGAACGTAGGTTTGAAGGCCGTCCATGTAGTCCGCCTCACTGGCGTAAGCGGTATTGCGCGGATCAATAGGAGCACCGCCAGGCCGTTGCGGCGCAACGCCCGCGAAGGCCCATCCACCGCTAGCCCGAAGCCAGCTCACCACAAATTCGACCGGTGCACCAAAATGGGCTTCGGCCAGTGGGCGGATCGCGTTGAGGATGGCGGAGCGCTCTGCAGTACCTCTTGCCGGCTCCTGGACCGGTTGAGCATGTGCGGCCGGGGTGAGGATCAAGAGGCAAACGGTGCATAAGAGTGCGCTGACAATCCTCTGAAATGAATATAAAAAACGGCCTTGTTCAGAATTTGATTCAACCAGCTTCCGTATGGGAAGAAATTGTCCGCCTGGCGCGGACGTTTGAAGATGAAAGTCAGTCATGAAAACCATTGGTTTGCTCGGCGGTATGAGCTGGGAAAGCACAGTCACATATTACCAGCTTTTGAACCGGCTGACACGGGATCGGCTTGGCGGCCTGCATTCTGCGAAGTGTCTCCTTTGGTCTTTCGATTTTGCCGATGTTGCCAAGGCACAGTCCGATGGCGACTGGGCACGGGCAACGCGGCTCATGATTTACGCAGCGCAGAACCTGGAACGCGGCGGTGCGGAGTGTTTGGTGATCTGTACTAACACCATGCACAAAATGGCCGAAGAGGTGCAGGCCGCGGTCGACCTTCCGCTCATTCACATTGCCGATGCGACGGCGCCGGCGATCAAGTCAGCAGGCAGCACAGCGCCCCTGCTGCTTGCAACCGCCTATACGATGGAGCAGGACTTCTACAAAGGTCATCTGCGTGATCAGCACGGGATTGAGGTGCGGATACCGGAGGCGGATGACCGGGCGGAGGTGCACCGGATTATCTACGAAGAACTTTGTCAGGGTGACGTTTTTGAAACTTCCAAGGCGCGCTATCTCGACGTGGTTGAGCGCGCCGTCGCCGCTGGTGCCGATGGCGTGATATTCGGATGCACGGAAATCGGATTGCTGGTTTCAGAAGCGGACTTTTCAGTTCCATCCTTCAACACGACAGCGCTGCATGCCGAGGCTGCACTGGATTTTGCGCTCGGTTGAGCTGAAAAATCTGATGCGTGACACTTGAAACTGCGGCCGGCAATGGGCATTTGCGCAAAAGTAAACTCACTAGTATACTTTTGTTGCGAAACTTGAAAGGAAAGACCATGACCGCCACCGCTCTGATCACCGGGGCTTCTTCAGGCATCGGTGCCGCATTTGCCCGTTACCATGCCATTAGAGGCGGTGATCTGGTTCTCGTTGCCCGCCGTGAAAACGCTCTCGAACAGTTGAAAACAGAGCTGGAGGCAAAGCATGGCATCAAGGTGCATGTCTTTGCGCGGGATGTGGGAACAGGCGAAGCTGCGCAAGCGCTGTACGACGAGGTCACCAAGGCAGGGATCGAGGTTGGCATTTTGATCAACAACGCCGGATTTGGCGGCCGGGGCAATCACATCGAGCGGGAGCTTGCCAGCGAGCAGGCGATGGTAGATCTGAACATAATGTCGTTGATGACGCTGACCCGGCTGTTCGGACACGACATGGCCCAGCGCGGGAAGGGCTATATTCTTAATGTCGGATCCACAGCCGGTTTCATGCCCGGGCCATCGCAGGCTGTTTATTTTGCCACCAAAGCCTTCGTGAATTCCTATTCGCAGGCGCTCAATGAAGAACTAAAGCCGAAAGGTGTGAAGGTGACGGTCCTGGCACCCGGATACGTCGAGACCGAGTTTGCCAAGGTTGCGGATCTTGAAGGCACGCAATTGACGCGCTCCGGCGCGACACCGGAAAGCGTTGCGAAGATCGGTTATGACGCCATGATGGCCGGCAAGCTTGTCGCCATCAACGAGAAGGCGCTCGACTTCTCGCTCAATTGGGTGATGCCGCTGCTGCCGCGCCGGGCCGTCTTGAAGATGGTCTCTAAGATGCAGGCGAAATAGACGAATCGGACGTTTACCGCCAGCCAAGAAGACCCCGGCACGCGAGCGTAACCTGATGCCGGGGCCAGATTTCAAAGATCCGCCATCGCCTTTTGCAGGTTCTCGTCGATCTTGTCGAGGAAGCCGGTGGTTGTCAGCCAGCCTTGGTCCGGACCGACCAGCAACGCCAGGTCCTTGGTCATGTAGCCGCTTTCAACTGTCTTGATGCAAACGGTCTCCAGCGTCTTGGCAAAGCGGGCCAGCTTGTCATTGCCGTCCAGCTTTGCCCTGTGCGCAAGCCCTCGGGTCCAGGCAAAGATCGAGGCAATCGAGTTGGTCGATGTGCTCTCGCCCTTTTCGTGCTGGCGGTAATGACGCGTCACGGTTCCGTGGGCGGCCTCCGCTTCGACAGTCTTGCCATCCGGTGTCATCAGAACCGAGGTCATCAGGCCGAGCGAGCCGAAGCCCTGGGCCACTGTGTCGGACTGAACATCCCCATCATAGTTCTTGCAGGCCCAGACATAACCGCCGGACCATTTCAGGGCGCTGGCGACCATGTCGTCGATCAGGCGATGCTCGTACCAGATCCCGGCATCAGCGAACTTGTCCTTGAACTCGGCCTCGTAGATTTCCTGGAACAGATCCTTGAAGCGGCCGTCATAGGCTTTCAGGATGGTGTTCTTGGTGGAGAGGTAACACGGAACCTTCCGGCCCAGCGCATAGTTCAGCGAAGCGCGGGCAAAGTCGCGGATGGAATCATCAAGATTGTACATGGCCATCGCGACACCGGAGGAGGGCGCGTCAAAGACTTCGCGTTCGATCTCGGTGCCATCCTCGCCAACAAACTTGAGGGTCAGCTTGCCCTTGCCGGGGAAGGTGAAATCCGTGGCGCGGTATTGATCGCCAAACGCATGCCGGCCGACAATGATCGGTTGGGTCCAGCCCGGCACGAGGCGTGGCACGTTCTGCATGATGATCGGCTCACGGAAGATCACGCCGCCCAGAATGTTCCGGATCGTGCCGTTCGGCGACCGGTACATGCGTTTCAGGCCGAATTCCTCAACGCGGGCTTCATCCGGCGTGATGGTGGCGCATTTGATGCCGACCCCGTGTTCCTTGATGGCGTTGGCCGCATCGACGGTGATCTGGTCGTCGGTCTCGTCGCGCTTCTGGATCGACAGATCATAGTAGTGAAGATCAATGTCGAGGTATGGGTGGATCAGCTTGTCCTTGATGAAAGCCCAGATGATCCGGGTCATCTCATCGCCATCGAGCTCAACAACCGGATTGTCTACCTTGATCTTTGTCATTGAATCTCGGCCTCTTGTCAGGTTTGGAAGGGGACGGTCCGAAACAGCCTTTTCGCGGCTCTCTCACACGCAATAATTATTGTGTGCGTATGTATACAATGCAATGCTATCTCGCAAGTATTGTCTGACTATCAGTTTCCCTATGAAACGTAGCGGTCAATTGCATACCGGCAGTGACGGACGGGCACGGATGTTTCCGATGCTGATCTCCGATCAAACATGTTCTTCCTTCGTCGCCTTGATCAAGGCGGCGTTGAAGTAGCGCAGACCGCGGACGTGGCGGGCCGTGCCGACGATCCGCGTGGCATTGCCCTTGCGCACCACGGGCAGCGATGACTTTCCGCAAGCGTCAAAACTCTTCAGCGCGCTTTCGAGGCTGTCCGTGTCATGCAGATAAGGGCCATCGGAGCCGGGATCGAACTTGAGGGCGTCCGGGTCTTCGTTTTCGGAGGGCGGATCCATGAAGTCGCGAACCTTCACCGTCTCGCTGAGGAGACGATGCGCGCCCTCATTGACGAAACACCCGCGCATGCCGAGCTGCCAATGGAAGTAGGACTTGCCATGCACCGCCTGTGTCAACCCGGTTGCGATGGAGACAGACAGAAGCAGCGCGATCGAAAGGGCATAGCCGCCGGTCAGCTCGAAGACGATCATCGTCGTGGAGACGGGTGCGCCAAGAACCGCCGCTGCCACTGCGCCCATGCCAAGGATCGCGTAAAGCCCGTGGCTTGAGGCCATTTCCGGGAACACGGACGCCGCAATCAAGCCGAAGGCGCCACCGGTCATGGCACCGAGATAAAGCGCCGGCGAGAATATCCCCCCGCCAAACCGCGAGGCGAGAGTTATGGCCGTTGCCGCGGTCTTGGCCACCAGCAGGATAAGCATGGTCTGAAGCGGCAACTCGTGTTTCAGCGCAAGGTCGGTGGCTTCGTATCCGACGCCTAGGATGCCGGGAACAAAGATCCCCATCGTGCCAACGGCAAGGCCGCCCAGAACCGGGCGAAGCCACAGCGGCATTGTGACATTGCGGGCTGTCCAGTCGGTCCCGATCAGCGCGAACTGGAAAATGATGGCCACAGCCGCACATGTGAGCCCCAAAAGCGCGAAGGCTGGGATTTCAAGATAAGACGTGATCTCATATTGGGGGATCACGAAGGCGGCGACATCGCCAAACCACCATCGGACAATCAATGTGCCCATGACCGATGCGAGTACAATCGGTACAAAAGCCGAAACGGCATAGTGGCCGAGGATCACTTCGTGGGCAAAGAGGACGCCTGCGATCGGCGCGTTGAACGAGGCTGAGACCGCACTGGCAACAGCACAGCCCAAGAGGACCCGGCGTGCTGAATCGGGCAGTGAGAACTTCGAACAAATAGCAGCGCCAATCGTGGCGCCAAGGTGGACAACGGGACCTTCACGTCCGGCACTCGCGCCGGCACCGAGCGAGATCGTTGTGACCAGGCCAGACCACAGACCTGCTTTCAGCGGCAAGCCCCGGCCGCCATAGGCGCGCGCTTCAATGACGTCGGCCACACCGCCGGCCCGCTGATACGGGTGGTATTTCTGCAGGATCCAGCCGACGATGAGGCCGCCAATGGTGGGTGCCGCCAAGATCACCCACCAGGGCTGCGCAGCAGCGGCTTCCATTGTGAGTTCAGTGGCCGTTCCCAGCCAGGGCAATTGGAAAAGCCCGATTAAGGTCCGGAAGACAATGGCGGCAATCGCAACGAGAACACCGACGATTAGCGCAAGCAACCACACGACATGCAAACGGCTGGACCTGTACTGGCGCACGTTGGGCGTGATCCAGCTGATCAGGATATCGGGTAGATGGCTCGCGGCGTCTAGTATCTTGCGCATTCTGTCGGCCCGCTGGCGAAACGGCACATTACTCTTTACATCTGTCAGTGTCGCTCGAGTCGTGCGTAAAATACAGGTCAAGTTGACCGATAAACGCCCTAAATCACTGCAATTTGTGCTGAAATTTGCGTTCTAGCTCTTCTTTTTGATCTCAATGTGCCTGCCGACCCGCTCAGGACGAGGCAAGGAGCTGTGTGCGTCTGCAAGCGCTTGCAGATTTGCCGTGATGTCTTCCGGCCATGGCGCGACCTTTCTGGCTGCCATATCCACATGCAGACAGAGCTGTTCGGATGTAGCAGACAGCCAGCCTTCTTCAGCGTGATGCATTTCCTCGTAAAAATGAGCCCGCTTTTCATCGAAGCCGATCAACTGCAGGGATACAATCACAGGCATTCCGGCGCTGAGTTCCCGGACGTAGCAAACATGGGCTTCTGCGGTGAAAAACGAGGCATTGCGCTCCTTCACATACTCCGGGCCGAGGCCAAGCTGTTCAAACACCTGATCGCACGCTTTATCCAGGAGGACGTTGTAGTAGGCCATGTTCAGATGACCGTTATAGTCGATCCATTCGTCCTTGACGGTCATGACATCGCACCGCACCGGCTCCGGCTTCCAGGCAATCGGCATGAAAAACTCCTCCAAATATGATCGGCCTGCGGCATTTTCAGACCGTTGACCAATGGTTTTTTGCTGTAAGGTGCGGCTAACATAGGCGATGAAAAAGCACGAAGAAAAGACGTGTCCACGGAGAAAAAGACAATGCCAGAATTGGCGGGAGCGGCCCAAACACTTGAAAATTCAACCGGGAGTGCCGGGGTCGAGGGACTCGTGTCGGCGTTGAAGGACCGCTTTGGGGAGCGGTGTGCGACGTCCGCAGCGCTGCGCGAGCAACATGGGCATACCACCACCTGGATCGAGACCCAGCCGCCGGATGCTGTTGTGTTTGCGCAGACAACAGAAGAGGTTTCCGACATCGTCAAACTTTGCGCCGCAGCCAAAGTACCGGTCATTCCCTTTGGGACGGGGACTTCGCTGGAGGGGCACGTGAATGCTCCGCACGGGGGCATCTCCATCGATGTTAGTCAAATGAACCGGATTTTGGACGTGCACCCGGAAGATCTGGATTGCGTCGTTGAAGCCGGTGTGACCCGCAAGCAGCTGCACAGCTACCTTCGGGACACAGGTTTGTTTTTCCCGATTGATCCGGGCGCGGACGCCAGCATTGGCGGCATGGTGGCGACCCGGGCGTCCGGCACCAACGCCGTGCGCTACGGAACGATGAAGGACGCCGTGGTTGCCCTGACCGTTGTGATGCCGGATGGGTCGATCGTCCACACTGGCGGAAGAGCGAAAAAGTCCTCCGCCGGATACGATCTGACCCGGTTGATGGTCGGCTCGGAAGGCACGCTCGGCATCATCACGGAAATCACCTTACGCCTTCACGGCCAACCGGAAGCGATTTCCGGCGGTGTTTGCCCGTTCCCGGACGTGCAGGCGGCCTGTAACGCTGTTATCAACACCATCCAAATGGGTTTGCCGGTCGCCCGGATTGAGTTGCTGGATAGTCTGCAGGTGCGAGCCTGCAATAATTATTCAAAGTTGGATCTGGCCGAAACACCTACGCTTTTCCTGGAGTTTCATGGGTCTGAAGCGGGCGTGAAAGAACAGTCTGAAATGTTCTCCGCCATTGCAGAAGAGCTCGGCGGCGGGCCGTTCAAATGGGCAACAGCGGCGGAAGAACGCACCCGCCTTTGGACAGCACGGCACGATGCCTATTGGGCTGGCAAGTCCCTCAAGCCCGATGCCGATATCATGGTCACGGATGTCTGCGTTCCGATTTCCCGGCTTGCCGACTGCGTACAGGCAACAGCGGACGATATTCAGGCAGAAGGCTTGCTTGCCCCGATCGTCGGTCATGTCGGTGACGGCAATTTCCACGTTCAGGTTCTCGTTGACATGGAGGATACTGAGGCAGTGCGTGGTGCCAAGGCCTTTGTTGAACGCCTGTCCTTGAGGGCCATCGACATGGGCGGCACCTGCACCGGCGAACATGGGGTCGGTCAGGGCAAGCGCAAATACATGGAGCGCGAACATGGCACCGCGCTGGGCCTCATGATTGCAATCAAACAGGCCCTTGATCCCGACAACATCATGAACCCGGGCAAGATCTTGCCATAAAACTCTGGTGCATAATTGTAGAGGCTCCCAAACTGCTTCAAGAATTGCTGCCTGCGGTTTGCCGGACGAAGGCAAATTTCGAATTTGCGCGATTCTGGCAGATCATGTTGTGCGGCAGTCATGATAGTGTAGGGAATCGGATTAATAACAGGGGAAGAGGCTGGCTGTTTTCACAACCGGATTGGCCTGACAAACAGGCACAAAACCGGACATCAGTTGGCTCGATTGGCTGAACCTTAAGGAGACACAGCCTGAACTCGGTCTACATTACTTTCGGGATTGCAGTGGTCCTGGTGCTGATTACGGCACTGGTGGGGCCGTTTTTCATTGATTGGACCATCTACCGGTCGACCTTTGAAACCTACGCAAGCCGGGTGCTTGGGCACCGCGTGACCGTTCTCGGGGAGGCGGATCTCCGCCTGTTGCCTGCGCCATACATACGGTTCTCCGATGTTCGCGTCGGCGAAGCTGAAGACCCGCTGCTGGTCGTCTCCCGGTTCGACATGCGTGTTGAATTGCCGCCCCTCCTGAAAGGTGAGTTTCGTGTTGTCGATATGGCTCTGGAGCGGCCGCACCTCACCCTGTCTCTGGATGAGGCAGGCCGGTTGGATTGGCTGACCGCTGTGACGGCGGACGGCGCCCTTGCAGAGCTGCCTCCGGAAGATGTGGCCCTTGAGAAGGTCACGATCCGCGACGGAGCGATTTCTGTGATCGATGCCCGAACGGGCGAGACGCACAGCCTTGATAACGGCAACCTCTCCGTCAGTGCGCGCACATTGGCCGGTCCCTTCCGCGCCGATGGCAGTCTGACGTTAAACGGGAGCGCCTATACGGTCAGCCTTGCTTCAGGCCGCATTCGCGACAATGAAAGCCTGCGTCTCAAAGGAGATGTGACACCCACGGATCGACCGGTGACCTTCAGTTTTGATGGTGGCTTGAGCGAGACGGATGCCGCTCCCCGATTCGACGGAGCGTTCGATATAGCCTCGGTCGCGCTCGACGAAGGCGACACGAACACTTGGTCGGTTGAAGGCCAGTTTTCCGCGGATATCGCGGAAGTGGCTGTTCCGGAATTCGAATTCAGGTTCGGACCGGAGGACAAACGGCTCAGCATGACGGGCGAGGCGGATCTGGTTTATTCTGGTGACCGGCGTTTTGAAGTTCGTGCACAGTCGAAACAGGTGGATCTGGATCGCCTTTTGGGTGGCGGTCCACAAGCGCCTGTCGAAATCAATACCGCCGGGCAGCAGCTCGTCAGTGCGTTAAGGGCTGTGCCACTGCCGACAATCGATGGCGCCTTGTCGCTGGATGTCCCGGCTGTAGTGGCTGGCGGCGGCATCATTCAAAATGTCCGCCTTGACCTTGAAACCATGCTGGGAGGCTGGCGGATTGCTCGGCTTGCCGGGCGCTTGCCCGGCCGCACCATGGTCGCAACACAAGGGGACCTCGGCCTTGAGCCGGCGTTGACCTACCGTGGCGCCGTCTCAATTCGTTCCGATCAGCCCGCGACATTTTTCAGCTGGTGGCAGAGCCAGGAAAGTGGAGCAGCGGTTCTGGAGCCGGTTGCCGTTGAAGGCCGTTTGAACCTGATGCCGGCAGGCGCAGCACTTGATAACCTTCGTCTCACTGTTGCCGGGTCGGAAGCGCGCGGCGGACTTGCGTACCGCCAACCGCGTGGCAGTGGCAACGCCGAGTTTTCCCTGTCTCTGGATGCGGACACACTGGATCTTGATCAGATGGAGACGTTGACGGCCCTGATGCGGCCGTTCCGCGGGGCGACAACGCAATCATCATCTGGAGAGGGCCGGTCCACAAATGTGTCGCTGCGCTTGCAGGCGCGTGAAGTTCGGGGGCAGGGCGTTGCCGGGGAAGGGCTGGCGTTTGAGGCTGAGTATGCCGATGGCAACATGCGCATTGATCGTCTGTTCGCAGCTGATCTCGCCGGTGCCCGGATTGATGTAACGGGCGATGTCCGCAATCTTCTGACAGCGCCAAACGGGGGCGTTTCCGGGACGCTTGATGCCAGGGATCTTTCTGGTCTGATGGCTCTGGTCAAGGGAGTGGTTCCGGACTCTGCGCTCATTAACCGACTGGAAAAAGCCGCTGATAGCCTTGTGCCGGCCCAGTTCGATGCGTCCCTGCAAGCGGCTGAACGCGCCAACGGCACTGATCTTTCTATTGAATTGACCGGCACTGCCGGAGGGACGGAAGTTGCGGTCCGATCCAATCTGGAAGGCAGGATTGACACCTGGCATGAAGCTGATGTCGGCGTTGCACTGTCCATGACGGGGGCGGACGGCAGCGCGGTTTTGCAGCAGCTCGGCCTTGATGTTCTTCCCGTTGAAGCGATCGGCGAAGCGCGGATAATGGCAGAGGTCTCTGGCGTTCCTGCCAATGGTCTCGACGTCCGCAGCACTGTTGGGCTCGGCGACACGCAGATAGAGACCACCGGAACACTGACCCTCAAGACTGATGAGGAAGCCGCTTATGCCTTAGAAGGGACGCTGGAAACGCCTGACTTGACACCATTGGCATTGCTTTCGGGCCGTATTTTGCCGGTCATGGCCGGTGATTTGCCAGCGACTTTGACAGCGACCGTTGAAGGGGTTGGCACCAGTCTGGCAGTGCCGTCGTTCAGTGGCACGTTCCAGGACACCCGGTTCGATGGCAGGCTGGAAGGTGATCTGACACCGGTTCCAGGCGAGCGGAACCGCCGTTTCAATGGAGAGCTCAACGTCAGCCAAATGGATTTGCGCGCCCTGAGCGAACTGGTGCTCGGTCCGGACCAATGGTACGCGCTTGGTGATGGGTCAAGCGTTTGGCCAACGGCCTTCTTTGGCGCGCCGCTTCTGGATGATCTGGATGTGACGCTGGATCTGCGGGCTGACGATCTTTACCTCGACGAAGATACGGCCCTTCAATCGGCACGGGCCGAATTCCGCTTAACGCCGCTACTTCTGCGTCTTGATGGTCTGAATGGCACCTATGCGGGCGGCAAGCTTGACGGTAATCTCTCCCTCCGCCGTTCAGAGGCAGAAGGGGCCGCATCTGGCCGGGTTAAGCTGACCGGCGCGGATCTTCGCCAGCTGTCATGGCGTCCGGATGGACGGGCAGTTGTCTCCGGGACAGGCGATCTCTATCTCGAATTCGAAGGCATTGGCCGCTCGATCGCGGCTGTTGTTGCAGGGTTGAATGGTGGTGGGTCCTTCACTCTTCAAGACGGCACGGTTCAGCGGTTGAACCCGCAGGCCTTTCTTCAGGTGACGCGGGCGGTTGATGCTGGTCTCGACTTGCAGGACGACAAGATCGAAGAGGTTTTCCTCAGCCACATGTCTGCCGGCAGCTTGCCCTTTGAAAAGGTGGAAGGAACACTGACGCTGGTTGGCGGCCGTCTTTCTGCCCGCAACGTTGTGGTTGATGCCGAAAAGGCCGAAGTCTTTGGATCGGCGCAGCTCGATCTTAATACCTATGACCTCGATGCGGATTTCTCGCTGCAGGTCGATCCGGGAGAAAACGCGGTGACCGGTGCCGAGCCGCAGATCGGCTTGCTGTTTGAAGGGCCGGTAGAGGCACCTGCGCGCAGTGTCGATATCACACCGTTCACAGCTTATCTGACGCTGCGCGCGTTTGAGCAAGAAGTGGAGCGGGTAGAGCGCCTGCAGGCAGAAATCCTGGAGCGGGACCGCCTGACGCGCGAACTCAAACGCCAGTCTGAAGCAAAGGTTCGGCGCGAACGGGAAGCGATTGAGGCCGCTGCAGCCGCAGAAGCAGCGGCACAGGCGGCAGAAGAAGAACGTCTTCGTTTGGAACAGGAACGACTTGAGCAGGAGAGCCAGGAGCAGGAGCAAACGCAGAACAGCGAGCAGACCCCGGTTGTGCCTGCCACTCAACCCGTTGAATCTGCCGCCAGCCCTGCCAATGCTCCAGTGGATGACCCGATCCCGCTGACTGACCGGATCCGCGCGGTGCTTGATGCGTCGAACGACAATCTTGATCTCACCGGCGCATCTGCAGCGCCTGAATCTAAACCCGCCTCAGACCTCCCGCCCCTTGATGGTCCGATCACCATCGAAGATCTTTTAAGCGGGCAGTTCGGTATCCCGGCTGGTCAATGACACCAGTTTTGCTGTGTTGATTTAAGCTTGTCGTTCGGCGCGCGTTTGCGCCCGGTTGAGCACCCACACGCGGATGGAAGAAGACAGCGGATCGTCCGGATCCCGCGTGTCGTCTATTTCTGCGATCAAGCTGGCAAGGGAACGATTTTCGGCACTTACGGCTGCGTCGATGACCGCCCAGAACTCCGCTTCCAGAGCCACACTGGTCCGGTGGCCGTGCAGGGAAACCGATCTTTTCTGGAGCGCCATATGGGTTAGTCGTCGCCGGGCAGAATGGTGGCCGGTCCGTCAAGCTTATGGCCATCGACCTGCTTCTCAAGCATATCCCGGCGCCTGCGGTCTGCCTCGCGTTCAGCTTTGGTCCGGCCGAACTTCTGGCGGTTGCTTTCGGCGGTTTTCGCTTTTGTTTGCCGCTGCTTCTGCTTGCGCGCCTGGCGCAGATTGACAATCTCGGCGCTCATGGCCTTTTCCTGAGGGTCAGGTTTTTTTCCGGAATGCGTCCAGCGATACAACTTCACCGCCGCCGTCACTGTCTTCCGTGTCTTGATCTGATTTTTTGACTTTTTTCTCAGCTTCCACTGCAGGAACATCATCCTGCTTGTTGTCGGCTGTCATCAGCTTTTCGGTGGTTTCCTGTTCCGCCTTCGCAAGTTCTTCCACCGCTTCCAGAAGATCTTCTGGAAGCTCTTCGGCTGTCTTGCCAGGATCGAATTCAAGCGCGAATTGAACGGAAGGATCAAAGAATCCTTTGATTGCTGAGAAGGGCACCAGCAGCTTTTCCGGGACGCCGCCAAAGGACAGGCCAACCTCGAAGGCATGCTCCCCGATCGCCAGATCCCAGAATTGGTGCTGCAGGACGATTGTCATCTCTTGCGGGTAACGCTCTTTCAAACGCTGAGAGATCTTCACACCCGGTGCGGTCGTTTCAAACGCGATGTAGAAGTGGTGATCGCCGGGCAGACCGGTGCGTCCAACCTCCGCAAGGATTTTCTTCACAGCACCACGCAGGGCATCCTGGATCAGGATATCGTATCGCAACAGGTCTTCAGACATCGTGTTCAGTCGAATCTCGCTTTGAATTTCATCTCAGAAAAGCACATTGACGGGCAAGGTTCAAAAAGGAAAGGCCCTTTTCCAAGGATAGCGCTTTATGGAGCGGGCGGCGATAGGCAGTGCCAGTGTTTCGCGTCGTCGGAGGGAAGAGTGTGAAGTGAAGGCTTCTGTTGCCAGGTGCCTTCGAAC
>CALDSI010000024.1 GCA_937911395.1 uncultured Labrenzia sp.
AGTTTGAACGTGGTATTACAGCCACTTCTTGCCCGCGGCGCGGTTGAGCGCGTGGTAGAAACTCAGAGCAACATTCAAAATGCGGATCTAGTGGTTATGGGAACTGTCGCGCGGACCGGGCTTAGCGGCGTTTTCATCGGCAACACGGCTGAGAACATCGTCAACAGCCTTCAATGTCCGGTGCTTGCCGTCAAGCCTGAAGGGTTTATCAGCCCATTGCTGACACCATGACATCGAGAGGGTACTGCTGCCGGGGCTCGAGTTGACCGGTTGAAGGCCTAGCGAATGCCTGTCGGCGGCGGCGTGGCGGCCCCGCGATCCAAGTTAAACGGCAGCGGAGCACCCTGATACCGTTCGGAGTTTTCGCAAGGGCTTCTGATCGGAGTGTGGACCGGCAGACGGCGGCGTGCCCGATCACTCCGGAGGCGCGGCAAATCTTCCGATCGCGATTTGGAGATACTCTGGCGCTCCGGATCCTCGGAAAGCCTGGCAGCAAAGCGTTTGTGCAGCTCCTCGGCGATGCGTGGGATTAGATCATTGACCAGCACGTCTTCGTGCGGCGATTGCAGTCTCTTCGACTTGTGACGTTGGTCATGCATTGATGCTCCTCCATCCCAAAAAATTACAGCATGTGGGTTATGCACGTACAAGCTGTGGCGACTGCGTAAGTGCTTTTAGGTAGATGAGACCGGAGTTGTGAGAGGCTTATATTTTCTAGGAGGCGCCATTTCGCCCCAGAAACAAAAAAGCCCCGGATCTGCGATCCGGGGCTTTGGTCTGGTCAGTTCGTCAACCAATCAGCGGCGCTGATCGATCGGCACATAGTCGCGCTTGGTGGCACCCGTGTAGAGCTGACGCGGGCGGCCGATACGCTGGGACGGATCTTCCACCATTTCCTTCCACTGGGCGATCCAGCCGACGGTCCGCGCAAGCGCGAACAGCACGGTGAACATTGTGGTCGGGAAACCGAGCGCACGCAGCGTGATGCCGGAGTAGAAGTCGATGTTCGGATAGAGTTTCTTCTCGACGAAATACGGATCGTTCAGGGCGATCTTTTCCAGTTCCATCGCAATGTCGAGGAGCGGATCGTCTTTGATGCCGAGTTCGCCGAGGACCTCATGACAGGTCTTCTGCATGATCTTGGCGCGCGGATCGTAGTTCTTGTAGACCCGGTGACCGAAGCCCATCAGACGGAACGGATCGTTCTTGTCTTTCGCGCGGGCTACAAACTCCGGAATGCGGTCAACAGAACCGATTTCGGAAAGCATGTTCAGCGCTGCTTCGTTGGCACCGCCGTGTGCCGGGCCCCAGAGACAGGCAATACCGGCTGCAATACAGGCGAACGGGTTCGCACCAGAGGATCCCGCAAGACGCACGGTCGATGTCGAGGCGTTCTGCTCGTGATCTGCGTGCAAGATGAAGATACGGTCCATGGCGCGCGCCAGAACCGGGTTCACCTTGTACTCTTCACATGGAACGGCAAAGCACATGTGCAGGAAGTTCGCTGCATAGCCGAGATTGTTGCGCGGATAAACGAACGGCTGACCGACGTGGTACTTATAGGCCATTGCAGCCATGGTCGGCAGTTTCGCAATCATGCGCAGGGACGCGACCATCCGCTGATGCGGATCGGAGATGTCGGTGCTGTCATGATAGAACGCTGACAGGGCGCCAACGGTGCCGCAAAGGATCGCCATCGGGTGGGCGTCGCGGCGGAAACCGGAATAGAACCGGTTCATCTGTTCGTGGATCATCGTGTGATAGGTCACACGGGTGACAAAATCGTCTTTCTGCGCCTTGGTCGGCAGTTCGCCGTAAAGCAGCAGATAGCAGGATTCCAGGAAGTCACCATGGTCGGCGAGCTGTTCGATCGGATACCCGCGATACAGCAGCGTGCCTTCGTCACCATCGATGTAGGTGATTTTGGATTCGCACGATGCGGTTGAGGTAAAGCCCGGGTCGTAGGTGAACATGCCCGTGTCCTTGTAAAGGGACGAGATGTTCACAACCGACGGTCCGATGGATCCGTCAAGGACGTCGAAATCGTGGTCGTTGCCACCGACGTTGAGCTTGGCGTTGTTGTCGGCCATTCAGAAAACCCCCTATTTGTTACCCTTGCACTGCCGAGCCACGGGCCTTGGATACAAGACCCAAATGAGGCGGCCAGACTGTGCTGGAGGAATGGTCGCGTCCTGCCTAGCCCATTTGCCGCACTGCCGCAAGCAGCAGCGTATAACGCTTTGGTCAAAGGCCGACATGTTGATGTTTGCCAATGTTCCGGCGCGCCGCAGCAAAACGCGCCGGTCCTTTGCACTCCCTACGTCAGGTAGCCTGATCGGCAATCCGGGCGAGGGATTCGTCGCGGCCGAGCGCAATCAGAACGTCATAAATGCCAGGGGAGGTGCCCCGGCCGGTGAGCGCTGCACGCAGTGGCTGGGCGACTTTGCCGAGTTTCAGATCCTTGTCTTCCGCATAGGCTTTGACGGCCACCTCCAGCGGTTCCGCTTCCCAGTCAGCGACGCCAGAAAGCACGCCGTTCAGGTCGCCCAGAATCGCCCGGGCATCGTCTGTGAGGATCTTGATCGCCTTCTCGTCATTTTCGAGCGGGCGCTGGCGCCACAGATAGGAGGCGCTGTCTGTCAGCTCGACGAGTGTCTTTGCGCGTTCCTTAAGGCCGGGAAGGGCGGTCAGAGCCGTTTGGGCATTGGCCGCGTCCGATAACCATTCCAAAACTGCCGCTCCATCATCCGCATGGGCAAGATAAACCTTCCAATGCTCCAGCAGCTCAGCGTCGTCTGTTGCGCGCATGTAATGGCCATTGAGATTTTCCAGCTTCTTGAAATCGAAGCGCGCTGCCGATTGACCAACTGCATCCATGCCGAACCATTTGATCATGTCCTCAAGCGACATGATCTCTTCATCACCATGGCTCCAGCCGAGGCGCGCGAGATAATTGCGCATGGCTTGCGGCAGATAGCCAAGCGCCCGATAGGCCTCGGCGCCGGTCGCACCATGCCGTTTGGAAAGTTTGGCGCCGTCCGGTCCGTGGATCAGCGGGATATGCGCCATTTTCGGCACGTCCCAGCCGTTGGCATCAAAAATCAGAGTCTGCCGGGCGGCGTTGGTCAGATGGTCGACACCGCGGATGATATGCGTGATGCCCATGTCGTGATCGTCGACCACCACGGCCAGCATGTAGGTCGGCGTGCCGTCCGAGCGCAGGAGCACAAAGTCATCAAGATCCTTGTTCGGGATCACCACACGGCCTTGAACCATGTCGTCCACGACCGTTTCGCCGTCCTGCGGGGCCTTCAGCCGGATCACCGGATCAAGGCCTTCGGGCGCTTCGGATGCATCCTTGTCGCGCCAGGTGCCGTCATAGCGCGGCGGGCGCCCCTCGGCGCGGGCCTTTTCGCGCATGGCATCGACCTCTTCCGGGGTTGAGTAACACCGATAAGCCGTGCCGTTTTCCAGCATCTGGTCAACAATTTCCTTGTGGCGGTCGACCCGGGAGAACTGGGAGATCGGTTCGCCGTCCCAATCAAGGCCGAGCCACGAAAGACCGTCCATCAGCGCATCAACCGCTTCCTGTGTGGAGCGGGCCCGGTCTGTGTCTTCGATGCGCAGCAGCATTTTGCCGCCGTGATGTTTGGCAAAGAGCCAGTTGAAGAGTGCGGTTCGGGCGCCGCCAATATGGAGAAAACCGGTCGGGGATGGGGCGAAACGCGTGCCGATATCTTGTGCCATGGTGCTTTTTGAAAGTCTCTGTCAGAATGAGGCGCGGATCTGCGCCTGACGGATAGTGGCGCGGTCTTAGCATAGGCAAGCCTGAGGCAAAATAGGCTTTGCTGCGATCGTCAAACCCGGCAGAAGGAGCGCGGGTGGCACGGGAGGCGAAACCAGACGTCGATGATGACAACCGGACGGTCCCCGGCGCTCCCGTCAGTGACTTTTCAGTTTTATCGTCAAACACGGATAGCAGGCACCAGCCCGCCGAGGCGTCGCCCTGGATCGCGTTTCTGAGAGCCCGGAGAGAACGGAAAGACCGGCCAACTGATCAGCACGCTGGTTGGGCAGGAACGGCGGACGATTGGGAGCAGTTTTGGCAAAAGCAGGGTCTTTTGTGGACCGGTTTTGCCTTTAGCGCCGGTATTTTCCTCTACAGCGTGTTGCCTGACGAACCGAGTTGGCTCGTTCTTGGCGTGCTGTTCGTTTTATCAGCTACTTTCGCTGGCTCCTATGCCATCCGAACGGGTCTGCCGCGAGTTATGATCCTTTTGCTCGCGCTTCTGGCGGGGCTGAGCATTGCTACAATAAGGACAGCTGCAGTAGACGCACCCCGGCTGGCGGAGCCGATGACAGTTTTGTTGCGCGGTGACGTCTTGAAGGTGCAGGAAACCCGGTCCGGCAAACGGATTGTGGTTCGCGTCAGTGAAGTTGACGCTAGAGAAATCACTGATGGGCGGTTTGCCAACCGGGTCCGGCTGCGCATTCCGGCGGACGCGGGGGTTGCACCCGGAGATTGGATCAAGGCACGGGCCCGGTTGTTTCCGCCCATGGGCCCTGTGGTACCGGGCGGATACGACTTTTCCTTCCGCGCCTATTTCGAAGGGATGGGCGCAAGCGGTTTCAGTTACGGAGCTCCAGAGATCGTGCAGGGGCCTGCGGCATCTAAGGTCGTTTTGCTCGTTCGCCAGGTAAATCAACTCCGGCAGCACCTGGCGGAGCGGATTTCGGCGCTTTTGCCGGAAGGCCCGGAATCAGCCCTTGCGGTCGCGCTGCTGGTGGGGGACCGCAGCGGTATTGATGAAAAGACTGAAGAGAGCCTTCGGGCCGCGGGCCTTGCACACATTCTGGCAATTTCTGGCCTGCATATGGCGCTCTTTGCAGGCGGTGCTTATGCTGTGTGTCTTGGCGCCTTGGCACTCATTCCGGGCCTTGCGCTGCGCTGGCCGATCCATAAGATTTCCGCCATTCTCGCCCTTGTCGCGGCAGTTTTTTATCTTCTCCTTTCCGGGGCATCGGTCGCCACGCAAAGATCCTTCATTATGATCGCGCTGGTTTTTTTGGGGATCATGACCGGACGCCGGGGGTTAACGTTGCGATCGGTCGCAATCGCCGGCCTGTTTTTACTTCTGCTCGCGCCGGAGCGACTGTTTTATCCCGGTTTTCAAATGTCGTTTGCGGCCGTGATCGCATTGGTCGCCGTTTACGATCTGTGGCGGTCATATCAAAAGAGACGCAGGGTTTTCATGCCATCAGCAAACGGATCCTCTTCGTTCTTGTCCGGCGCGCTAAAATGGGCCACTGGTTTGTTCGTGACGGCTCTCGTCGCCGGGATCGCAACCGGCATTGTTGGTGCGTACCACTTTTCACGGATCGCGCCCTTCGGACTTGTCGGCAACATGCTGGGAATGCCGGTATTTTCGATCATCGTAATGCCAATGGGCGTGGTCGCACTGGTGCTGATGCCGTTCGGTTTGGCGGCAATCCCACTCAAGATCATGAGCGCCGGTCTGGCGGTGCTGATCCAGATAGCGGAGTTCACAGAACAGATTGCGCCTGACTTCGGCCGAATGGGCAGTCTGAGCGGCCTGTCTGCCACTGTGTTGCTGGCAGGTTTCTTGGGTTTGCTGCTCGCCCCGGGCCGCTTCCGTATAATCAGTTTAGGTTTTGTGCCTGTGGGAATTGCTCTCGCGATAATATTGCGCCCGCCGGATATTTACATTCCGGCAAAAGGGTCTCAGTTGGCCGCCCGGGATATCGAGGGGAACTTAGCGTTGTCCAGTGCGAGAAGTTCATTTGCTGCAGAGACTTGGTTTGAAGCGGAGGGAGTGTCAGATGAAGCGATTAAGTCGCGCAAGATGAAAGATAGTCAACGCGCTTGTGACCCTTCAGGCTGTGTGGTTCAGG
>CALDSI010000025.1 GCA_937911395.1 uncultured Labrenzia sp.
TCGAAGAACCGGCAGAGATTGAGCCGGAAGCAGAGCCTTCTGCACCAGCTGTACCGATCGTGGCAACGCCTGCTCCTGCACCCGTTGAGGAAGAAAAACTCTCCTGGTTCCAGCGGCTGAAAAAAGGTCTTTCAAGGTCCTCCTCCGCATTGACGGACGGCATTTCGTCGATCTTCACCAAGCGCAAGCTCGACGCGGAAATGCTTGAGGAGCTGGAAGACATCCTGATCCAGGCGGATCTCGGTGTTGATACGGCAATGGCAATCACAGAGCGCCTGTCTGACGGCCGCTACGACAAGGAAATTTCCCCTGATGAGGTCCGCGAAATCCTCTCAGAGGAAGTGGAAAAGGTTCTGGCACCTGTCGCCGAGCCGCTGGATCTGAATTCCGGCAAGAAACCGCACGTTGTCTTGATGGTCGGCGTCAACGGGACCGGCAAGACCACCACCATCGGCAAGCTCTCCAAGAAGTTGCGCGAAGAGGGTAAGACGGTCATGCTGGCCGCTGGCGATACATTCCGCGCGGCTGCTGTCGAACAGCTCAAGATCTGGGGTGAGCGCACCGGCGCTGAGGTGATTGCCCGCGACACCGGCGCAGATGCGGCCGGCCTTGCCTTTGACGCCATGAAGGAAGCGACCGAAAAGCAGGTCGATGTCCTTCTGATCGATACCGCCGGCCGCCTTCAGAACAAGGCCGAACTGATGGACGAACTGGAAAAGGTCATCCGCGTGATTAAGAAGCATGACCCGGACGCGCCGCACACCTGTCTCCTTACTCTGGATGCGACAACAGGGCAAAATGCGCTCAATCAGGTCGAAATATTCGGCAAGGTTGCCGGCGTGACCGGACTTGTCATGACCAAACTTGACGGCACGGCGCGCGGCGGCATTCTCGTGGCCATTGCCGCCAAACACGGCCTGCCGGTCCACTTCATCGGGGTTGGTGAAGGCGTTGAAGATCTCGAGCCGTTCTCGGCCAAGGACTTTGCCTCGGCTATTGCGGGCTTGGCTTAACTGAACTGACAACCGCCCAGCAGTGCCGGGCGGGCTTGTTTCACGCCGGCTTTGGACCAACGTAAAGGGACGCCGGGCGGATCAGTTTTCCTGTTGCCTGCTGTTCCATCACATGCGCGCACCAACCCGGTGTGCGTCCAACGGCGAAGAGTGGTGTAAACAGCGTGCGGTCTATTCCGATCGCATCAAGCAGGACCGCTGTATAAAACTCAACATTGGTATCGAGCGCCCGGTCCGGCTTGACCTTTCGCAGAGCGGTGAGTGCAGCTTCTTCGATCTTTTCGGCAAGGCTAACTTTTGGATTTTTAGCCTGAAGTGTTTTGAGGCCTGCCTTCAAGACATCTGCCCGCGGGTCCCGTGTCCGGTAGATCCGGTGCCCAAACCCCATCAAACGCTCCTTGCGGTTTAAGGCTTCGGAAATCCAGTCTGCTGCGTTTTCAGGCGCTCCAATGGCATCAATCATATCGAGCACCGGTCCGGGCGCGCCGCCGTGAAGCGGACCGGTTAAGGCTCCCATGGCGCCAAGCACGGCTTGTTTCATGTTGGCCTCCGTCGAGCCTATGACCCGGGCGGCGAACGTTGACGCATTCAATCCGTGATCCAGGATGGTGACCAGATACCGGTCAAGCGCAGCAATGTGCTCTGCATCCGGCTCTTCATCTCCCATCATGCGCAACAAATCTTCCGCTGTCGTAAGGTTCGGATCTGGTGCGATCGGGTGCTCGCCTTCAGAAACACGGAAGGCGGCTGCAAGAAATACCGGCAGAGCACCGCTGATTGTCACGGCTTGCGGGCGGTCCGGATCAAGTGGCAAAGCGGCGAGGCCGACTTGCATCCGTTCATAGATGCTGAGCTTGCTTGAGGACGCCTCTATCAGCGGCACACTGGAATAAGCAGCTGAACGTGCTGCGCCCAATGCCTTCTGGATTTCATCAGCATCGCAGAAGACATAACTGTGCCACAGATGAAGGATGGCGTCCTCGAACCAGACCCTGCCGGCGAGGTCTTCGATCCGCTTGCCGCGCAGAATCAGTTGCCCATTCTGGCCATCGGTATCGCTGAGGCCTGTGTGCGCAGCGACAACACCTTCCAGACCGGAGGCCGGGTCTGCGGTCAGGGCTCCGGGATCGGACGCTTTTGTCATGGTCATCTCCTTGTTCTGGAAAGCACCTAAGAAGAAGTCATTGCATTGATCAATCTTGATAAATACAATCAATGTGTGAACACGCCGATCTATCTCTCCGCGAAAGAAGCTGCCGCTGAACTCGGCGTTCAACCGGCCACGCTTTATGCCTATGTCAGCCGAGGGCTGATTGAGTCTGTCGCCGGGCCAGGTAAACAAAGGCGCTATGATGCCTCTGACGTGCGCCGGCTTAAGGGTCGAAGAACAACGGAGGAGGCGTCCGGAAGCCGCCCGTTAACTGGTGATCCGGTGCTGGAAACCGAGCTTACGATGATCTCCCAGGAGGGCGCTATCTATCGCGGGCGCCCGGCTGTTGATCTAGCTGAAAATGCCACTTTGGAAAGCGTCGCCACTCTGCTTTGGAATTGCGATGATGATCCCTTTGCCGAACCTGAGCCCTCCGCGCCGCCCGAACTCCCCGTTGGGCTGGGTCCGCTGGACAGGGTGATGATGGCGCTGGCAGCCTGGCCCCTGCAGGACCGGGCAGCCCATACGCAGGCCGTAAAACTGCTGCGGACAAAAGGGGCTGCGCTTCTTCGCTACGGCGTTGCCGCGCTTCTTGAAACTGAACCGCAAACCATCCCCGTTCACACGCAGATCGCACAAGCCTTTGCCGTATCATCTCGGGCGAAGAACCTGATTCGGGCGGCGCTCGTGCTCTCTGCTGATCATGAACTGAATACCAGCACCTTCGCTGCGCGCTGCGCTGCTTCCACGCGTGCGCCTTTGCATGCGGCGCTCTTGTCCGGCTTGGGGGCGTTCACCGGACCACGGCATGGTGCTGCGTCCGGCCGGGCGAATGCCTGGATGGCCGAAATCGATGCAGATACGGATGTTGAGGCCTTGATTGCCGACCGGCTGGGGCGCGGTGAAACCCTTCCAGGGTTCGGCCATAAGATCTATGTCGACAAGGATCCACGCGGCCACTGGCTGATCACCAATCTGATGGCTTCAGAACCGGATCATCCCTTCGTCCAGAAATTGCCGGCAATCCTGAAGGCAGGCCATGACCTCTTTGGCCTCTTTCCAAACATCGATTTTGCGCTCGCCGCCATGCAGAAGACCTATGATTTGCCGAAAGACAGCGGCAAGATCATTTTCTGCGCCGGACGGATGGCCGGTTGGATTGCGCACGCGTTGGAACAATACGGCGCGCAAGAACAGATCCGGCCGCGCGCAACCTATGTCGGAATTCGCGATAGTTGATGGCTATTCGATTGAACAGGTGCCGTTGACGCGGCTAAGCTTTTAAAATTGTTGGGTTCGCCGGAGCGGATGCTGTCTTGGACGTAATCTTCGGACATGTGGTTACTGTCATGCTGCCCGTGCTTTTGTGCGTGTTGCTCGGATATGGCCTGGCGGTTCTGAAAGCCCCGTTTGACCGGAAAATGTTTAGCGGTCTTGTCGCCAATGTCGGCTACCCGGCCTTGATCCTCTCGCACCTTGCCAAAGACCACATCGAGCTCGGTGCCTTTTTGAATGTGCTGCTGGCCGCTGCCTGCATGATATTGATTTTCGGTGTTCTAGGCTTCGGGATCCTGAAGCTGTTGCGTTTGCCGGTTCAGGCCTATTTGTCTCCGATGATGCTGTCGAATGTCGGGAACATCGGTTTGCCGGTTACAACGCTGGCTTTCGGTGCGGAAGGCGCGGCGGTGGCGCTGGGCTTTGTCGTCGTGGTCTTGGCTGCGATCTTCACCATCGGGGTTGCGCTACCGATTGGCAAACCCGACTTCAAAACCCTTGCAAAGCAACCGGTGATTTATGCCGTTATGGTGGCTTTGGTTCTCATGGAGACGGATTGGAGCTTGCCCGGCCCGGTGGATCAGAGCCTCAGCATTCTCGCCGGGCTTGCCGTTCCCATCATGCTGCTGACGCTGGGCCACAGTCTTGCGACGCTTAAATTCGGCAATCTCGGCCGTGCAGCTACACTATCCGTGATCCATATCTGTTTTTCTGCGATTGCCGCATTGGCACTTACAAGCGTATTTCCGTTCAACGGAGCACAGCAAAACGCGATTATCCTGCTCTGCTTCATGCCGCCATCCGTCGCAACCTACCTGGCGGTATCGCAACACCGTCCTGACGATGCACCTGCTGTCGCTGGGTTCATTTTCCTGTCGACGCTGATGACATTGCTGACGCTTCCGCTTGTACTGACCTATTGGGCAGCATGAGCGGAAAGATCAGGGCTTTGCCTTCATGAAGTCTTCGAAATTTACAGGCATTTCCGCACTTGGGTCCCGATCGAAGCAGCCGAACGAGCCACCATCCTTCATGTCTTCTGCCGCGGCCGTGAAGGCTCCGTAAGCAAGCCGTGCCAAGCCTGCGCCAATCGAGATCCGGGCAACACCGAGCTCACCGAGTTCCTAGCGCGTGAGATGGAAATTCGGGCGGCCGGCCAGGATATTCAATGGGGCATCGACGGTCTCCAGAACTTTGGCAATTTTTGCCTCGTCCTTGAGCATCGGGGCGTAAACGCAATCAGCGCCTGCATCATTGAAGGCATTGAGACGTTTGATGGTCTGTTCCAGCTCATGCTCCGATTTTACCGGGCCTTCACTGCGGGCAGTCAGAACAAACTCAGGCGCGTTTTCCTTGATGTAAGCGCTGGCCGCCTTGATCCGTTCAACAGCCAGGTCCAGCGGGTAAAAAGGGTTCTTGGGATCCTGCGAATAATCCTCGATGGAGCACCCGGCAAGACCAACTTCGATCGCACCCTTGATGGTTTCAACCACCTCTAAAGGGCTATCACCAAACCCATTTTCCAGGTCGCCGTTAACCGGCAGGCTGGTCACGGAAATGATATCAGCGGCATGAGCCAGAGCATCACCCCGACCAATCAGGCCTTCAGCATCCCGAACACCCCGGGCCCAGGCAAACCCGGCACTGGAGGTTGCCAACGCATCAAAGCGCATGCCGTCCAGAATACGGGCGGAGCCGATGTCGAACGGGTTGGGCATCAAAAAGGCTTTGCCCTTCACATGAAGCGCCTTAAAGGCGGCCCGGCGTTGCGCGGCAGTGACCATCAGTGTTCTCCCAAATAGATTTGGGTTTGAGTATAGCGCAACATCGAAAAAACGAACGTGACATCCGCTAAATTACCTAAACGCAATGCTGGTTATCCGGACCCTGTGCCTATGCTTCGGGGCGGACAACGCGTGCTGCGAAACATCCGCGGCGTGCATAATGTAGATGGATGTAGTCCACAGCTGCATTTTCGAAGAACTTCGTGATCAGATCTTGAACCTCAGTTCCTTCGATGATTTCCGCATCCACGATTTCATGCGCTTGGTTAAATGCGCGAACCGACAAAAGCCGGCTTGTAATAGAGGGCGGGATTGCGCCTTGGTCTGGACGCGCTTCTTCAGCGCCTTCTTTCACGAAGATTGCGTGCCGGGACCGATAGGGTGAATTTCCCGGCTGGTGCTCGAAATTCAGAAGGAACACACGCTCGCCCGCCGTAACGTCCTGAAGGGACACTCGGCAGGGAAAGCCGCCATCTGAAATATGAACCTGAACGCCGCGCTCCGACAGTTCCGCGTCAGAAAGACCATTCAGGCTGGAGAAATGTTCAGCTAGGAGTGGTTGGATTTGAAACATGGACTTCGTCCTCCGTTGTTACTGGCAGGACGATAGGCGGCGGTGCTACCGGAGACGACCCGATTTGCGAGCATGCGAAACCGGCATCCTTAGACTGGCGAAACAGTGTTAGGGATAC